>JBFEYO010000128.1:0-5942 GCA_041562075.1 Sulfurimonadaceae bacterium | reverse complement strand
GCAAAACCGGCAATCAGGAATAGTACCATCGCAACCGGCTGATATACCACCATCCAGTAACCTTCTGTCTGGAAGTTGTTCAGATCGATAAGAGAGAAAGAACCGACCAGCATCAATGGCGCAAGAAGTGAAAGCCCTGTAATTACCTCATAAGAGATAAATACCGCTGCACCACGGGCTGCTGAAAGAAGCGAATACTTATTGGCAGAAGCCATACCCCCAAGAAGCGGGCCATATAGACCAACTGCCATCACAGCAAGTACATATAAAACACCAACGTTGATATCTGCAACGATTGGATTAACCGTATAATCACCGATTGTAAATGAAGGCATAAATGGGATAGCTGCTGCGGCCATAAAAGCAGTCGCTGCTGTAATAACCGGTGCAACCTTAAAGATACGTGCTACTACATTCGTCGGGACAATATCCTCTTTTGTAAATAGCTTGATACCGTCTGCTGCCACCTGTGCAAGACCGTAAGGACCAACAACCATTGGCCCGAGACGGCGTTGCATAAATGCAAGTACCTTACGCTCGAAATAGGTCCCAAGACCTGCAA
This sequence comes from Sulfurimonadaceae bacterium, assembly GCA_041562075.1. Classification (GTDB taxonomy): domain Bacteria; phylum Campylobacterota; class Campylobacteria; order Campylobacterales; family Sulfurimonadaceae. The sequence continues at coordinate 5,380 of JBFEYO010000128.1, read as the reverse complement.
GCGCAGAGAACACCGTTAAAATGACAACGATCTTTAGGACCGTCTCAATGATGTATGCTGTCTCCATATTTATACCCTTTCAATTGAAGCTGATGTGAAACGGTAACCGTCAAACAGCGCCTCAGATTTTAATTTGGAATCAAATGTCGTTAGATAAGCGATCTCACCATCAATGAAGTGATCGTGTGATACTTCAACTTCTACGCTTCCCTTAGCCGTGCTGACTTTAACCTTATCTCCTTCAGAAATACCGTTCGCCTCAAGATAGGCTTTGGAAGCATGAAGTCCCGGTTTCTCTTTGGATTGGTGTGCTTTCGCCGTGAAATCAGAGAACTGACGTACCGGGTTGGCAAGATACAGTGCTTTTTCGACCTTCGCATCGACCATCGGCTCTACGCTCTCATCACCGCTTGTCGCAACACTTACTTTATCCAGAACATAACCGCGTACTTCCGTACCGTCATTCTCATAATGATTAGGTAGGTTATCAAACTTCTCAGTTTTGAATCCCTTAGCTGTTGGCAATGCTTCTGTATAATCGATTGTCAACTCTGCATCCATTCCAAGAGCATTAGCGATATCGTTCAGTACGTATCCGCCATATCCAAGTGCAACGTTTGTCGGGTTAACGCGCTTGTTGATTGATGTCAGTGTACCTTCTTGCTGGTTCATCGCCGGCATATCAAGATCACCTTCACCCAGTGCAGATAGTACGAAATCCGCTTCTGTGTTATAACCGATCGCATAAGAACCGGCGGTATCATCAAGATCACAGATTTGAGAAACACCAAGCGTATTAGCAAGTGCCGGGATCATAACCAGTTCGAAATCAGAGTACTTCTCGATCAGTGCACATAGACGTGCAAGATTTTTAGCAGCAGGATGCGTATATAGGTCTGGTCCTACCATCAATACGAAAGCATCTTTTTTCTTCAGGAATTTTTCCATGTTATCTTCAAAGTTTTTCGGTGCGTTAAGAAGCTCTAGAAGACGGTTTTCATCAACTTCTACCTGCTTCTCTACTTTTTTAGAAACGGTTGTTGATTTTTCTACTTCAACCTCTTCCTCTTCGCCTGTCTCTTCGTTGACTTTCATCTCTTTGACGATTTCAACGACTTTTTCTTTCACTGTCTCTTCGACTGTGATCGTCTTCGTCGAGTGGAAACTTGCAATGTATTCAGTTACCGATGCAGGAAGTTTTGACTTGTCTGCGAACAAATCAAGGATAAGGTATAAAGCCGCCTCTTCTTGAAGTGGTGCATGGTTAATTGACATTACTGATTTGCCCATTTGGTCAATAACCGGATCAACTACCGGGTGGAAATACAGACCCGCACCCTTATTCATTGTCATAGAGTTATTGAAGGCATAACGTGCATTCGGATTATCCGTCTTAAGTGCAGACCCTACAGAGACAACAAAGTTTGCATCATGTGCTACTTTTAGATCTGAGCCGTAAACTGCCGTACCTGAAATATCCGAGTAATTTTTCAAGAAGTCTTGGAAAGCTTTCGCTTCAGGGTTGATCAGTTTGTACCCTTTCTTCTCTTTAAGGCTCTGAAGGATATAAGCCTCTTCATTAGTGATTGTTGATGTAAATTTAATCGTATCCGCTTTATCAAAGGCTGCAATAGCATTGGCAAAAGCTGTCTCGTCTTTGACAACATCTCTGTTCTCATAATCATAAGCATAACGCCCGGCTCCACATAATGATACATAGTTCCATTCATTGATAACACGATAGATCTTATCTTCCGGGTTAGCAATTGACTCATGCTTCACATCATAGTTGATCTGACAACCGGCAGAACAGTGACCACATGTTGCAGGGATCTGTGTCTGCTCCCATGCATTAGAGGTATACATGAAATCTGTACTGACAAGGGCACCGACCGGACATACCGCCGCACACTCACCACATGAAGTACAATCAAGCATATCGCCACCGGCTGTCAGGCCGATGATAGACTTGTTGAGCTTGTTCCACATAGAGTAAGCATCTTTAGGCATAGACTCTTTGTACTCATCAGAGATACCGTCACCGCCACGAGGAACGGTCTTCAACGAGTTATCCCCGATCATATCCTTACAGACGGTTACACAGCGCTCACATACGATACATAGACCTGCATCATAATGGATATGTCCCCAATCCAGTACCGGACGGGATACATCCGGGATAGAATAGGTCTGGGAATCAACACCAAGTTCAAGAGTGTAGTTCTGAAGCTCACACTCCCCTGACTGGTCACAGACACCACACTGAAGCGGGTGGTTCACATCATAGACTTCCATGATCGCACGGCGTTCCAACTCGATGTTTTCTGTAGATGTCGTGATCTGCATGCCGTCTTTTGCTTTGGCATTACACGCATATACCTGCTTGCCGTCAGCTTCTACAAGACATATACGACATGCCAATGTAGGGCTACAACGTGTTAAATAACAGATTGCCGGAATAAAAATATCATTCGCACGAGCAGCGTTTAGTACAAATTCGCCCTCTTGTGTCTGAATCTCTTTTCCATCAATATTAATCGTAACTAAATTACTCATCAACTTCCTCCAATTTTACTCGTTTATAACGATATTCATCATAATTATCTGTACTGTCAAAGACAGGGTTGTAAGCTATCGTTCCTTTAAGGTCTTCAGACACCCTAAATTCCCGTTGATAGGTTTTACCGTCCATTTCAAAACGTACCATAGCTCCTGTTTTGATCTTAGCTGCCATAGCAAACTGCTTCGAGCCCAATAAGATCATAGGCTCTCTGTTTTGAGCCTCCTGGGTCAAAGGGTGGTTACATCGATAGATGACGGTACCGTTAAACTCGGCTATCTCATCTACCTCTTCCAAACCTTCATCCCCACTCTTAACATCTGCATTTGCCAGAGCATACCCTCGAGTCATTCCCGATGGAGCAGTACTCATCTCAAGATCATCAAACGCCACAGCTTTGTACCCTGACGAAGCAGGAAGCTTAGCGGTGTAGTCTGTTGTTCTTGTCGTGTCCAGACCCAGGGCCTGTGCAAGATCATTAAGTCTATAACCGGAAAATGCACTGGCATTTTCCAAAGAAAGAACCCATTTGTCCAAAGAGGTCAAGCTTCCTTCTTGCTGGCTCAGACCCGGCATATCAAGATCACCATTCCCTAAAAAAGAGAGGGTGTAATCTGCTTCTACGTTGTAACCAACGCTTTTACCGGATGTAGATTCATCAAGATCACATATAAGCGCAACACCCAATGTGTTAAGCTCTGATGGGATCATAAGAAGTTCTACATCACTCTCTTTCGAGATCATGCCAAGTATTTTGGCAATGTTCTGCGACCGCGGATGGTTAAACAGGTCTGAGCCTACCACCAACATACGGCTTTTGCAGGATTGAAGCTGTTCAAACATCTCTTCAAACTCTTCTTCGCCTACACTGCTTTCGCCGCAGATATAACCGATATCCAGTTCATCAAAGAAATCCCCATGAGCTTCCTTGGCAGCTTCCGGGACAAACAGATCTGCCAACATCGCCACCAGTCCCTCTTCGCTGCCCACCTCATACTTGATGTACTGGGAGACAGTGTTTGAAAGCGCCTCATCTTCAAGAGGATGCATATACGTGATATAAGCACCTTCTTGTCGACTGGCAGTGCTGATAGCATCTGCCAACCTTGGATTATCCGCCGAGACAGAGGAACCAAGCACGATCACACCTTCACATGCTTCCAGCCTTTGCAGGTTTCCGCCATATAGATGTTTACCGCCCACAGATCCAAAGGCTTTTAGAAAACTTTGAAACTTTCTGGCATCTTTGTTGACAAGCTTGAAACCAAGCTTCTCTTTGAGCTTCTGAAGAATCATCGCTTCTTCATTGCTGATCATCGAATTAAAGATAAGTGTATCTGCTTCTTCAAGCATCTTCACTGCCTTTAAAAAGGCAGTTTCATCTTTATTCGCAGGGTTCTCATAAGTATAAATAGCGCGTCCGGCTTCACAAATATCTTCTAAGGCAGGGACACTATTCATTCTTACACTCGCCTATTTCTTAATGACAATCGTCCAGTCGACTTCATTAAACTTCAATGAGTTCAACAACTCACAACCACACTCTTTTACAAGATCAGCAGAGCGTTGAACACCTGAAAAATCACCAATTTCAAACAAGAAGATAATAACTTCACCAGGGGTGATCTCCTTGGTGATCACCTCTTTCATACGACCGTCAAAGTCTGCTTTTAAGTGTCTTAAATCATAACGTTTCATTATCTATCTACCTCACCAAATACAATATTTGTAGTACCAATGATAGATACAACGTCCGGGATCATAGAACCCGGAAGCAGGTCAGTTAAGATACCCGTATGCCAGAAAGACGGTGCACGCATCTTCAGACGGTATGGGTATGGACCCCCCTGAGAATTGATATAGAACCCGAGCTCACCTTTTGGTGATTCAGTCGGAACATATACCTCACCTACCGGTGGACGCATTCCCTGAGTCACCAGTACAAAGTGCTGCATCAATGAGTAGTTTTGGGTCATGATGTCGATCTTAGGCGCAGAGATGTATTGTGGCGCATGCGCCATCAATTCTGTCTGATTATTAGTGATCGTATCATCATACATCTTCATTGTCTGATACAAGATCTTCGCTGACTCACGCATTTCAGCCATATACAGCTTATAACGTGCGTAGTTATCACCCTTATCGGATACCGGTACATTAAACTCGACTTCATCATATAGCTCATAAGGCTCTTCTTTACGAATATCCCATTCTATACCCGAAGCACGAAGCATTACCCCTGAACAACCCCAAGAGTGTGCCATCTCTTTTGAGATCGTTCCCACATCTTCCATACGCATCTTCCAGATACGGTTGGAATCAAGAAGGTCCTCATAATCTTTAAGATCTTGTGGGAACTTATCAAGGAAAGCCTTAAGATCAGGGATGAAGTTGTCCGGGATATCCAAAGGAACACCGCCGATACGTACTGCAGAGTGCGTCAGACGTGCACCACAGTAATCTTCAATGATATCCATCAGGTATTCACGCTCACGGAAAGCGTACAAGAATACGGTCATCGCACCGATGTCAAGTGCCGTTGTCGCCAACCAGAAAAGGTGAGACATCAAACGGTTGATCTCCAGAAGCATCATACGGATGACTTTGGCACGGCGAGGTACTTCCAATCCGATCAGTTTTTCAACTGCAAGGGCAAACCCGTAGTTGTTTGAACTAGACGCGATATAGTCCATACGGTCTGTTGTCGGCATGAACTCGTTATAGATCATGTTCTCCGCCATCTTCTCCATACCGCGGTGAAGATATCCGACATCCGGATGTGCTTTTACGATCTGCTCTTGCTGAAGGTGCAGCATAAGG
>JBFEYO010000127.1:0-5944 GCA_041562075.1 Sulfurimonadaceae bacterium | reverse complement strand
GGACGAAAGCGTTTGCCACCTGCGAGAAGCATCTTATGCAGCGCTTTTTCGTAATGGGGATGAAAACTTGGTGCTTTGGGAAGGTGGGAGGATAAATATGCTTCGAAGGCTTCACCCTCTTTAATCAAATCTGTCAATAGTGCCTACTTCTTATGATCTAAATATGAGCTGAAATTATACCTGTTATTTACTGAAAAAACATTGACAAAATCTGTTTTATCCATCCCCTATGGTTTGGGAAAATGGATAAAAAAATCAAAGCCTTGACGCTGGAAAAGAAGAACAATCGACTTCTTGTCACTCCCCTTCTCTTCAGAGAGTACACGGCGTATATCCTTAAGAGTATCTACCTTTTTCCCCATCACATATAGCAGTTTATCCCCTTTTTTGATCTCCAGTTTCGCATCATCTTCAATAGCCACCAGTTGCTCATTCAATGCCAGTCCAAACAGATCAAAAAAACTCTCCGGCACCAGTCCCCCGCTCAAGCGTTGTCTAAAAGTAGTGTTGAGTTCTTGCTTTTTCTGATCACGTAGTACGACAAAGCTATGTTCGCTTCCAACCTTTGAAAAGAGTATGCGTTTACTAATATCCGCTGCATTTATTGCAGGGTGATCATCCATGGAAAGAATCACATCATCCAGTAAAAAAGGAGAATCTTCAAAAAAGGGGTTGACCTCTATCACACGCACCCCCCTATCATCCTTCACACGGATGCCGATATCCGCGTAGACCACCTCTTTACTCTCCAAGAAATGCTGAATATACTCCTTGTCGATCAGACCCTCTCCTGTGCTCAAGGCGACGATCCCGCAACATGTACCCGACACCATGGCATTGGGTTTTACCGGATGTGAAAAACCGGCAAGTTGATTCAGTCCGATCTGCGGTGAGACAATGCTGCCCTTTACTACAGTTTCAGGCAGCACTGCCGCCAGATGCTTTGGCTTATTGTTATAAAATTTGAAAACATGCTTGAAGGATTTGGAAGAACGTACCAGGTTCAGACCCAAAAAGGGATCACGCTTGAGTAAACCTTCTTTAGGAGGGGTTTTGGAATAATAAAGCAGATAGTTTTTACCCACCGCAAGCGCCTGACTTCCATCGATGGTTACCGAGCTGACTTGGTACTTTAATTGACAGGCTTTAAAACTATGTATATTACTTTCAGAGTGTGCAGATACGATAAGAAGGATAGTTAATAGAAGATGGCGAAGTGCCATTAATGCCCACCGAACATCTTGCCAAGATCACCCATGCCGCCAAACATTCCCATGGCTGAGTTTTTCTTGTCAGTTTCAAGCATCTGATTGACATCATTGATGCAGGAGATCAGAAGGATCTGAAGAGACTCTTTGTCTTCCAGCAGAGAATCATCGATATTGACATCGATCACTTCACCTTTTCCGCTCATCTTGATCTCCAGAAGTCCACCGCCGGCCTTGGCCGTATACTCTTTGGACTCCATTTCGGCTTCCATCTTTTTTGCTTGTTCTTGAACTTGTTCGAGCATCTTGCCCATATCGCCCAAATTCCCAAACATTATAAAATGCTCACTTTCGCTGCAGCTAAGCCACAGCTTCGTTCAACCACTAAAGCTACGCTGGTCAGCGAGAATTTCATCTAAAGCCTTAAATCTCGTCTAGAACTTCATCGATGTCATTATTATCATCCAGAATAACGACCTTCGGTTTATAGGTTTCCAGCTCTTTTTCATCATAGGTAGCATAAGCAACGATAATCACCTTATCACCCTTGTGTACCTTTCTTGCGGCGGCACCATTTAGACAGATATCACGTTTACCACGCTCTCCTAGGATGATGTAAGTCGAGAAACGCTCACCATTATTGATGTTTAGGATCTCAACCTTTTGTCCAACACGCATCTTGGATGCTTCAAGAAGTTCTTCGTCGATGGTAATCGAACCGACATAATTCAGGTTCGCGTCGGTTACCGTAGCACGGTGAAGCTTACTATAGAGCATTTCCACTGTCATAAATTGTCCTTACTGACCCATTTGCTTTTGCATATCAGCCGGAGTGATAGGTGCATCCCACAACTCGCTATCGATCACATACTCTTCAACGATGTTTCCACCGATGATGTGCTCATCGATAATACGGGTGATCTTCTCTTTGTCAAGACCTGTATACATAACGTGACCCGGCTCGACTAACATTACCGGACCGACGTTACAACGGTTAAGACAACCTGTCTGAATCGGCTGTACTGTACCAATTATACCCTTTTGCATCAAAGTCTGTGCTAAATGTTGAAAAAGGTCTTGGTTATCAGGTCTCACACATGATGGCTTTGGCATACCCGGAGGTGCAGATTGCTGACATTTAAAGATATAAAACGAAGGTTGAGGGATTCCCATAAACTTCTCCTAAAAAAATAATTTCGAAAGTATACCCTATCAAGTTTAAACTCAGCATACCGGATCGATTTGTTAAGTTTTGTATTATATTCATCCATTGGACCCCCTCCGAAGAAGTCACTCCACATATACTAAGGAATCATTAAATTTTTTTCTTAAACTGTTCATCCCTCTTTTGTATTTATACGAAAGTATTATACTGTGCTATACAGATGTATTGATTGAGGAGGAAATCATGTTACATTTATCTATCCGATCCACGCTCTTGGCCTTTGCCTTCATGCTTGGCACACTCTGTTCATCAGTCAGTGCCGATGAACCTGCAATTGTGGTCGATCCTAAAGCAGGTAGTGTTCAATGGGGCGGATGTCCGGCATTTATCGGTGAGGGGTGTCAAATTGCCGTCTTGCACGGAGATCCCGCTAAAGAGAATCTGGACATTCTCTTTAAAGTACCCGGAGATTTCAAGATCCCCCACCACTGGCATACCTCGGCAGAGCGTATGGTCCTGATCTCAGGCAATATGGAAGTCACCTACGACAATCAGGAGACTGAACTGATCAAAACAGGTATGTATGCTTACGGACCGGCCAAACGGCCACACACCGCCTATTGTCAAAAAGGGGATGAGTGTATACTTTTTATCGCCTTTGAGGAACCTCTTGACGCCCATGAGGTGCTCCAGCAAGATTAGTCACGGCGTATTACTTTAAAAGCTCCAGGGCATCCTTGGATAAGCCTGCCCAGGCGGAGCTTTCCTGCGCCTTGATACTTTCTTCAAAAGAGGCCTTGGCCTCTTCCTTCCTAGCCTGCTTCATACGCAGTGAACCAAGCATATATGCAACCCGGGAACGCTCATCCGCTTTTAATTCATGAGAAGAAAGGCTTTCCAATATCTTCTCCTGTGCCTTCAGATCACCTCTGTCTTTGTAGACCTGTAGTGCAGCAAATTCGACAAAGGGTGTCTGGGAGTAACTCTTACTCTTCTCTTGAAGTCTCATCACTTCGCCGGCATAGGTCTCTACGACGACCTCATCCTTTTGCTTCAATCCCAGTTTGATCATCTCCACATAGATCTCGATATCTTCATGCCTCCACCCGCGTCGGCGCTGAAGTTCTTTGACCGTTTGAATCATCCCTTCCGTATTATCCAAACGTTTATGAGCATCAAAGACCTCATACAAGATATCATCATAAGCTCTGTCATCTTCTATGTCCGCCAGACTCATCACATCCTTGGCTACTGTGATGAGTTCCTTGTACTCTGCCGACTTATGAAGACTTTTTGCATAATTATAAAGCCATAACAAACGCTCTTTTTTGTCTTTAAGGTGCTTTTGGGCCGTCTTCTTGGCCATCGCATATCGACCCGTCTCAAAGGCGCACTCAAAAAGTTTAGCATCAAATTTCTGCGCAATCGTGACATTATACTCCTGAGCCAGATTGATCGCATTGCCGCAATCACCCTCTTCAAGCTTGATCATCGCCAGAGCCTGAGCCGCATCATGCTCGATTGCACCGTATGCCTCTTCCTTCTCTACCCCGCTGCCTTCCATATCCAAGACCGCCTGATACTGTTTGTCTTCATAATAGAGGCGGGCTCTTTGTATGGCCGCTTTCTGACCGATCTCCTGATCGGCGTACTTGTTCTCAAGGCTCTCATACTCTGCGATCAGAGCACTCTTGTTCGCATCATCCGGAGTGTAAAAAAGTGAATCCAGGGCTACCTGTACCTCCTGGGTATAATCGCTATCACCGTATTTATCCAGGTAACGCTTAAGCGCCTTATAGGCAGCAGGTTTATCTTCTGTCTCGCTCAACCAGAGACCGATATCCTTGAGCATCTCTTCAAACCGGTCATCCCCGTGATTGATATTGTCCGTGATCGCCGTCAGGATAGCCGCGGCTGTTTGCTGTTTACCCCGATTGGCAAAGGCGCGGGCACGATCATAATTCTCGTTGATATCATGGAGCAGATATTTGGCATTTCCCTCAATGATCTTGGCATACAGTTCAGCCGCTCTGTCCAACTCCCCCTTATCCAGGTTGATCTTGGCCAGACGTACGGCCGCCATAGATGCGATTTCCACATCCTGAGTGGAATAAAGGGCCTTCTCAAAATATCCCCGTGCCATACGGGTCTTGCCCCCGGAAAGATGCTGATCTCCCAAGAAGATCATTCCCAAGGCCGCAAACTTCGAAGTCGGGAACTCCTTGAACAAGCGCTCATAAAAATAGGCACCATCCGCCTGTAACCCGACAGCAGAATAGGCATTCGCCGTATAGGCAAGGACCTCTGCCATATTCTCATCATCGGAATATTCGCGGACAAACTCCTTGGAGACAAGCAGCAGGGCTTCATTCTCATCCAGTTTATGCAGACCGCGCATCTTGTACAGCAGTAACTCGGCCTTGAATATCGTATCGGGATAACGTCTTAAAAGCGCATCCACATCACTGGCCAGATGGTCGTAATTCCCCGCAGCATATGCCGACTTGATGCGCATGTAATCCGAAACATCCGGCACCTGATCCAGGCGGATAGGGTTACCCGATATATCCAGTGCACCGACCGAAGGCAGAACGATCTCATCCATCGCAATCGGGAAATTGATACCCAGCGGCGGCGTCTCATCCAGGGAGATAAGCGGTAAATGTTCCTTATATCCGATAATCATCCAATGCTTGGAAAGGGTATGTTCTTTAAAATGATAAATTCTGCTCTTCTCATACAGCTTATGGGCAATGGGGATTGCCTTCATCTTCTCAACAGGAAGGATACGGATGTAATACTTGCCCTTTCGACTGAAGGAGTCGATCTTGAAAAAATGTGTCTTCATTTTCTCAAAGTTCTCTCTTGGCTCGCGGGGAAGAATACACTGGATCTGTTCTACCTCATCAAAGGCATTGATCTCACTGACACAACGGAAGGCAAAAGACTCTTTGATATGTACCACCGAGTAGGATTGACCGGCCTCACGTCCGGTGTTAATACTGATATGTAGGGCAAAAAGAGTGTGAAAGACACCTATGATAAAGAGCAGCAGTACAGATCTTGATAACAACTAGCTCTCCTTTACACCCGGTGTTTACTTATGCTTATCATTGTACACAAATTTTATGCTAAGTTCTATTAATCACCCTCTTCAGGGGGTGTACTCGGCAGGAACATGCTCAAACATGTTCATCACTTCCTGGATAAGCCTAAGCTCTCCTTCCTCATCCGAAGGGCAAAAATCGGTGTGTACCCGGATCTTCTGCTGCCGACAACGCTCGACAAAGGCAGAGACCGCTTCATCTTGCTCTCTATTGCAAACATAAAAGATCGGTAAGCTTTTTCGTCTGTGTAGCAATTGGGCGAGCATGCCCTCTTTTCTTTCCAGGGGACTCTGTGAAAATACCGCATCTGCACCGCAGTCGATGCCCTTTTCCAGCGCAGTATAACCTGCCGGACCTTCTCCGTAGAGATAGATATCATCTTCACACTCATACTCGTCCGCATACTGTTGAATCAAGGTATGCAAAAGCTCTTTCTCCCACACCTCATCCCCTTCCAGCACCGG
>JBFEYO010000126.1:0-6013 GCA_041562075.1 Sulfurimonadaceae bacterium | reverse complement strand
GTGCATGACATACAGTGGACTTTGAAGGGCATTGAACTCCTCTAGAACATATCTTCTCTATCGCGTAAGCGGCTCCCTGTGAATAAGCCTTTTTCAGGACAAAGCGTCCTGACACCTCATACATACACTCCCATTTCTCCATAACCTTTATTGAATATAATATTTTAGAATTAACACTTGTGTAACAATTTTTTGAAATAATTCTTTCCTCAAGTTTAGGAGAGACCATGAAAATTACATTATCACTACTGCTGTTTAGCGCACTTAGCCTATCAGCTGGAGAATACACTATGGATGAATTGAGTGTAACAGCCACCAAGGTAGCGACGCCCACAAAAGATATCTCACAATCCATTGCCGTTGTGGATGAAAAGACGATTGAGGATAAGAATGTACTCAATGTACAAGATGCCTTGGAAGGTATCCCCGGAGTCAATGCCGAATCATCAACAAACTCACCAAGCCCCAGGCTTATTATCAGGGGAGCCGGTCTAAAAGCACGTTTTGGGGTACGTGAGATCATGGTCATGAAAGACGGTGTACCGATGACCGATCCGGATTCTTTTACACGTTTTGACTTTATCGACATGCAAGATGTAACAGCCCTGGAAGTACAAAAAGGACCGGGGTCTATCAATGCCGCCAATGCAACCGGTGGGGTTATCCAGCTGATCACCAAATCGGTATTCGATGAAGATAAAAACAGAATCAAAGTCGGCCTGGGTGATGATGGGCAACAAAACCTCAACCTAAAAGTAAGAGGAGCCATCAGCGACAGTGACTTCGTCTCGGCTACCATGAGCTACCGAGCCATCGATAATGACTGGAGAGATAATAACGAGTTTGACTCCACACAGGTTTCTCTTAAGTACGGTCATATCTTTGAAGATGATTCTACCGTCGAAGCCGAACTATCCTATACCGAGTCAAATCTGCAGATTCCAACCTCAATGACTGCAGCCGAATACGCTATCTTTGAGGAGACAGGAGAACAACACGATACCAGTGCACAATTTCAGCATTCAGCCCGTGATTCAAAAATCCTTGCTCTGAATGTAAAATATGAGAAAGAAGTGGGTGACGTCCTTTATAAACCACGCTTTTACTTCAATACCTGGGAACATTTCCACCCGGTGACCGGCATGATCAATGACAGTGATGACAACAGTGTTTACGGAACAGACCTGGAACTTGACTACAACCACAATCTGTTCGGTGAAAAAGCTACGCTGGTTGCCGGTGTTACTGCAAAAGCGGATATTACCAAGGACGCTAAAAAATATGAGTATGCAGACTATACAACTGTTATAGGCGGTTTCCCTCCCTCTGCTCAAATTGAGAAAACCTTATCCGACCGCAAAGGAAGCTTGGCTGAAGTACAGGACAGTTCATCCACACTCTACGGAATCTATGCCATGGAGACCTTTTCACCGACTAAGAACCTGAGTTTTGATATCAGCACCCGTATCGATGAGTTCAGTGTTGATATTGACGGCAATGAGATCACAAGCTATGACTATGGAGCAAAAAATTATGTTGCCGGAATTGGACAATATTCAAGCGACAAGTCCTATACTCTTTTCTCGGCAAAATTTGGATCAGTGTATAAACTAACAGATACGACGAATGTTTATCTTTCAGTTGCCACAGCAAACCAGGCACCAACAACCAATGAACTCGGTGAAAATCCTGAATTGGATAAAACGACCAATAATAACTATGAGATTGGTCTTAAGTCACGTAGCAACGATCTCAGTTATGACCTGGCCATCTACCACAACGATGTCAAAGATGAGATTGTTCAACAGGTGGACGCTTCTGGTTTCACCACTGAATATGCCAATGCCGGAGAAACAAAAAAAAGAGGTTTGGAGTTTAACACCGTTTACAAAGTGACGGATTATCTGGACTTTGGTGGTAGTTATGCTTATAGCAACTACAAATATGTAGCCTTTGAAGAAAAAGTGGGCTATGGCGGTGGAGCGACATGGGAAGATAGAGCGGGCAACTACCTGCCATATATCCCTAAACACCAGTACACCCTATTTGCTGCACTTAATATGGACAATGGTTTCAAAGCCCGCGTAACCGCAAAAACATGGGGAAGCTACTACATGGACAACGCCAATACGCAAAAATATGACGGTTATGACCTCGTTACCGATGTGATGCTGGGATACGAGTATGAGATGCATAATATTCAGCTCAACGTGAGAAATATCATGGATGAGTATTACGCGATGGAAGCGCAAAAAGATGCCAACGGTAATGAGTCTTATAAAGCGGCTGCACCACGAACCTTTATGGTTACCTATAGCTATAGATTCTAGCCCTTTATCATGAGATATCTTTTTATTTCTATGCTTCTTAGCTCCCTGCTTTTAGCAGGGGAGTTTATTGCTTGGCAACCCTATCACGCCAAGAATAAAAAAGCATCCCATCAGGAACATAATACCCATAGCGGAAGAAAAGCCAAACAGTTTGAGGTGAATAATTTCAATCCCTTCGCACAAACCGAGGCCTATTACCTTATGCCCACCCTTGAAAAGCGCGAACTCTCTTTTGAAGATGGACATACCTCTTTACCACGGACCGGTATGGAAAACTATCATGCCCTCGTCCTTATACAGAGCACCGAAGAGACTATTCAAAGCTCTGTGCGATACCTGTACAGTCATGGAAGACCTTCCAAGACCTCACCTACAAAGATCACCCAATATCATAAAAGCCGACTTGAGATAGAACCTGTTTTATTGCCTAAAGAACATAACCACTATAAAGGTTCAAACAGCTACGATTTTCGCCTGCGTTTTGACGATAATAGACTTGGATACCACCCCATCACACTCACGACCAGCAACGGGACAACACTGAAGGTCGAAAGTGACGAGGGAGGAAGGTTTCAAATTAAGATGCCTAATGACTTCAAAGAGGTCAAGATGAAACGGCGCGCTAACAGACCTGCCGAGTTTATACTTTCTGCCAGTTATTCCCATGAAGGAATCAACTATTCCACAACGCTGGCAATGCCTTATCATGTCAATCCCTTGGATTATTGGCACGAGCAGACCTTTGCTATCGTCTTGGTTTTTTTAGGCATTATGATGGGGATCTTTATGTTTAGAAATATTCATAAAACAAAAAAAAGGAAAGCATAATGGATAGATTTTTAACACTTACCTGGTTCAGACGCGTCGTACAGCTCTTCTTTTTTGTCATCATGGTATATGGTTCTCTTTTCATGAGCACCTTCTACAGTGAAGACAAGTTTACCGGGGCCCTCCCTGCACTATCCTGTGCCTATGATCAGCAAAGCGGTGATTACTGTACCCTTATCCCCTTCCAGCACCAAATGGATCACCGGGTGTCAGGAGCCTTTACCGGCACGGTAGAGCCTTTCCAGGCGATCTTACCGACACTCATCACCCTGGGGACCTTTGTCATCCTTATCGTGATTTTGAACAAGGCCTTTTGCGGATGGGTCTGTCCTTTGGGATTTTTCCAGGAGGTCATCCACTCCATCGGGGATAAACTGGGATTCAAACGATTTCATACCCTGAGTACCTCCACCCTTAAAAAAGTACGCCCTGTCAAATGGTTCATGCTGGCCTTTTTGGTCTTTATCTTTCCCCTTTTGACGGGCATCGGTTTTTTAGGTCATGAGTTTGGAGATGCCTTCTGCCGTATCTGCCCAAGCCGTATCCTGACCACCCTCGCAGTCGGTGACACTTCCCAGCTCTTCATCGATCATTCAACCACCGGGTACATGATCTTCTCCATCATTGCCGACCTGCTTTTTGGTCTGATGATTGCCATGGCGCTGACCATCAAGCAGCCTTTTTGCCGTATCTGTCCGATGCTGGCCCTGCAGGCCGTATTCAAAAAAGTCGGTCTTTTAAAACTGGTCAAGAACGGCTCCAGCTCATGTGAGAAGTGTGGCCTCTGTGCCAAGGTCTGCCCGACAGATATCATTGAAATCCAGCAAGTAGCAGAAAAACCGACAGATATCACCTATGCAGACTGTACCCTTTGCGGATTATGTGCCGAGTTCTGTCCTGACGATGATGTCCTGCAGTTACAATATGCCGGGTTTCCCGTCTTTAAGTCCTCCAAAGCCTACTTCAAAAAACGCAATAAGGACCAGAGGGAGTGGGAAAAGACCGTCTGGGCGGATGTGGCACCAAAATAGATGGAAACGCTCGCTTTTACCTCCCTCTTCCTGATCGGTCTTAGCTACGGGGCGACCGCCTGCATGCTCTCATGCATGCCCTTTTTAAGCCCTATCCTGCTAGCCAACTCACGTTCGATCTCCCATGCCATGTCCGTTGTGCTCCCCTTTAGTATCGGGCGTGTGATCAGCTATATATTGATGGCGATGCTCGCATCGGTTAGCACCCTTTATGTCAAAAACATTATCGACAATCCGGCACTATCACAGGCAATTCTGGGATCTGCGACCATGATCGTCGCACTCTTGATGTTCTATCGTACCTTCGATCAAAAAGGATCACACTGCACCTCTACGAACATCAAAGCTTCCAAAAGCGGGACCCTTGGTTATTTCACCATGGGACTGGTCATCTCCCTTAACCCCTGTGCTCCGATCATGACCCTTATCGCTACCGCGGCAAACAGTTCATCCCTTGCCAATGCGGCCTTTATGGGACTCTTCTTCGGATTGGGAGCCATCAGTGCCTCCCTGCTCTTTTACGGCTTTTTCATCTCATCGATCGCCAAAGAACTTCTCTCTCAGTTTTCCCATCATAAAACAACCATCGAACGTATGGCGGCATTCATGCTCGCCTTTGTCGCTATCTCCGTGTTTAACGGATGGATTATCCTCTAACTCTTCCTAATTCAAATAGGCTTGGATATCCACCTCATCGATCTGCTCCGGCTTGAGGTAGGCCTTGGCATAGTCCAGATAGACTCCGCTTTTTAAGAAAAGCTCAAAGACATCGGCATCAATATCCTCATCCTTTTTCATAAAACTCATGATCTTGAGTGCCTCACTAAGCGTCTTTCCTTTTTTATAGGGACGATCAGAGGCGGTCAGTGCCTCAAAAATATCCGCTAGGGCCATAATGCGTGCCGGTATGGAGAGGTCTGATCTTTTCAGCCCCCTGGGGTATCCCGTGCCGAGCATTGTCTCATGGTGCGTACCTGCATATTCGGGGATTCTTTCCATACCCTTGGGATAAGGAAGCTTTTCGAGCATCTTGATCGTCATGATCACATGCTCTTGTATCTTAAAACGCTCTTCATGACTTAGGGTCCCCTTCTCTATACAGAGATTATAGATCTCTCCATAATCATACAGCTTCTGCGGAACATCCAGTTTGAAACCATCCTTTGCATAGGCCTCATGATCGAAGTGTTCCCGGGGGATAACATGCTCTTCACCGTCATGTAGCAGCTGTTCTTGATCACTCTGTTCATCTGAACCCTTATAACGCAATAGTTCAAGATCCGAGAGTCCTGCACGTTTATCAAAGTGAGATGTCCATTGGCGCTTAGCAATAGCCTTGATGCGTTCTTGCTTATCTACGCTCATATATTCACCTCCGATATTGCACTCGGCAATAAAAGAGAACTCCTCAAGCAGACGCTGATGCTCTGCTTCTTTCCATGCCTCCATACTCTCTTTTCCTTCACCCTGCGTGATTCGTTCATAAGCCTCTATCTCTATATCCCTCCAGATCACTTCAAAACGGGTGCGTATCTCATGGATGCGGTTATAGATCGTCTCCAGTTTGGTCGCCTTATCGACTACATATTCAGGGGTAGTGATCTTACCGCAGTCATGCAGCCATGAGCCGATCTTGAACTCCCGCCAGGCATCTTCGTCTTTAAAACTAAAATCTTTAAAGGCACTTTCCTTGGACTCGTGGGCTTTTTTCGTCAACATCATGGCTATCTCAGGCACCCGCTGACAATGTCCCGCGGTATAGGGTGACTTGGCATCAATCGCATCAGCAATCAACTCGATAAAAGAATCCATAAGCGCTGCCTG
>JBFEYO010000125.1:0-6115 GCA_041562075.1 Sulfurimonadaceae bacterium | reverse complement strand
CGGTAAAGAGATCGAAGAGAATGTCTTTATGATCTCGGATATGGTGGAAAAGCCTGATCCCAAAGATGCGCCTTCCAATCTTGCGATCATCGGACGTTATATCCTGACACCGGATATCTTTGATGTGATCCGTGAGACCAAACCGGGTAAAAACGGTGAGGTTCAGATCACCGATGCCCTACTGACCCAGGCGAAAAACGGAATGGTCCTGGCCTATAAGTTCAAAGGCGAGCGTTTTGACTGTGGTTCCGTAGATGGATTTGTAGAAGCAACGAACTATTTTTATAACAAGAGCAAGTCCAAAACTGCGAAAAAGTAGAAACATCTGCTGCGCAGACCGCCACGGTTTCTCTTTAAGAGAAGTGGTCAGCGTGATGAAGCAGATGACGCAGATTTAAATAATCCGATAAATCCGTGAAATCATGCTGACTTCCTCTTACTGCTGCAAGTACTTCTGTGTATTTTTCAGCTGCATATTCATATCCTTCATTTTCGATTTGATCATTTGTGGATTAGTGAGCATCATCACTCCTTTGAATCCCGTATAGACACCATATAGAGCAATGATGATGGCTGCGAAGCTCAGGGCATATTTACGCCAGGACATCTTGGAGATAAAGCCGCTGAGCATTCCCAGTGTGAACAGCGCGGGAACCGTTGCGATCCCAAAGACCAGCATCACGACGGCCCCCATCAGGGCAGAGCCGGAGGTAATGGCTGCGGTGGCGAAGAAATAGACCAGTCCGCAGGGGATAAGACCGTTGAGTATGCCCATATATAAAAAGCTTATCAGGGATTTGGACTGGATGACCTGTTTGAAGGTAGCGCGAAACCATTTAGATTGAGCCAGAGAGTGCTCGATCCGGGTCAGAAATTTTAACTTTCCGCTTAGGGATATCCCGATAAGGACCATCAATATTCCGATGATGATGAAGAGTGTTCCTTTGGCGTTCATGGAAAAACCTATCGCTGAGCCAAGGGTGCCAAAGAGCGCACCGATGGCCATATAGGAGAGGATACGTCCTATGGAGTAAAGCGCGTGGGCAAGTATTTGAAACGAGCTGCTATTATTGGGTGAGATCTTTGATGTGGAGTAAGCGACGACAAAGCCGCCGCACATACCGATGCAGTGTCCGATAGAGCCTAAAAGAGCGACTACAAAGATCGTATATAAGTCAGTAGATTCCATGATTGTCTCCTTATTTATAACAATTATAATAAAAAACTATCACATTGCTATCGCCTGATCCAGTAAGTATATGCGGTATGGATATTATGGTATGATGCCGGCATTTTGATAAAGAAGCATAATGATTGATATAGTTTTGTATATACATATTCTATCGGCAACGGCGTGGATCGGAGGGGCGATTTTACTCTTTTTATTGGGAGTCTTTCTCAAGGGTGAACAGGCTCAGGCTCAGACCTATGAGTACCTGGGCCCTTTATACGGGTATTTTGAGACCTTCTGGCTGATTTTACTGTGGATCAGCGGCGGGATCATGTTTTACCATTTTGGACTGGATGAGAAACTGACCCTGGATATTGAGGATTCCCGTGTCGGATATATGATGACGCATAAACTTCTATATGTGATTTCGATCACGGTTTTGACAGTACTGCATATGTTTATCGCTTTTAAGACCCATAAAAAAGAGCGTAGCATCCTGCAAACCATGCTTTCTCGTGGAAGCTCACTGATGATCTTTTTACTGAACCTGGGCATTCTCTGGTTTGCGATACAGCTGCGGCAGATACTCTACTAGGAGATGTTTTTCCCGGGAGTGTCAAAGGCTCTATAGAGAAAAAAGATCGTTATCAATTCACTTAATATAAGGATGAAATGTAGGTAATAGACCTGCAAGTTGACATCGGTGACCTCCAGGAAAGACTCCAAGGCTTTGTAAAAGAGATAGGAGATAAGCATCCCCAGTAGATATCCCTTCTGTTTAGCTACATCCAAAAAGGTCAAGACCCTTGCATTGTTTAAGAGAATGGTCTCTGCTCTGACAAGATAGGAACCAAAGGCAAAGGTGACCTGATATCCCACATAGATCACCATTGCAGTCATGTAAGAGTAGGAAAAGAGCAGAAAATAGCTTAGCAGGGCCAGCATCAATAATTCGATTCCCATGGAGATACGGTAAAAATAGTAGCGATTGAGTATGGTGGTGTAAAACTTGGCGATGAGGAGCATGGAGAGGGCTAAAAAGACGCCTCCCAAAGAGTATACCGAGGGTTCAAGGGGCTGATAGATGATGAAGATCGTCCCCACACTGATCCCAAGGAATATGGAGTTGAACAGTTTATAGTAGATAAAAAGACGTATATTAATATGGTGTATCTTAGACAATCTTCATCCCTTTGAGAGAGTATACACTCTTAAAGCTTAGCCAGACTAGAACAGAAGAGTGCTTTTGTATAAGAGCAAAAGCATCTCTTGAGCAAGGTCCTAGAACTTGGCACTTAAACCGGAGTAGTAGGAGCGTTCCGCGGTGGCGTAGCCGTCGACGACCTGGTAATATTTATCAGTGAGGTTATCCGCTTTGAGGTAGATGGCAACATTCTCATTGATCTCATAATTGATAACGGCATTCATCACCAGGTATTTACCTGTTTGTGCACCGGAGTTATCAAGGGCATCATAGCGCTGTCCGATGTATTGTGCATTAAGAGCGATATTCAAGGCGTCGCTGAGATAATAGGTCCCGTTGACATTGATCTGATGTTTTGGACGTCGCGCCAAACGTTGACCATCACCGTTTTTGGCACTGAGATAGGTATAGTTTGCATTAATTGCCAAAGTATCAAAGAAGTCATCCTGATAGTTAAGCTCTACTCCTTCCAGGCGGGAGGTACCTTCGATGTTGGCAAAGGCAGAGGTGGTAAAGTCGTAATCGATAAGATCGGTGATCTTGTTATAAAAATAGCTCGCACTGAATTGATCATTTCCAAGAGAAATGTCAAAACTTTTTGTCGTTTCCGGTTTGAGGTTTTGATTTCCTGAGAATCCATCATAAAGCTGGTAGAGTGTCGGAACGTTATAGGCAGTACCGTAGTTTGAACTTAGGTAGATGTCGTTGTGCAAGAACTGTTTCAGACCGATCTTACCGGTGGTTTTGTTATCCAGGGTGTCATATCGGTCATACCGGATGGATTGAGAAAAGATGGTCTCTCCAAGGCTGTCAAGAAGGGTGAACTTATTGTAGTTGCTTGCAAAGGCTGCTTTGTTTGTATAGTCCTTATCCAACCCAGTTCCGCCGGAAGTGTTTTGGGCATACTCCAGGTATGAGCCGCCCAGACGTAAAAAGGAGTTCTCGGCATAATTGATCTTGTCCTGCAGAGAAAACTCCTCCGTGTTACCGTCATATCCGCCGTACTGGGAGCGTTTGAAGCGGGAGTAGTTATACACAGCTGTTAGATCGTTAGTGCTATCGGTATGCTTGAAGGCCAATGAATAAACATAGTTATCAATCTCATTGACCGTAAAGGGACCGTTTGGAAGATCCAGTCCGGAGAAGTCATTTTCGATGTAAGAGTCGATATAACGGTAGTTCGCTTCGAGTCGGTCACCTTCTGTGATGTAATAGGCCAGTTGGGCATTATAGGTCTTGTTGATATAGGCGTCGGTCTCATAATTGAGTTCGCTTCCGCGTTTACCGTAATCAGGGGAAGTCCTGGTTGGCTCTGCTACCGAGTAACCTTGCGTCTCATAGCGTGAGGCGCCAATGGAAATGCTAAAGTCTTTGCTCTTATGTGATACCTGCGCAGAGGCTTTTTGCGTATTAAAAGAGCCCTGTTCGATGTTTGCCAGGGTGTGGGTTCCTTCTTGTGCTGTCTTGGTGACAATATTGATAACACCTGCTGATGCATCTGCTCCCCAGATCCCTGATTGCGCACCCTTGATGATCTCAATACGCTCGATATTATCAAGCATAACCTGCTCGAATTGTGCACCGCTAAGCCCCGTCACATCATTGATGCGAATGCCGTCGACAAGGACAAGCACGCGTTTGGAATCAAAGCCGCGTAATAACATGGATGTCGGCTGTCCCGGACCTCCGTTATTGGTCATTATAATGTTGCCAAGACGTGTCAACGCCTCAGAAAGGGTCGTGACTCGTGATTCTTCTATCTCCTGTTGGGTAATGATAGTGGCAGTTTCCGTGATGTCTTTAAGGTTTTGTCCGGTACGGTTGGCGGCTTCGACGATGACTTCATCCAGTTCGATGGTATCCGCGTGCAGTTGTGTTATCAGCGCAATGCTTAAGAGTGGTAGTAATCTTTTGTTCATAATGTTTCCTGTAGTTGATGTAATGTTAAATAAGTTTACAGATCTGTAAAGGCGGGGCTATTCCTGAACGGTTGGTAAAGAAGATGAAAAAGGTTTGTGGAAGATATTTGAATACCTGGCAGAGGGTATAGAGACGGTTCTTAAAAAAACAGTTGCAATGACACGAAGAGCTTACAGCCAGTAAGCTGTTGGATTCGCACAGTAGTTCGAGTTCTTCGAGGGGCTCATCCTCTTCTTCAAGGGTCTCAAAAGAGAGGTTGAAGGACGCATGGGTAAAGGCAGTACATTGAGCGAGTAGACTGACACTGCTGCTATAGGCACAAATCGCCGAGAGCGAAAAGTAGTTTTTGCCAAAACCTTTGGGGGTTCTCATCCATGCTCCTTAAAAAAGTGGTGGAAGTCTACACCAAGTGACTCATAATGTCAAATGAGATTGACAGCTAGGCCTGTGAACATTGATGCATGATCTTTTTCCATTCCAATGAAAAATGCTTCTGGATATAGGTCTCATGATGGGGAACAGAACAGCCTGAACAGTCCTGATGCCGGTGTCCTTCATGTTCGAAGATCGCCCCATCCTTGGAGTCTATGGAGCAGTTGGAGTGCAGGGTCTTACCATCTTCTGTGATGGGGTTGGCATAAAAGCGAAAATTGGGACAGGCGCAAAGATAGCAGTTGAGATTTTCCATATCATGGCATTTTTGCTTCTGCTTATAGAGTTCACAAAAGTCCGGTTCATGCTCACACATGTTTTCAAAACGAAAATAGGCAATGATCTCGTCTTGATTCATACCCGCATTAGAGAGCTTTTGCGTGAGTTTTAAATGCTTGTTTGAGTGGGCTTCAAACCACTCCTGATAACCCATCATGAGACGTGTTATTTCCCCAGTTCAGGCCAGGCAACGGGATTGCCTTTGTTATCAAAGACTGCGGGGGTTCCTCTGGCACCAAACTCGTTGGCAAGGGATTGGTTTTCCTGGATCTTTTTAGCAAAGAGTTCATGGATCTGTTGGGTCATGGTCAGACGCTCATACTGTTTATCCCCATGGGCCATATCCAGCAGCGCTTTGGCTTTGGTAGGATGATCCTTCTGTTTCATCACATAATAGGACATCTGAGTTGCATTTCGGTGATTGGAAAGGGGCATAAAAAAGACATAAAGCTTCACCTTCTTCTCAATACTTGGCCACATACGCTCAAATTTGACGCAGTAAGGGCATTCTGGGTCCGTAAAGACGATGTACTCCTTTGATCCGCTTCCATAGATCACATCGGCATTGGCGCGTATATCCGTCATATCCAGGGGACGTCTGATGGTTTCACCGGTAGCAGCGTCAAGAGCCTCTCCCAATAAGACGACCTTTTTGTCCTTGGTGACGTAGGCGGTTGTGAATTGTGCGCCACGGGGAGATTGTACCTCAAGGCTCACCTCATAGATTACACCATGATCATAGGCCTTGGCGATCTTGATGTGGGGTTGAGCAAGCATCTTGACAGAGTTGAAGATTGTTGGATCGACATCTTTGGCCAAAAGAGCAAGCGCGAGGGTCAATAGGGCAATAACTGTTTTCATAAGACTTCCTTTGGGTACATTATAGCAAGATCGCTCCAAAAACCTTGATAAAGACTTTTGGATACCTCGGTAAGACTCTTCCCGAGTAAAATGGTTTAATGTGTCTTCTCAAAAACTACACATTGTAATATGTCGCATTGGGATGATACACTACCAAAGCTGAAGTAGACTGTTCCGGATGGATTTGGAAAGATACCTCCCGTAATGAAAACCTAAGTGACCTTAGGTTTTTAGGGAGTAAAATGGCT
>JBFEYO010000124.1:0-6208 GCA_041562075.1 Sulfurimonadaceae bacterium | reverse complement strand
TAATCACAGGGAGGGTTTTGGATCAAAAAGCGTGTATCCACCGGCTCACAAAGCCCCTTGGCCGAGATGGGGTCATTATTATCATAAAAATCATCAAACATATCGATATAACGCTCTTTATTCTCCAGGCACTCTGCATGAGAGGGCAGCTGGATATACTCCTCGACCGGCTCCTTCGAGATATAGCAGACGCCGCGTATATGTTTATAATCGGTGCCATCACGCAAGGCTACACTTAACTCCTCGATCGCACGTTCTCCCATCCCGTAGATCAGCAGATCCGCCTTGGAATCAAAGAGAATAGGCTTTTTGAGCTTGTTTTGCCAATAATCATAATGGGTGATACGGCGTAGACTCGCTTCAATACCGCCCAGGACAATAGGCACGGTATCCTTGAAATGACGCCGAATAAGATTGGTATAGACTGATACTGCCCTATCCGGGCGCTTGTTGTTCTTACCCCCCGGAGTATAGTCATCCGAGTTTCTAAACTTCTTGGTCGCCGTATAATTAGCCACCATGGAGTCAATACTGCCGCCGCTGACTCCCCAGTAGAGTTTTGGTTCGCCCAAACGCTTGATATCCACATCCGAACTCACATCGGGCTGGCCGATAATGCCGACCTTGAATCCCAGTTTCTCCAACATCCGTCCGACGACGGCCACACCGATGTAAGGCGAGTCAATATAAGCATCCCCTGAGATCAAGATGACATCCAGCTGTTTCCAGCCCCGCTCTTTCATCTCTTCACGGGTGGTAGGTAAATATTCGAATTTAGGCTTTTTCATAAGTGGGATTTTATCCAAAGAGCCTTTAACCAGGCTCAGAGAATAAAAGTAATTGCAGAAATTATTCTTTTACGAGTTTCAACTCTCCAAGATGGTTAAAGACACTGTATCCTGCTTCCAGCCAGGCATCCAGTCCACCTTCAAGATAGTAGGTATTCGTATATTTTAGCTTCTCCGTCATCATCTCCGCTGAAAATGCGGCACCCTTACCGGAGCGGCAATACACAATAACCAATGCATTTTTATTCGGGATCTTATCTCCCAGTTCGAACTCCAAAAGTCCACGGGCGATGGCAACATTTTCCATCCCCTCAATAGAACCTTCAGGGATCATATACGGTTCACGTACATCCAGCATAAAAAGATCTTCTTCCGCGTCGATTTTCTTTTTAAGTTCGGCAGGAGTGATCTTTTTACTCCATTTTTTTGCCTGCGCCAAAAGCTCCTGAGCCACCGGATCCCCTGCCATTACAGGAAGTGTCAAGCCCATTGCCAAAAGTGTCATTGCTATAACTTTATGTAATTTCATGTTCTCATCCTTTATTATAGAAACCGATTATATTATCTCAAGCTTGAATCTATCTTTAGATAGAAATAAGCCTTCAAATTTCAAACTCAACCGTGTGAAAAAACAACAGTTTTCATGCCGGTTTTTTCCCCACATATGAAGCCACCCGTACCTTCTCATCTCTTAGATTAACCGTATCCTTCTCTTCATAATGAATCAGCTCCAGGGCCTTGAAAGCTTGAGGGACCTCATTGAGATCCAGATGAAAGTCTGGATTTGTCGGGTTATGATATCCCGCTTCTACAGGCGTCTTGACAAAGGTCTCATAGATAAAGATCCCGCCGGGCTTAAGCGCCCTAATAATCTGATCAAAGAGGTTACGATCAAGAAAATTAAACTTCACGATCAGATCATAGGCTTCCGGCTGGAGTCTGTACTCATCCAGATCTGCATCGATCTTATGAATCTTGATATCCTCTTTGATCTGCTCCAGGGCATATTCAGAGATATCCACGGCGTCCACTTCAAAGCCCTTCTCCGCCATATAATGGGTATTTCTTCCCGTACCGCAGGCGATATCCAGGGCCTTTCCTATATTGGCCAGGTGCAGATATTCAACCAATAACTCTGAGGGCCAATCGGGCATGGGACATTTATTGAGGTATTTTTCATTCCAACGCTGTTTATCTTCTATCATTGCTAACTCCTTAGGCCTTTTTCAGCACGATCAGCCCCTTATCCTTTTGATCATACAGATCCAGATAAGCACTCTGTACGACCTTGAATTTTTTGAGTTTTTTAAACCATTTCAGGGGGTGAAAATACTGTACGATCGTCTCCTGTTCCTTCTTATAGTGTTCACCCTCCTTGCTAAAGTAAGTAAACTTGGTGTGCAGCTGATTATCCTTAAAGACCGCATCCACACTTAAGAAGTCATCTCCCTCTTCCTGACTCATCGTCCCGTCAGCGACATTGGAGAACCCGTGCAGAGTATTGATGTCAAAAACAAAGATGCCATCTTCCTTTAAAGCCCGATGAACACACTCAAAGAAACCTTCAATCTCCTCCGGGGAGACAAAGTTCAGCACATCAAAGACTGCTACTACCGCGTCATACTGCTTATCAACCTCGCAGATACTTTTATGCTCCGCCTTCAGGCCATTTTCCTGTGCCTTTTTCACCATCAAAGGGCTTAGATCTATCCCCTCGCACTCCACACCGTACTTCTCAAAGGTCTTCATCAGATCACCCCTGCCGCAGCCTACATCCAGGAGTGTCTTGATCTCATAATTATAAAGCACCTCTGCATAGATCTGATGCAGGTATTTCGTAGCCTCTTCTATTCCCAAGAGGTGTTCTACCTTGGAATACAAGTCCAAATGTTCCATTTATCTCACCGTTAATATAAAATCTTATAGCTCAGATACGTTCTCCAGAGCTGATCGCTGGTACCATTCACGCTTTCAGAATAATCAACCACAAAGGCCAAGTGATCTTCTCCTAAGAGTTCACCTCCCACTCCTGTTGAAAAACCAAAGTTATATTTGGATTCCATACCGTTGTAATAGGGACTTATTGAGATGAAAGGACGCCATACACGGGTGTAATTATAGCGGTTTTGCATGCCGTAGCTCAGATCAAAACCGGCGTACCAGAAGTCATCGGAGATCACCTTGGTATCGGGAAAGTTCAACATCGGCTCGATTACCCCCCTATTGCCGCCCTTCTCATCATAATTTCCGAAGGTATAAAAAGGTGTAAAACTGATATCCGGATAAGCTGAACGCTGCAGATAGGTGATATCAAAACGCCCGCTTGTACCTGTTCCCAGGTTCACACCGTCATCGGACTCGTAACTTGCCTGCTCAAGGTAAATGCCCATACTGGTCGATCCCAATAGGTCATAACGCATCTGAAGCCCTGCTCTATCCTTGTACCCACCGACCATCAGATAGACACTCTCCTCCGCCTGGGCTGCCTTATCCAGTAAAAGCTCCATGCTCAAACGGCGTGAGATCCTGCTTGTGTATTTTACACCGACAAAACCATAACTGTCGGCTGAGTCCCTGATACCTGCCCGTGCTTCAATAGTTCCCCGTGCAAAACGTTTGCCTATACCCAGAGCCGCTCCCTGGGTACTTGATGGCATCGTGTTAAAGACCTCATCATCATTGATACTGTTGCCCGCCACAAAGAGCTCACTTAGGAGCGTATAACCTTTAGCCAGATAATAGGCGTTTTTAAGCTCGATAAAACTGCGCTGAAGACCGGTACGATCCAGCACTCCGGCATCTACACTCAGGGTATCTGCAGAGTCTTCATACAGCTGTCTGAGCTGGTCATACAAGAGCTCATTATGACGGTTACCCTGTAATCCTTCAAAGACTTGATCCTGAGCGAAGGCAATCTGCTGTGTGTTCTCAGCGGCAGAGACACTGTCTGCAATAGGAAGGATACGAAAATACGCATAAATCAACTCCTGCTGCTGTGTTCTACCCTCCGTGGCCAAAGCGTGATTGAGGCGAATCCAGGGCTCGCTTCTTTGCATGGCCTGCATACGTGCATGCACCTGCTCATCCACGTTCTCTCTCAGGCTAAAGGAGAGTCTCAATTCCCTGTAATCAGCATCCCTCAAAATGCCTTTGGATCCTTCTAGTTGTTCTTCATAGGCATCCGCCCCCGTAAAAAAGAGTGCAACTCCGAGATACTCCTGCATAAAGTCCGCAGAAGTCCTCAGCTTGGTATCCTGCTGCAACATGGCATGCATCCCTTGATAGACCTTTTTTAGACGCTTATAAAAAGCACCCTCTTCGTTTTGAGACTGCTTCACGTAGGCATAGAGTATTTCACTCTGGCGACTATGCATACCGGCTTGCTCAATCTTATCCAGATAAAATGCCGCTCTGTCCCCTTCTTGCAGGTAAACATAGGCCACGGCCATAGGCAACCACAGACCTTCAGTGACCTCTCTTTGCTTTTCAAGATCTACAAGATATGCCTTGAGACGCTTGGCATCTTTGACATCCATCAAAAACCAGATATAGGCCTCAAGGACCTGAATGGAGTCCGGTGCAAGCAACTGGGCTCTGTAATAAGCTTCCTGTGCCTCCAGCACATGATCCGTATAGGCATATAGCTGAGCCTTTAACATCCAGTAAAGTGCCTCATTTACCAGGGTATTATCCCTGTCTCGCTCCACGGCTTCACAGGCTTTCAGAGCATCCGCATAGGCCTTATGATCAATCGCCAGATAGGCATAAGTGTAAAAGAGATAATGCTGATCAAACCTTGTATAGGCATCCAGTGCCGCCTTCATCGCGCGCTGAGGCTCGGATTTTTTATACACGGCCAATATACGTTCATAATCTACCAGACGTGCCGCCTTTGCCTCATCCACCTTTATAGAGGCATTCGCCCCTTCTTCATAAGCACGCACATACCAGGAGAGATCACTCAACTGCATATAATATTGTGTCAGATTCGCATCGTCACTTTGAGCCAGATCTGCTCCCTTGAGGGCGATATAGGATGCCTGCACCTTTTGCCTGAGAAAATAGTAGTGTGAAAGAAGGTAGGCACTTTGAATATCATGCATCTGTGCTTTTTCAATCTTCTCAACTACCCGTGCCGCAGACTCCATATCCCCCAGATTCAGATAAATCTGCAACTGCTGGGTAAGAAGATAGTCCCTGGATGGAAAACCTGCGTAGATGCTTTCCAGAAGTTCAGCAGACTCCTTGGGCTTACCCACGAGATCAAAGATATAGACCATTTTCTGAACATTCTCTTCACTGGGATCCTGCTTGACTTTTTTCTCAATGATCTCAGCCGCCGTCTCATATTGATACGCAGAAAGCGCATACTCAAAGATCTTATCCTCCAGTTTACGGCTGCGGGTACGATTGTAGACATAAAGCATATGTTTGACTGCCTCTTCCCGCCGGTCGGTCCACATCGCAACCTCAGCCATCTTGTTATGCCAGTAGATGGAATGGGGGTAAGCTCGGAGTGCCTTGGTCGCGGTCACATAGGCATTATCAAGGTCATTCGAGTAGGAGAACACCTGAAACAGCAACTTTAACTCTTGCTCGTTCGACGCATCCGCCTTTTCGTTATCTCCCCCCGTGAAACGGTGGGTATAGGTCTCAACGACCATTGCCCCTGGATACTCCGACTGAAGGTTCTGCAAATGCTCTTTTGCCTGGGAATACTGCTCAAAACAGCCACATCGTACCGAGGAGATCCGTTCTCCTTCGATCAATCCGCAAGAAGAAGGATACCCTTCAAAACGGTAAGTACTTCTATCCTTGATCACAAAACTCTTCAACTGTACCGAATAACAGGTATCCTTGGCATATACCAAAGAAGACAACAGCATACAAAACATCACAATATAAGGCATCATCTAATCCACATACTTCAATCGCTCGATAGAGACGCGTTTCGCATCCTGGAGCTTGTTTCCGGCAAGATAGAGTTTGATAAAGATAGCACTCATCTGCTTGTCACGGTAATAAAGCGCCTCATACTTTCTCGCCAGCGCCGCTGCCTCATCCATCAAAGACCCAAACTGCAGTGCTTCCAAAGCCTTTAGCAGATACTTCTTACGCTCCTTGGCATTTTTTGCACGCTTATACAACTTCATATACTCTGCAGAACCCTCCTTATAGCGGCGCAGTTCGACATAAAACTTGGCAAGTTCGAGCTGCCATTTATGAGATCGTGATGCCATATCCTTCAGCAAAGAGAGGGCCTGTTCAATTTTTCCCTCTTGAAGCGCCAGATAATAGGCCTGTTGCGTCCATTCATTATAATGACTTACATCTGCCATACGCAGACGTAACAGACACTCTTCTTGCAGCCTTTCATCTTTGATATCCGAACTGAGGTAAAAACACTCTTTTAACCACAG
>JBFEYO010000123.1:0-6416 GCA_041562075.1 Sulfurimonadaceae bacterium | reverse complement strand
TTCATACCTGCATTATACATAAATAGGACAATCAGTTGCCACAAAAGTTTCCGTCACAAGAAGGAATAACTCCCGAATCGTTAGCACTGGAGAGCAAGAACTTCACCAAGTGCTTTCGACGGCTTTGATAATAGGACTTATCAAAGACCCCTGCTGCTTTGGCATGCTTGGAATGAACCTTCAAGAGCTTTTTATCCTCATCTTTAAACATCTTTTTCCACCCTTTTTTACTTAACATAGCGGCGCCCTTGTAAGGGTTTCCATGACACTGCTTGCATAGTTTTTTATAGGTGATAATCCCCTGTTCGGAGTAGTTCTGCCGTGCCTGAAGTATTTGTGTCCCCAGCAACAGGCATACGAGTATAAGTATCTGTTTTCCCATTCGCTCTCCTCATAAACTCTATTATACAACATACCACGTCCTATAGAGTCTAATCCATAAACATTAACAAGGTTCTTTAAGATTGAAAAGAGATGAGTCTGTCCAGGCGCAACAACGCGCCTCAATGATCAGTTGTTCTTGAGCTTTTTACACTTTTCACAGCTACAGTTTTCATCACATGAACACTCTTTTTTACCTTCACAAGAACACTTGGCAGCACAATCACATCCCTCTTTATCTTGCATATGGCACTTCTGAGTTTCAGGACACGTTTTAGGCATTTTCATGTGTGGACATGCCGTTCCCTCTCCTTGCATATTGGCAGATGCCAACAGAGCTATGACACTGAACAACATAAGAACAGTCAATTTTTTCATCTTGATTCCTTTAATATGATGCTGGAATAATATCCTCTTTTTTGCCTTGATTGGACATCAGTTTATTTTTATAAGAAAACTTTATGCTAAAAAAGGGTTCAATAAAAGAATCTATCCATGTAAAAAGGATCTACAATGCAAGCGCAAGAGTTAGAATTTTTCAAAGATCAACTGCTCGATGCTAAAGAGCATATCCTTAACAATGTTGCATTAGCTTCAGCCGAACTCGATCAGCTTCAAGCCCAAGAGAACAACGATGACATGGATTTTGCATCCATGCGTAGTGATGCGATGATAGAACAGGCAATATCTGATCAGCAAAAAGCGGAATTGTCCGACATTGAACATGCTCTGGAACGTATTCAAAAAGGCACCTATAACGTCTGCGAAATGTGTTCTGAAGAGATAGGAGCTGCCCGGCTGAAAGCAAAGCCCTATGCCAAATACTGCATGACTTGTCGACCCCTGTACGAAAAAACCAAATAAGTGATAACAAAACTATTCGGACATTACACTTAATGTAATGTTTTTCTGTTATCATGTCCCTATGAAAAATAATAACATTGTCCTCATGGGTTTTATGGGTGTTGGAAAAGGTTCTTTAGCCCGTGAACTCAATAAAAAATTACATAAAATCAATATCGATACGGATGATTTGATCGAAAGCATGGAAAACACTTCCGTCAAAAAGATCTTTGAAAAAGAGGGGGAGGCCTACTTCCGCCAAAAAGAACATGAACTTTCCCTCTGGCTTGAAACAAGTGTCACCGATGCGATTATCTCCATTGGCGGCGGTTTTTATAAGGTGGGGAATCTTCAAAAGATCGGTCATGTCATCTATCTCGAATCCTCTTTTGACGCGATCCTTGATCGTATCAACTCCTTTGACAATGCGAAGAAAAAACTTAAAAAACGCCCTTTGTTAAAAGACATGGCAAAGGCCAAGGCCCTGATAGCCGAACGTCATCCCGATTATCTGGCATCAGCTGACACCGTCATACAAACAGCAGGCAAAAGTTCTGCTCAGATAGCCGATGAGATCATCTCCCTTTTAAAACTCCAGGACTAATATAGCTTCTTTAGCTCCTTATTATTTCTATCCCTGTAGAATCAAAAAAAAGGGATAGCATGTCCAAGTCTCTTATTTTAATCTCATGTTTGTTTTTGACCAGTAGTTATGCTCAAGTCCAGGAAGGGCAACGGTACTTTTCCAGACATTGTAAGGCCTGTCATAATCTAGGCAGCCATATAGCTACGACCAAAACACAAAAAGAGTGGCTTGCCTATTTAGAAGATGATGCAGATAAGCTCAAACATTTTCACCTCTCTTCTGAAGAGGCAAAAGAAAGCTGGGGATATTTCAAGGGAAGGTACCCAAAAGAAGAGTTCATACATCTACGTGACTTTCTGCTTGAATTTTCCAGTGACAGCGGTACTCTCGACGTCTGCGGCTAACAGCTACTGTAAATAGGTTTGGAGCTTCTCAAAGGAGTGATACCCTTTCACAACACAAAGATGTCCCTCCTCGTCTATAAACACCAAAGAGGGAAAGGCATTTGCTCCCATCGATCGGGCCCTGTAAGCATCAGCCTTAGTCTGTTCGCGTATTGCATCAGATTCAAATAAATCAATGAAAGATGCTATATCTACATCAAAAGAGCTGAGAATACTCACTATTGTCTTCCTTTGCGTAATATCTTCCCCTCTAAGATAGAAGGCTTCCTGTAAGGCATAGACAAAATCAAAGACCTTTCCTTCATCCAACTGTCGCAGGGCAACAACCGCCCGGCAGGAAGGCTCAGTGTTATAATCAAACTGCTTTTTATCTAACAATGACATGTTAAATGGCTGTCCGCTGACTTCCTCTACCTTGCTCCAATGTCCTCTGAGATAAGATCTAAACTCCTTATTCCAGGGCTGATCGCCGCTTTGACGTAATCCACCCATAAGACAGCTTAGTTTCACATGGTCCGGCAAAGACTTCCGGAGTCTTCTCAGAACAGGTTCAAATCCCCAGCACCAAGAACACATCGGATCCAATACGGCTATAATCTCTTTATTCATCATGCGTATTATACCCTTTCGTACTTTCTACACATTATCTACACATTTCGTACCTATACTTTCGTCCGAAGCCAAAGAAATATATATGATTTTTATTAACTTATCAATTTTAAATCCTTATGTTCATTATATAATCTACCTTCCCTGACTCCTCCTTTGGCTTCTATGATACAATCTAATTCATGAAAAGATTAACCCTGTTCTTGTCTCTTTTGAGCCTTCTTTATTCCCGGGAAATAGACTATCCCAAACAATATGAACAACTTTCCACTCCCCTGTTTCAGCAGATTCAAAACTTTGAGAAACTATCTAAACTCTCCCTCTTTCAGGAGAAGCAAAAGGAGATCTTCACCTATGTAAAAGAGGCCAAGTATGCTTTGAAACAGGGTCATACCCTGGATAGTACCGGAGAAAAAGATAGAAGCCGGGCCTATCTCAAACAGCTTCGCAAGTTACAACAACAGCATGACCATATTGAACAGTATTACAAACACCTACTTTATCAATCTATCCGTAATGATAACAAAGAGGACTTTTACACACTGATGAAAACCCCTCTGCCCTTTATCTCCCAAGATGCCCGGCTCAAGGAGTCTGTCGTCACCTATTATCAAAGACACAGAAATCCTGCCATCATGTATCTGCAGAATCTTTCGCAGGATTTTGAGCTTGATCAGCGTTCTTATGCCTATTATGATGCCATGTTCAGGTTATCTACACACAATCAAAAAGTCCAGGAACGAAAGAAACTCAACAGCTTTCATCCCGACACCTCCCGAAAAAATCTTGTGGAAGTCGTCAGTATCCGTACACCAAAGGGCTTTGATCTATATTTGGAAAACCATGCCCACTATAACGTCACCATCAGACTTGAAGCCCTCAGTCTGGATAATCTTCAAAGTTCTGCCCCACTACCCTATACCAACAGCTTCCCGGCTCAGAGCAGAACAAAAATACTGGATCTTTCCATTATTGATCCCACTTCCCAAAGTCGATTTCAGACCCGATACGGTACACAGATCGGTACACTGAACCCCGATTATGACAAAGAATACACCTATGCGCTGCCCTATGAGAGAGGAGAACGTCACCTGCTTTCTCAGGGCTTTCATGGAGAGCAAACCCATAAAGGTGCTTCTGCCTACGCCCTTGACTTTGAAATGCCTATAGGGACACCGATACATGCGATGAGAGATGGGATTGTCGTTGCCCTTGAAGAGAAAAACACCGAACATGGTTTTTCGCCGGCATTCAGCAAAAAAGCAAATTATATTATCATCCAACATGGGGATGGAAGTATGGCCATGTACGCCCATCTGAAACCAAATGGGGTCCTTGTACGTTTGGGCCAGCAGGTCTACAAATATCAAAAGATCGGACTATCCGGAAATACCGGCTATACCTCCGGTCCCCATCTGCATGTGCATATTTCTGTGCTCAAATCCTTCAAATCCGGTTCATCCTCCGTACCCTTCAGCTTCCTGAGTCAAGAGGGGGCATTCTCCAATGCCACCGTCGGAACAGCTTATACCGCCCAATGACTATTTTATAAACGCTTTGAACTTTGTCATAAACTTCTGCACTTTGGGAGAAACCACAGCAACACAATAGCCCTGATTCGGGTTGTGGGTCAGGTAATCCTGATGATATCCCTCCGCCTCATAAAACTCGGGAGCAGGAGAGATCTCTGTTACCACAGCAGAGGCGAGGCTCTTTTGCAGCTCAAAGACCTTCGCTTCAATCGCATCCTTCTGCTCCTCATCCATATAATAAGCCACTGAACGGTACTGTGTTCCCCTGTCCGCACCCTGCTGGTTCAATGTTGTAGGATCATGGATCTCGAAAAAGATATCCAAAATATCCTCAAAAGAGATAATGTTCTCATCAAAGGTGATTTTCACCACCTCCGCATGACCTGTCGTACCGGTACAGATCTGCTGATATGTTGGATTGGGATTCTCTCCACCCGCATATCCGCTGATCGCCGAGATCACACCCTTTGCACGGCTAAACACCGCTTCCACACACCAAAAACATCCACCGCCTAAAATCGCTGTTTGCATTACAATCCTTATCTTTAGTACATTAATAATGGAGCTATTTTTATCTAAAAAGAGAAAAAAAAGAAGTTGGCATTACGAGTTAGGAAAAGATTAGAAGTTTGGTTTAATATACAAGGTGGCAACCACCCTGTATCTTAGGATGGTCTCCCATCATAGGTGCTTCGATTGATTTCAACCACTTTGATTTTACCCTGATGCACTTCTATGCCAAAACCGAGCCAGTTGTACGAGCTAAACGTTTTTGGAATCTCTAAAACATAGGACTTGCCTTTGACGGTGATAGTCAATGTTCCTTGCAGAGGAGCACTGTAGTCCTCACGCATAGCAAACACACGATAGACACCGTTTTTGCTTAATGAAAAAGAGCCTGACTTTAGTTTCTCATTTTCAACCTGTTGACCATTTACCTCAGTATATCCGCCCATCAGTGCATCATAGAGTCGTGGGTTAATATCATTAGCCGTCATAAGTTCCCCAAAATCTACCAGCAGATAATCCGTAGCAAAGTCTGAAGCAAAATCCACACTCACTGTTTCGTTGATATCTGCTGCCGGTTCTAGAACAAAACATGTATCTGTCATATCAACGACATCTGCGTTTGCATTAAACTTTTCAGCTCTTGTAAGCGTATAATTATCCGCAAAAATATACATGGTTCGTGCAAAGTTATTTTGTTCTGCGACGAAGCTGAATTGTCCGTTTTGATCAATCGATACTCTCGTGTTTGATCGTAAGGCATCGACACTTACTAAATTCGTCCCGGTAAAATCACTGCTTCCGTCTGGGCGTACAACACATCCTTTGATCAGGCTTGTTTTCAATTCAATATCACCAAGGTTTGTATTCACAGTGAACTTATCCAATTGATAGGTTTTATCGATGTACAAGAAGGATGATTGCTGAATGGAAAGCGTCAGTTTATTGCTTTGCGGTCTTGTATAGATATCCGTCTGAAAATAACCGTTAGCATCCGTATAGAGATAGCCAAGGTCTTCCCCGTTATCCTTGATACGCATATGCGTATTTGACATAGGGGTTCCATCTGAGTTAAGAACACGTCCGCTTACACTTGCAAAACCTGTATTTGCTCCCTGATCTAGAACAAGGCACCCAAGCTCCCTTGTTTCTCCCGTACTAAGCGTAAAAGTCAGTGGTGTAGAAGAACTATCCCCGGATAGAGCCGTGAGCGTTATAGGAAAATTTGCCGGGGCATTGATAAACTTAAATGCACCCTGCGCATCTTCATTCTGTTTTACCTTCATCCACCCCTGGGCTTCTACCACCAGGGCAGCATTTTCTATGCGCAGGCCACTGGCATCTTCAACACATCCCTGGAACACTGCACGTTCTGCTTTTGCATCAAGGTTCCATGTCGTAAAGTGACTTACCGTACCCGAATAGGTGTTTGTACCCGCATCATATACCGCGACACCATCTTCTACCCAGATCCCCAGCTCAATATCATAATACCACAGCGGGATAGTAGCCGGAGTCGTCTCGATATTACTATCCATAGGATACGTCAATCTT
>JBFEYO010000122.1:0-6428 GCA_041562075.1 Sulfurimonadaceae bacterium | reverse complement strand
TTTATTGTAAGCTTGTGCATGCATCTGTGACAAGCGCAAAGGATCTATGCGGGGGATACGATGACGCAGTTGATCGGGACTCTGTTTATGGAGTTTTTCCTCGACGATAATCCCTGAGGGGCTAAGCTTTCCTTCCTTTATGAGGGCGTATTCGTAATTCTTGGTTGATTTGTTATAGAGTGCGATGTATTCATTTGGCAGGGAGATGTAATTAAACCATTCGTCTCCTTTTAGATGCCCCTGAAAATGGGAGCCATCCTGCTGTGTAAAGGTCAAAAGTCCTGGAAAGGCAGAGACCGCATATAAAGATGTACTAATTAGAAGTGAGAAGAGCAAGTGTTTATTCATCCGGTATACCTCACGAGATTTCTTATTATTGTAATGTCTTGAGCATATGAGGAAGCTGATGTCCTTTTATTAACTCTTTTGCTATCTAAAGCCGCTGTATTTGATGAGTTGTATTTTGGGTATACCTTTTGATGTAACGCCTTAAAGAACTTCGTATACGAGCATCGTCCCCTGTTTTTTATAGGGGAGAGACTCGATAAACTTCAAACCTTCATATTCTATGGCCAATAGTTCTTCTTTATTGCTGGGTTGAACCTGTGCCAGTGTACGCAAGACCTTTCCTCGGTATGCCTTGGCCCAGTGGCTGACACTTTTACCGCCTTTTAAAAACTTCATCGTGATAAAGGGCTGTTTGAGGGTATAGAACTTTTCATAAAAGCCTGCACGAAGATCCACGATCAACTCATCTTTTAAAAGCACATCCAGTTCAGATGAAAACTTTTCTTTATAGATCTTTTCCGTAGCGATACCATCAAGGGTCGCACCCTGTTTAAACTTGTAGCTGGGGATGAGGTCTCCGCCGCGCAAGGGACCAAAAAGGTTTGAAAAAACCAGAGTCTGATGATAAAGATACGCTTTTTGCTCCGGGCTGAGGGAGTCAAGGTCCAAATAGTCGTAGGCCACTCCGTCATATCGGGCAAGGGCCGGCATGGTGGCTGTCGAGAAGATATCATGCTGATACTTTTGAATCTCACTCTCTTTTTTAATCCCGGTAAGTGTTTGAAGGGTTGATGTATCCCCATCAAGGATAAGGTCATTATAGCTCTGGATCAGTTTTTGGCGCTCGCAGAAGAGTTCGGGAAACAGTAGCTCACTTTTGTTGAGCGGCAGGCTGTCCCCACCCAGTTTTTTGCCCTCACTGGGGGAAAAGAGTATATACATAAGCTGTCCTCATGGGATAAGATAGTGCAATTCTAGCATTTTTGATGATAAATACGCTTTGTTAGTAAACTATAAGTATGATTGTATAAAATAGTATAATGTGATTAAAGGGCAGGAGGGAACATGCGACATCTATTTATGTGGTTAATGGCATTTTCACTGGTATTTGCAGAGACGGTAGATATAGAAGAAAATGACACGTACGAGCTGGAGAAGACCTCTGTAGCGGTCATTGTCAAGATCGACGGTAAGGCAAAGGTGCTTTCCAAGGAGAGTATTAAAAAACATAAGGCTAATCAGGGCGAGGCACTGTTTGAGGGAGATAAACTCATCACCTATAAAGATGCCACGGTACTGGTGGAGCTTGAGGATAGTTCTCAGGTGGTCTTGAATGCCAGTTCTGAGCTCTCTTTTGTGAATACTCGCAACCTTAAGCAGCATAGTGGAGAGATCTATTATAAGATCAAGTCCCGTAAAGCGACCAAAGGTCTGAAGGTCGAGACGCCTTTTTCCATCATGGGTATCAAAGGAACGGAGTTTATCGTAGACGCCAACGGCAAGGGACAGATCGCTCTTAATGAAGGTCTGGTCGGTATTGAGTCTTTGCATGCCAATTTTGAGCTTCATAAAGCAAAACTGATGGAAGAGTATGAGAAGTTCGTCACTGAACAGAATGCGGCTTTTGAAGCCTATAAGGCAGAACTTGAAGGAAAAGAGATCTCTTATGTGAAGTCTTTTGATCTTGAAGCTGGTAAGGTATTGAACTTTTCAGAAGCAGATACCTGCAAGGAAGCTTGTGAATCAAAGGTAAGCGAAGAGGTGATACCGGAGGACCTTATCAAACGTTTCGAGATGTATAACGAGATGTTGAGAGCGCAATAAGATGATCAAAACCCAGGGGAAGTATATTGCCGTATTCGCACTGATATCTTTTCTTGTGCTTCTGATGTACAAGAGCGAGATGGAACCGGTATACAGTTTCTCGCTGCGGTTTAATGATCTGAATTTCAAATATCAGCAGAAGAAGGCCTCCGATCAGGTCGTTTTTATCAAGATCGATGAAAAGAGTGTCAACCGTTTTGGCCGATGGCCATGGAATCGGGATGTCCTTGCTCAGGGTATCTCCCATCTGGATGATTCGAGTGTCCTGATCCTGGATATGGTCTTCTCCGAGCCCACTGAAAATGATGTACTGCTGGCGGAGAGCTTGGAAGAACAGGATAATAGTCTGTGCGGTTTCTTTCTACGCCACAAATCCTCAGCCCCTATTACCCAGGAGCAGATCGAGGTCTTAAGTGATTCGAGCCTGGAGCGCCTTGCTTCGGATATCGGCGATGAACAGGTCTTTGTAGAGGGGAACGAAGCGGAGATCAATATCGAACCTATCCTCTCCTCCTGCTCTCTTTTTGCGACCTTTTCGACTTTGAGAGACAGTGACCAACTCTTTAGAAACTATCCTTTGGCCTTTAGTTTCAAAGGAGAACTTTACCCTTCAATCGGGGTACAGGCGCTGCGTATGAATTACAATAAAGACCTCTCCCGCAGTGCGTCTGAGCATTATACTCTGGCGGATCATGAACTAAAGACCAATGCCCACGGGTTTTCCATGATCAACTATTACCCCTATGAGAGCTACACGTCTTACTCATTTTTAGATCTTTATGAGGGGAAAATTGAGCCCAAAGCCCTGCAGGATAAGATCATTATTCTGGGAATCACGGAGATCGGGGTGGGGGATATGCGTGCGACGCCTATCGGGATGATCCCCGGGCCGCTGATTCATGCGACCTTTGTATCGAATGTACTCAATGACGAACTTCTGTATCAGGATACGCGTCTGGATCTGGCCTTGGTGCTGTTTTTCCTGCTTTTTCCACTGATATGGCTTGTTGTCAAATCGATCTTTAAGCGGGTGGTGAGTTATATAGGGGTGTACCTGTTGGTCTTTGCTGCTGGCAAGATCGGTTTTATCTATTACAACCTTTATATCGATACCTTCTATCCTCTGTTGGCCCTTATCTTTTCGGCGATCACCTCTGAGATCCTGTTGCATCAGGCTCAGGAGAAGCAATCACGTTTTATACAGGGGGCATTCTCCTCTTATCTTTCACCTGCTTTGTTGCAGAAGCTGATGAAGGAGCCGGAACGTCTGGCTCTGGGTGGTGAGAAGAAAGAGTTGACGATCTTCTTCTCGGATATTCGCTCCTTTACGAGTATCTCAGAGAATATGGATCCGCAGAAGCTGACGCAGCTGCTGAACCGTTATTTTACACCGATGAGTGATATTGTGATGCGCCATCACGGGATGATCGATAAATATATAGGGGATGCGGTCATGGCTTTTTATAATGCGCCTATTGATGTAGAGGATCATGCCCGTCAGGCTTGTCAATCCTCTTTGGAGATGATGGATGAGTTGGCGGAGTTGAACAAGGAGTTTGAATCAGAAGGCCTTCCACGTATTGGTATCGGCATCGGACTGAACACAGCTGAGGTGGTTGTAGGGAACATGGGCTCGGACAAGCGCTTTAACTATACGGTTATCGGTGACGGCGTCAATCTCGCCTCTCGGGTAGAAGGTATCAATAAAAACTACGGAACCAATATCATCATCACGGAATTTACCCATGCCATTATCAAGGATGAGTTTCTTACCCGTCCGATCGAAAAAGTCAAGGTCAAGGGAAAAGAGGAAGAGGTGCTGTTATACGAACTCTTAAAAGATACCCCTGAAAACCGAGAAAGAGTAGAGATCTATCTCCAAGGAAGGGATTGTTTTTATGAAGATGATTATGAAAAGGCACTGGATATTTTTGAACGCCTTGATGGTGATGGGGTGTCGCACTATTTTATCAATCGCATAAGGGAGGCTTCAGATGCCAAATAATGCAGAAGAGATCGTAGAGATAATCTTTGAGTATATTACCAAGATCCAGCCTCTGCGTGAATATGAAGAGATCTTAATGGAATTGGCGCATATGGGCAGGACTCTGGCTAAGGCGGATCGCTGTACAGTATGGGTCGTAGACAGAGCCAAGCAGGAATTGTGGACGAAGGTCGCCCATGGGATTGATGCCATTCACATACCTATAAGCTCGGGGATTGTTGGTCAGGCGGTGGAAAAAGGCGAGCAGATGATCATCAATGATGTACTTGCCAATGAGCATTTTAATGCGGAGATTGATAAGCAGACGGGTTATGCGACGAAGAATATGATGGTCATTCCCATGTTCAATTCCAGCAATACGATCATTGGTGCTTTTCAGGTCATCAACAAGGTAGAGGGTGACTTCACGGATACGGATCTGAAATATTTGACCCTTGCCGCTTCGTATTCAGCAG
The DNA here is from genome assembly GCA_041562075.1 of Sulfurimonadaceae bacterium. Lineage (GTDB taxonomy): Bacteria > Campylobacterota > Campylobacteria > Campylobacterales > Sulfurimonadaceae. The sequence goes on along the minus strand of JBFEYO010000122.1, from coordinate 1,856 downwards.
AGACCCTGGATGCGGCGCTCCTTGCCGAGGAGAATTCCCAGACACAAAAAGAGATGATCTATCTGATGTCGGAGGCGGTGGAGAAACGATCCAAGGAGACGGGCAATCATATTAAGCGGGTAGCTGCGTATTCACGCATTTTAGCCCTGGCTTACGGTCTGAGTGAGGAGGAGGCATTCACCCTGGAGTTTGCTTCGCCCATGCACGATATCGGAAAGATCGGCATACCTGATGCGATTTTAAACAAACCGGGTCGCCACACACCCGAAGAGTCCGAGATCATGAAGACCCATGCCGCCCTGGGGTATGAGATCCTTTCCGCCTCACCTAAAGGAATGCTCAAAGCAGCCGCAACGGTGGCCTATGAGCACCATGAAAAATGGAACGGCAAAGGCTATCCTAACGGTTTAAAGGGAGAAGAGATACATATCTTCGGTCGTATAACGGCAGTAGCAGATGTCTTTGATGCTCTAGGCTCGGATCGCTGCTATAAGAAGGCATGGGCGTTAGAGGATATCTTTAGGCTCTTCAAAGAAGAGAGGGGAGAACAGTTTGATCCCAAATTGGTGGATCTTCTGTTTGAGAATATGGATGAGATATTGAAAATTAGGGATAAGTTTAAAGATTAGGTATAATCTCCACGAATAATAATGGATGTTCAGCGGTTTACGATTATAGTGTATGATATGAATAAAGAAATTAAGGAAACAGGGTTGTGGAAAAGATAACGATTTTGGGTGCCCATGGGACGAAGGGGTCCCATCAGGAGACATCTTCCTTTCTCATTAATGATGCTCATGTTATTGACGCCGGTAACCTTTTACGCTCCCTGGATGAAGATGCCGCCCATATCGATACGGTCTGGCTGACCCATGCGCACCTGGACCATATAGTGGATATCGCTTATATTCTTGACTCCTACTTTACCCTGCGTACCAAACCGCTTAAACTCATGGGTCTGCCCGAAACGATTGAAGCGATTCAAAAGAACTTTTTAAATGACATCATCTGGCCGGATTTTTCCAAGATACCCCTTTCTAATGCGAATAAGATGAGTGTCGTGTACGAAACGATTGACGTCGGTAAAGTCTATGCTCTAGATGAGCGTACTTCTATCGAAGCGATGAAGACAGTGCATACCGTAGCGAGCTGCGGCTATATAGTACGCAAGAACGAAAGTGCCGTACTGGTGACGGCGGATACCTATAAAAACCCCTTGTTGTGTGAGACGATAGAAAAGTATCCCGAGATCACAGCATTGGTACTGGAATGTTCTTTCCCATCCGATATGGGTCCTCTTGCCTTGGAGAGCCTGCATTTGACACCGGCATTGGCCGAAGAAGAACTGGCTTGTCTGCCCCGTCCGATTAAACTTTATTTCAACCATCTCAAGCCGGTTTTTATCGAACAGATCAAAAAAGAGATCTATTCTACACCGGTCTTAAAAGATGCAATTATCCTGGATGATGGTGATACGATTTATTTTTAAAAGTGTAAAAAAAACATTTTTTAGAAATTCTTCCAAAAAACTCTTGACATTGCTAAATAAAATGCATATAATTACGGCTCGAATTTAGATGCTGGCATAGCTCAGTTGGCTAGAGCAGCTGATTTGTAATCAGCAGGCCCGGGGTTCAAATCCTCGTGCCAGCACCATTCTACTTTCGAAAAATTGACAATTACGTCAGTGTTAGACCAGAATATATACAACAATCGGTGAGATAGTCAAGTGGCCAACGACGGCAGACTGTAAATCTGCTCCCTATGGGTTCAGAGGTTCGACTCCTCTTCTCACCACCATTTAAATGAGGCGCGGGCGTAGCTCAGTTGGCTAGAGCGTCAGCCTTCCAAGCTGA
>JBFEYO010000121.1:0-6456 GCA_041562075.1 Sulfurimonadaceae bacterium | reverse complement strand
TCCAAGAAAATCTTCATGGTCCATACCGATAGGTGTAATGACAGACAATACTTTCTCAAAAACATTCGTCGCATCGTGTTCTCCCCCGAGGCCTGCTTCCAACACCACATAATCGCAATTTTCATAGACAATCATTGCCAACAAGGTCGTATATTCAAAATAACTCAAAGTATCTAGAAACTCAACATCCAACAAGGACTGAAGGCGCTGATGCGCTGATTCCAGCAAGGCATCATCTGCATTTTTCCCATTTAACCAGATGCGCTCATTGAATACTTCAATATGAGGAGAGGTGTAATGTCCCGTTTGATAGCCCAAAGCCACTAGGGCATTGGCAATAAAGCGCCCGGTCGTTCCCTTTCCGTTTGTCCCAACCAGATGAATGATTTTAGGGATGATGAGATGTTCCCGAATCGATGCATAAGCCCGTGGCATCCGGGTATAATCAATCTGCGCATAATACAGAGGCTTTGAATTTAGGAACTCATGAAGCGATAATCTGGTTTCGTCCACCGTTTTTTGCCTTATATAGATTCTCATCTGCTGCCTTGAGCATCACACTCATAGATGGGTAATTCTCCCTGAAGGCAATGCCTCCACTGACCGTTACCTGAAGCTTATTGCCGGCATGTACGAAACGGCTTACTTCCAGTTTCTTACGCACCTTTTCCGCAAAGATTTTAGCCCCTTCATGATCCGTCTCAGAAAGTATGGCCAAAAATTCTTCCCCGCCATAACGGCCGATCGTATCCACATTTCGAGCGATCTCCCTGAAGATCTGGCCCAGTCCCTTGAGAATGACATCTCCCGCATCGTGTCCGTAAGTATCATTCACCTTCTTAAAGTGATCCACATCAAAAAAGACCACCGAATAAGACTTGTTATGCCGCTTGTACTCCCCTTCACGCAGCTCTAAAAACTCATCCAGTCCGCGCTTATTGTATAGCTTTGTCAGGGCATCTTCACGGGATGCCTGCTTGGCCAGACTCAGCTCTTCTTCAAGGGTTTTGATCTTTTTCTCCATCTGTGAGATGACGACACTATGTTCTTTCAATTCCCCGCCAAGCAGCTGTGTCTCTTCCTCCAGAGATGAGGCGATGGTATAAAGCTTTTTATGAGCTGATTTAAAATCCTCGCTGTGTCCTACCTCCAGCTGTTCGAGATTATGTTTGATTTTCGCGATCTCCTGACCCGATTGATCCGTCTTCTCTATCAGTGTCAACACCTGAGTGGACAGTTTCTCCAGTACCGTATCCAGAGCAAGCAGCATCTTTTTGATGTGGGCCTTATCCAGTGACACACGCAGTTTGATAGCATTTTTGATAGATTGCATCATCGCCTCAGAGCTCAGGCTTTGAGGGTTAGCACGTATCTCATCGGATATGCGGGCAAGTTCGTCATTCATACTGCTTGCCACAGAAGGGACAAAAGAAGCGATAAACAACAGTGCCAGACTTTGCAGCTCATTGGCATCAGCCGCGCCGCCGCTTTGTGAAAAGTCCAAACTTTCAAGGGTACTTTTCATATCCGATTTATTTACCTTCCCATAAGGCTTTAGGGCATCTAAAAAACTGTCATCATAGGTTGTCAGAAAATGGATCCACTCCTCTTTGATCTTATCGATCTGCGACGCCTGTGAAACCAGTTCCAGGTCTTTCATCGATTTACTTGCCAGGGCACTTAACTGAGCGTTATGCAAGGAGGATATGGTTTGCAGCACACGCTTGAGCAGGCTGTTTAAGGCACTGTTTTGAGCATTTGACTCAGCGGGATTTGTACGATTTAAACGGGAGATAAAAAAGGTAATGAGTTCATTGAGCGTTTTTACACTATAGCGTTTCAACTCTTCTTGAAGGCTTTTATCAAGTTTCTTTGTAAACTTCTCTACCTGATTACAGTCTTCAATGATAATACCCGCTGCCTTAGCCTCCTTACAAAAGGCTTCCGCATAAAAATCAGGCGTCATCTGCTTATCTTCATTCTTGAGACGTTCAAATGTGCGTTTAATAATCTGATTTATCGTCATAAAGCATCCTTCATTCTCATCATTATACGCTTTTATCCCGAAGAATTTACTTTATAATTGACTTCCTTCTGCACCGACTTGTGCCACAAAAGAATCAAGGGCCTTCAACGCAGCCTGAGCAATCGCATCAAAGCGCTGGGTATCCGTGATTACCGCATTAGGCTCGATCGTAAAGTCAAAGGTTCCCTGAGAATTATAGACCTTCTTTTCACCTCTATGTCTTCGGGTCACCTGAATCGTAATATGTGCACGATAAACGATGATATATCCGTTAGAATCATATTGTAAAGGTGAAAAAACAATGCTTGACAAACTGACCCACAGAGTCGTCTTAGCCTCTGATTGAGGTACCAGGGATGAATGAAAACGTGTGACGACCGCCTTGCGGGTCGCATCCTTGATCAAGACCGAGTTTTCAGGATCCTGTAAAGGAACATCGACTTCTACAAAAAGCTTCTCTCCTACCACCTTTCGGGCCTGTTTTGATGCAGGAAGATAACCACATCCCGCTATCAATACGATAAGTGATATAATGAGAAGAAGCTGACGAAGCATTATTTTACGACCAGGTTGACCAGTTTATTAGGGACAACGATTTCCTTGACGATACTTACCCCTTCAAGCCATTTTCCGCCGGCTTCCTTTGCCGCGGCAAGAATCTCATCCTTGGAAGCGGAAGGAGAAACTTCGATCTGAGTACGGTTTTTACCGTTAATGGAGACGCCAAGGGTGATCGTATCCACCGTAAAGACTTCCTCCAGTACCGTCGCCGGGGTGAAGTTTTGGCGCTGGAACAAGTGCTCGGACACTTCCCAGGCAATATGCGGTACGATCGGCTCGATGATGGAAGAGAGGATCCAGTACCCTTCCGTCCATACATCTGCATTTTTTTGTTCATTAAGAGCGTTCATCGCTTCCATAACACCGGCGATCAGTGTATTGAAGGTATGACGCTCTTCGTAGACTTCATTCGCACGGACAAGGGCCTCATAGACTTTTTTACGTGCTGCTTTTTCTTCCTTGCTCAGACTGCTGTGATCGATATTCGGGATCGTCTGCGTTGCATAGGCATTACCTGAACGGTCGGCAAAACGTTTTAAGAACCTGAATGCACCTTCAACCGCCGAGTCATTCCATTCCAGCTCCTGGGTCGGAGGTGCTGCAAATAGGATAAACAGACGGGCAGTATCCGCACCGTACTGCTCTACCAGGGCATCGGGATCAACCGTATTCCCTTTGGACTTGGACATCTTCGCCCCGTCTTTAAGTACCATTCCCTGTGTCAGCAGATGATTAAAAGGCTCATCCGAGTTCACATATCCAAGATCGCGCATCACCTTGGTAAAGAAACGGGCATATAACAGGTGCAAGATCGCATGTTCGATCCCGCCGATATAATGATCCACGCCCATCCAGTAATCCAGCTCTTTGGCATCAAAGGCTTTCTCCTGCCAGATACCAGGACTTGCCGTATACCGCAGGAAATACCATGAGGACTGTACAAAGGTATCCATGGTATCCGTCTCACGAACCGCGTCTTTTCCACACTTCGGACAGCTGCAGTGTTTCCATGTCGGATGATGATCCAGAGGATTTCCCTCACCGGTGATCTGAGCATCCTCAGGAAGAGCCACCGGAAGGTTTTCCTTCTTCTCCATCACCAATCCACAATCGTCACAATGGATGAATGGAAGCGGTGCTCCCCAATAACGCTGACGGGAGACACCCCAGTCTTTGAGCTTGAAATTGATAACTTTTTTACCCAGACCTTCCGTCTCGAAATAGTGCATGATCTTGCCCTGGGCTTCTTTAGACTTCAGACCGTCAAACTGCTCCGAGTCAAAGAGAACACCTCTGTCCGTATAAGCCTGACCTTGCGGAAGTTCCCCATCCTTTGGCTTGATGACGGCTTTAATTGGAAGATCATACTTCTGGGCGAAATCATAATCCCTGTCATCATGAGCCGGTACCGCCATGACTGCACCCGAACCGTAATCCATCAGTACAAAATTGGCGATCCATACCGGGATAGATGCACCCGTAAGCGGATGAACAACAGATACACCAAGAGGGATACCCGCTTTTTCTTTTTGTCTGTCAATGGATGACGCGTTTTTCATTTCCGTGATCTGCGCGGCAATCTCATCTGAAAACAGTCCATTATCAAGCATATAGCTGACAATATCATGTTCAGGCGCAAGGGCACAATAACTCACTCCATAGATCGTATCAGGGCGGGTGGTAAAGACATCGAACTTTTCAAAACTATGATTGAGTTTTGCCTTGGATGCCTCATCAAAATAAAGATCAAACTCCAGTCCCGTTGACTTACCGATCCAGTTCTCCTGCATGGTCAGTACCTGCTTCGGCCAACCGCCCTCAAGCTTTTTAAGGTCTTCAAGCAGTTCATCGGCATACTCGGTGATCTTGAAGTAATACTGGTTCATCTCTTTTTTAACGACCGGCGTGTCACATCTCCAGCAGCATCCGTCCACGACCTGCTCGTTTGCAAGAACTGTCTGATCGTTCTCACACCAGTTCAACAAGCCTTTTTTAGAGTACATCAGGCCCTTGTTGAACATATCGATGATAAAGCCCTGCTCAAACTTGGTATACAACTCATCGGAGGTGGCAAACTCACGTTTTTTAGAAAAAGAGAGTCCCAGACGGGACAATTCTGCACGCATGTAATCGATATTGTCGTAAGTCCATTTTTTCGGATGCGCCCCGTTCTTGATCGCCGCGTTTTCTGCGGGCATACCAAAACTGTCCCAGCCTATAGGGTGAAGGACATTCTTGCCGCTTTGACGGTAATAACGGGCAAAAGCATCGCCTATGGTGTAATTACGGACATGTCCCATATGTAGACGTCCGCTTGGAAAAGGGAACATGGATAAGACATATTTCTTCTCCAGACTATAATCTTCACTTGGTTCAAAACTACCGTTCTCTTCCCAAAACTTCTGCCACTTTGTTTCCACTTCTGATGGATTGTATTCCATATATCTCTATCCTGATTAATCTAATTTTCTCATAGTTTATGAGTTATCATCAATACTAAATCTTAGGGACTAACACTTAAGAGTGATGATGTAAATGTATAGAGAAGAGAGCTCTTCTCTAAGCTTCCTAATACTCTTCTCTTGTTCTTGCACTCTCTACAAGTACCAGCCCCATAGAGAAAAGATTCGCGATCAAGGCACCGATAGCCAACGCGATTGCCCACTCTGTATTACCGACAATGACAAGGTAAACAAAGGCAGGAATAAGATGCAGATCCGCCACTAATGAACTCGCCAACAATTCCGCCGCCAGCAGGTTACGCACACCGATCTTCAAGATCGTCGACACAAGATTCAATGATCCGGCCATGAACAGTGCAATGGCACTATGCTCATATAAGAATCCCGCCGTCGATGTTAATGACATCAACGTAAAAAATACGTAAATTACCTTACCCCAATCCATTTGATTCCTTTATGTTTAAATTATCCTACAGCCTAGAGTGTTCCCTGCTCAAACTGTGCACGCATGCGCTCTTTTTCAATACGTCTTTGCTCTTTGTTTGCCTGTTTTGTTCTAAAGTCCTTGATATCAAATCCCAACCAGATCAATACCGGTGAAGCGACAAAGATGGACGAATAGGTACCTACAATTATACCCACTAATAGGGTAAATCCAAATCCGTGGATAATCTCGCCACCCCATAGCCAAAGGGTCAGTACAACAAAGAAGGTCGTTAATGACGTCAAGGTCGTACGTGAAAGTGTACGGGTTACGGACTCATTGATCACCTCAGCAAGGATTGCCGACTTGATCTTGTTAATACCCTCACGGATACGGTCAAAGACGATGATGGTGTCATTCAGTGAATAACCGAGGATCGTCAGCATCGCGGCCAGAATATCCAGGTTGACCTCGACTTCAAAGAGAGAGATTGCTCCCATGGCAATAGAGACGTCATGGATCAATGCCACGATGGACGCCAGGGCAAAACGCCATTCAAATCGAAAAGAGACATAGATCAAGATACCGATGATCGCCAGGATCATCGCCATCACACCCTTCTCGCGCAATTCATTACCGACCTTTGGACCCACGATATCTACACGGCGAATCTCAAAATTCCCGCTTCCGGCCAGAACTTCTCTGGCCACATCACCCATATCCGAAGTTACTGAAGAACTGGAAGTCCGTACACGGATCACCACCTCATCAACCGCACCGAACTCGGAGATCGTCGCCCCGTCAAAAAGCTTGTTCTTCGCAATGAGTGCACGCATCTCATTAATGGGAGCAGGCTTGTCATATTTGACCTGGATCACCGTACCGCCGGCAAAATCGATCCCGTAGTTTAGACCCTTTGTAGCCAAGACGGCATAAGAAGCAAGCACAAGCGTTAAAGAGATGATCAGCGTGATCATCTTCTT
>JBFEYO010000120.1:0-6674 GCA_041562075.1 Sulfurimonadaceae bacterium | reverse complement strand
TGCGTCCTTAGCTCAGCTGGATAGAGCAATGCCCTTCTAAGGCATCGGTCAAAGGTTCGAATCCTTTAGGGCGTGCCACTTTGATATTGTTAACAGTGTTTTATACACGCGGATGTGGTGAAATTGGTATACACGCTAGACTTAGGATCTAGTGCCGCAAGGTGTGGAGGTTCAAGTCCTCTCATCCGCACCATCTATATAAAGCACTCCTAACAATATCAAATCTTTCTAAAACACGCGGATGTGGTGAAATTGGTATACACGCTAGACTTAGGATCTAGTGCCGCAAGGTGTGGAGGTTCAAGTCCTCTCATCCGCACCATCTACAACACTTTACCCCTTTTATGTTACTATCACACATGTTTAAAAAATTACCCTTCTATCTATCGATACTTATTGTACTTATTCTCTTTAACGGCTGTACCCTCATTCGAATGGGGCAAGAGGCAGGTGAGACCCTCAAGACCTCCACGACCTTCGGCTACCAAAACGGTAAACGGCACAAGACGCAACGCAATGTCAAAGACTATATCGTCGATGAGAACGAGTTTGTCATCCTGGCTGAGAGTCCTTACAAAACACTTTATAAACTCCGGATAAAGACCGTATCTGCCAAGCTGAACATGCTCAATGACCTGGTGGATTATTGTGAGGATCAAGGAGGAGAGGTGCAACTGGGACTGCAATACGGAAAATCCATCGCCAGAGAGTTTGATTCCATCGACTTTGAGTTTTCCACTCTTCCCGAGTACTACAAGGAGCACAGACTTTCGGGCTATAGGGGCTGGATGAAGTGTATCAATACGAATGATGATTTTGAGATCAAACGAAAAGGCGAAACCTCCTACTTCATGATCACCCATGCCAATGAGCAACTTCAAGGCTACAGCCTGCAGTGGTATATTGACTATTTTGATCTGGAGGATGTGGATCTAGCAACTTTAAATGTCGGGCTCTGGTCCTATTCAGCCCTGGTGCAGATGGGAGGTATCTGCATACTCAATGGAGGAAACCCCCTCATATCCAACCGATATACGGATGAAAAAGAGATCAGTCTGGATAACTACTTCCTGCAGCAACTTGATCCCGTAAGTACGTCCAAGGGTTATCTTCTCTCAGCAGGGCACATTTCCTGTGAGCAGAGTGAGAATGGAGATGCGGATTTTATCTATGATATCGCCTACTCGACAAAATATAAAAAGATCCTCTATACCAAACGCCTCTAGGCATTCAGACGCAGTATATACCCTTTTCCCTGAACCGTATCGATAATACCCGCGCCAATGCGTTTTCGCAGGCGAAGTACCAAGTTACGCAGGGCATGTCCATTATCCTCCACCCCGCCCCATATCACTGATTCCAAATAGGCATGGGTTAACGGCCTGTTGATATTGGTCATAAAGGTATGCAGGAGGTTGGACTCTTTCTGGCTCAGATGCACCTCTTTATCCTCAATATACAAGACCCGTCCAGCCACGTCATATTTAACAGTCTCACTCAGATCTAAAAGCTTATCATTCATCAGCTTGGATACCTTGATCTCCAATTCACGCAGATCAAAGGGCTTTTTCAGATACTCATCACAGCCTACATTATAGGCATTCATGATCGTCTCGATATCATTATATCCGCTGACCATAATAATAGGTACCTGTGGATACTTGGTACGCAGCTCTTTTACCAGAGAGATCCCGTCTGAATCAGGAAGGTTGATATCAATGATATAGAGGTCATATACATTCTTTTTGACACCCTCCAATACTCCCTCAACATCCACATAATCATCACAGATCCAGGATCGCTTCTCAAAAAAGTTATGCATAAGGGCCAAAAAAACCGTATCATCTTCTACAAGGGCACATCGTCTAATGGGGAATCCTTTTTATAATACACTAAAGTCTAAAGCTATCGTTTTCTCTCAATAGTAATTATTTTATCATAAAATGGAGGTTTTCAGAAGAAGAAGCATACGGACGGGGGAATCCATATGCCTTACATGTAAAAAGTAAATAAATAATCCATACAGGTTGTAACAATTGGGGGGATAGTTAACATCCTGTTTCCAGCCTAATCATTGTTTAAGTTGGATGTCAAAATTCTAATACACTTGAGTAAACAAAATGTAAATCACTCTACAACCATACTGTCAAGAATGTTGAACAGCTCTTTGCTCGCTATCTCCATCTGCTCAAAATTGCTCACCAGCTCTTCCGGGTTACGGCCGTCAAGGGTCGTTTTTGCTTCCACGAACTTCATATTTTCATGCAAGCGCTCGTGTACCTTGTTATGAGGCAAACCTATCTTTTTAAAGGACGGAGTATGACTGAACCGCTGTGCCCCGGCCGAACTGACCCACTCGCCCAGGCGGCAACTGTTCGCATCCGAAAAGTTGCCTTTGACCTCTTCATCAAGTACCGAAGAATAGGCCGACGATTTAAGAATAATATGATCAATCTTGGTCAGGGTAACAAACAGACGGTTTTGAATCAAATTAGCTGATTGCGCAGAGCTTTGCGCCGTCTCATAAAAATGGGTAAAAGTCTCTTCAAAATGTTGGATCTCCTCACTGGAGCTTGTCGCCAACTCAGCCACATGTTCCGAATTACTTTGAATCTCACTTGACTCCTGCTGCAGGGTGGAAATCGTAATCTCGATCTCCTGGGTCGCTTTTTGCGTACGCTCTGCCAGTTTTCTTACCTCATCGGCGACGACTGCGAATCCCCGTCCGTGCTCACCGGCACGGGCTGCCTCAATCGCTGCATTAAGTGCCAGTAAATTCGTCTGATCGGCAATATCCTTGATCAACCCCACAACTTCTGATATCTCCTGAGAGCGTCCATGCAAGCTGATGACTCCCTCATGTGAAGCTGAAATAAGCTCGCTCAGTTCTGTCAGCTTTTTACTGACGGAGTAGACGCTCTCACGGCTTTTGGAAGCTTCTTCAGCTGTCTGCTCCGCTTTAACCACAATATTTTCCGACTCGTTTTCCGCACGATCCACATCGCTCTGGATCAGGCTAAGTCCCCCGTTCAGTCCTCCGCCCAGAGCATTGAACTTGCGAGCCAACTCTCCACGCACCTTGGATTTATGCCCCAGGGAGATCACTTCTATTGAATTATTCAATTGAATACAGGTCTCTCGAAACTTACCGTGTAAACCGCTGGGGAAGGTGCGTCGATAAGTCTTTCCGCCAGAAGCCATATCAATCGATGTGGAAACATCCCGCATAAAGGCTTCAAGCTGATCCAATACATCATTGACTGCCCAGGCAAGCTCTTCCTGCCCTTTATCCTGTGAATTGATATGGGTGATCCTTTGCTCAAGATCTCCTTTGGCAGTTGCATTCAATACCCGTCTGATCTCATCTCTAAGATAAATGCTCAATCCTGCCGCCGCTGCAGGTTTCATAAATAAGGAGATGATGATAATAACAAGACTCAAGGCTGCCAATACATATTCTGCTGCAAAAGCAGCATACAGACCGATCACAATCAGTCCGACAACTAATATCAGACTCTGTCTATTCTTGAATAGCGATTGCAAGTTCATTATAATCCATTCCTTTCTCAGCTAACAGTTCTGTCAACACCCGTGTTGACGCTTCGATTCCCTGTGACTTCTCAACCTCCAACATCTTGGCATACAGAGGTTTAATGATCTCCAATGCCTTTGGATTTGGCTTACGTCTGACAGAGTAATATCCGATAATATTCCCTCTTTCATCAAGAGATGCCGTTACATTGGCAAAAACCCAATACTCGTTTTTGTTCTTGGTCTCGTTAAGGACAAAAGCAAAGACCTCTTCCTTTTTCTGTATCTTTTCCCACAGCAGTTTAAATACCGCCTTGGGCATCTCTTTGTGACGTATAATATTATGAGGTGCCCCCAGCAACTCTTCCTCTTCATATTCCGCCATTTCCATAAATATACGATTACAGTAGGTGATCTTCCCGCGCAGATCTGTTTTGGAAACAATGAAATCATTATCATTTAACTTACGTTCCATGCATTATCCTTCCAATTAATGAGGGCAATTATAGCATAGGCATATGGGATATACTACCCCTCCTTTGCATTAATCCTATATCGCTACAATAATAACATGATAAATTATTACCACCCTCTTTACCGCCCTCCTGCCGAAGCCGATAGTCTGATCCTTCAGGCGACCTATGGCTGTAGTCATAATGGTTGTACCTTTTGCAGTATGTATAAAAGTAAAAAATACGAGGCACGAACCCTTCAAGAACTTTATGGGGAGATAGATCTCCTCTGTAAAGATTATCCCGGTACCACCAAGGTCTTTTTAGCGGATGGAGACGCCCTCTCCTTACCTACGGATCACCTACTTTCATTGTTAAGTTATCTACAGGCACATTTTCCAAAACTTCGAAGGGTATCCGTATATGCCACGGCACAGAATATCCTGAATAAATCTCTACAGGAACTTCGATCCCTCCGTGAGCATAAATTGATGCTGCTCTACTTTGGTATTGAAACAGGAGATGAAGAGCTGTTGACAAAGATCCATAAGGGTGTCAATGCAGAGGAGATGATCACGGCACTCAACAAGGTCAATGAAGCGGGGATCAAAAGCTCTGCCACACTCATACTGGGTCTGGGAGGAAAAGCCTTTACTCATCAGCATATCAGCCACACTGCGGAGTTGATCAACAAAAGCAAAATCACCTATCTTTCAACCCTGCAATTGGGTCTGGATGAACAGATCAAAAAGCTTTTTCTGCATCAATTTGAATCCTTTGAAACACTGGATGATTATGCCATATTGGATGAACAGCGACGTTTACTCAAGCAGCTGAATCCGAAAAGTCCCGTCATCTTCCGATCAAATCACGCCTCCAATGCCCTTCATTTAGCAGGTAATCTGCCAAAAGATCAACATCGGCTGCTCACCGAAATAGACCAGGCACTTCAAAAGGGAGAAGCGTCCCTTGTCCCCCGAGCACTCAGAGGATTTTGATCATCCTCTATAGGTCACTTCCAAAAGATGATACCCAAACCGGGTCTTCACCGGTCCATAGATCACCCCTACATCGGCTGAAAAGACCACCTCATCAAACTCTTTGACCATCTTTCCCGGAGAAAAGGTTCCCAGATCTCCACCCTTGGCCTTCGATGGGCATAAAGAGTGTTCTCGTGCCATGGTGGCAAAATCTGCACCCTGGTTGATAGCATCAATCAATTCTTGGCACTCCTGCTCACTCTCTACTAAAATATGTCGTGCATCGGCAATGGCCATAAGACTCCTTTTTATGAAATTATCCTTTATTCCCTGTCGGAATGTCAATGGGTAAACCTTTAATGGGCTATAATGCCATTCTAAAAAGGAAATATGATCATGCGTCAACAGCTTAAGAAGACTCTCTATCTTATCTTCGGCTTTGTCTTTATTATTCTAGGTATCGTAGGTCTCTTCTTACCACTGCTACCGACGACACCCTTTATTATCCTCGCAGCCTTTTTCTTTTCCCAATCATCAGAGAAGTGTCATCAATGGCTTCTAAACAACAAGGTCTTTGGCCCTATACTCTATAACTGGGAAACATCCCGCTGCATCCCATCCTTTGCCAAAAAACTTTCGTTTATCATGATCGGTATCTTTGGAACCTATTCGGTAATGGTCATCCCTCTGGTCGCTGTGAAGCTGCTAACCGTAGCATTACTGGTCTATGGGTGTTATTTTATCTATAATATACAGACCTGTATAAAGACAAAAAAGATTTCGTAGAATTGTTTGATTGATAGTCAAAAAGTGGCAGACAGGAAGAGATTCGAACTCTCGATAGGTTGCCCTATACTCGCGTTCCAGGCGAGCGCCTTCGACCACTCGGCCACCTGTCTATGTCGAAAGGCTGAAATTATACATGCCCAAAGCCCAAATGAGTCTTAAAAGAGGGGATTTCTTATAAAAGCCGCCCATTCTAGCTAAAGACACCTATCAACTTAGGCCTTCCATCTCGTATAACACTCACTCATCGACCGGTACAAACTCCTCTTTTGGCTCACCGCAATCAGGACAGACCCAATCCTCCGGAAGGTCTTCAAAGGCTGTCCCAGGCGGGATATCAGCATCCGGATCCCCTAATGCAGGATCATAGATATAATCACAGGTCGGACATCTATACTTTTTCATTCTCAACTCCTCAAGGTGAATTACACATTGTGCAAGAGGGGAACCACCTGGGTGGTTATCCCTACTTATAGTTTTACCCCTATTCTAAATCACCCTTTATTAATCTTCACGATGACTTCACAATTAGTTTTTACTATTAGACATCTTAAAAGATTTAGCTCTTTAAGAGAAGACAAGATAAAGGACATCAAATGAAACAATTAGCAAAGATTTTATTAGTCTCCGTACTATTGGGAAGCGTAGGCGCTTCATCTGTGATGGCGGATGTCAAAAAAGGTCAAAGATACTACCTGAAGACCTTCAAATCCAAGTTCAAGATGAACGGGGTCAAGTTTGCGACCCTTCACACCCAGGATGAGTGGAGAGCACTCTTTGAAAATGAGGGAGAAGCCTTTAAAAAAGAGTTTAGCGAGCGTTATCCAAAGTCTAAGAAGACCCTTGCCAAACCCAATGTATGGAAAAAATTACAGCATGTGCGTGATTTTGCCATCGAGTATGCCAACGATTCCGGGAATGTCCC
>JBFEYO010000119.1:0-6760 GCA_041562075.1 Sulfurimonadaceae bacterium | reverse complement strand
TCTCAGGAATTGGAGCATTCGGTCTATGGCGGGGTGGTTCCGGAGTTGGCATCGCGTCTGCATGCGGAAGCCTTGCCGAAGATACTTGAAGAGTGCAAGCCCTATTTCAAGGACTTAAAGGCAATCGCTGTGACGACAGCCCCGGGGCTGAATGTGACGCTGGTGGAGGGGGTAAGTATGGCTAAGGCTCTGTGTCTGGCATTGGATCTTCCTCTTATCGCGGTCAATCATCTCAAGGGACATATCTATTCGCTTTTTATTGAACAAGAGGCACAGTTTCCATTGACAGTGTTACTCGTATCGGGCGGCCATACCCAGGTCATTGAAGTGACAAGTCTTGAGCAGATGCAGATGGTCGCGACGACGATGGATGACAGTTTTGGGGAGAGCTTTGACAAGGTGGCCAAGATGATGAATCTGGGTTATCCCGGCGGTCCTATCATAGAGAAGATGGCAAAGCAGGGTGATGAGGATAGGTATCCTATGCCTTTACCGCTCTCACAGTCACCGCAGATCGCTTTTTCCTATTCGGGTCTTAAAAACGCGGTGCGCCTTGTGACGCTGGAGGCAAAGGAAGACAATTATCCTGACATCGCAGCCTCCTTTCAGAAGGCGGCGGTGGGACATCTCCTGCAAAAGTTGAAAAAATATTTTAAAACCAATCCTCCCAAACACTTTGCTATCGTAGGCGGAGCTTCGGCAAATCTGTATCTACGTGAAAAGATCGAAGAACTTCTCAAGCCCTTTGGTGCCAGTCTCTCTTTGGCGGAACTGCGCTACTGTTCGGATAATGCGGCCATGATAGGGCGTGTGGCGGTAGAGATGTATGAAAAAAAGATGTTTACCCCTATTGATGAAGTGAAAACTGAACCCCGCACCTCTTTATAAGCTCTTCGTATCAAAAATCCACAGTGAATATTAAAAATGGCTTAGCGATATAGAAGTTGTATATAATTAAGAGCGATATTATCCGATTTATGTAGACTTTCACTATAAAATTATCATTAGGAATGCAAATTATGGCAACAACTAAATTCAAAGGTACTGACGTAGAACTAGTAGGTACAGAGATTAATGTAGGTGATAAAGCTCCGGCGATCACAGTAGTAAACTCAGACGGTCTTGGTGATGTGACTGTTGGCGGTGCTTCTGGTAAAAAACAACTGATCATTGTTGTTCCTTCACTAGACACAGGTGTATGTGCTACTGAAACTCGTAACTTCAACCAAAAAGCGGCAAACCTTGAGGGTGTTGATGTAACGGTTGTATCTCTTGACCTTCCATTCGCTTCTGGACGTTTCTGTTCAGCTGAGGGAATTGACAAACTTACAGTAGCTTCTGATTTCCGTAACAAAGACTTCGCAAATGCATACGGTGTACTTCTTGGTGGATCTGTACTTGCGGGTGTAACATGTAGAGCTATCTTCGCAGTAAACGAAGAGGGTGTTGTTACTTACAAAGAGATCGTTCCTGAGATCACTGAAGAGCCTAACTACGACGCAGCTTTAGCAGCAGTTAGCTAAGCCATTTTTGAATTATGAGAGCGGATGCTCTCATAAACCCTTCCTTTTTTACACTTTTCCCATTTTATTCACTAAAAAAAAACCACGGTTACTTTTCAGAAAATTATTTATGATATGATATTTGCAATTGTATTCAAGGAGAAAATATGAATAAGATCTTATCAGGATTGTTATTAGCGGGTGCACTGGGTATGAGTGCCCAGGCAGATATTGTACGTGTTGAAGCGGGTGCCGGTGTATGGCAAAACGAGATTACGGGTGGTGTTGAGACCTATAACGGAAGTGTACTTGATGGTGCCTATGACACCTCGATTTTAGGATATGATAAAGAGACAAAACCTTATTTTTGGGTTTATGTAAAGCATCCTGTTCCGGTATTGCCAAACCTTCGTTTAGAGTATGCAGCGGTTGATTATTCAGGGAATGCAGATGTGAGCTTTGATTATAAAGGCACTACGTATACGGCTAATTCTAAGTCTGATTTGACGCTTAACCAGTATGATCTTATTATGTATTACAACATCTTGGATAATACTTTTTGGACGACGATTGATCTGGGTCTTGATGTAAAGATTATCGAAGGTGATTTCCAGGCAGTGGACAGTGGCAATCCTGCGATCTCGGTAAGTGATAGTGAAACAATCCCGGTACCTATGGCTTATGTTCGTGGACGTGTAGAGATTCCGGGTACGGATGTCGGTATTGAAGGTAATGTGAAATATATCGGATATGGTGATTCAAAGGTTATGGACTATGCCCTTAAACTGGATTATACGCTAGTGGACATTTTACCGGTAGATGTCGGTTTGGAAGTGGGATACAGATTCCAGCAGATCGATCTTGACGGAGATGACTTCAGTATCGATACTACAACAAACCTTGAGGTAGACGGTGTGTTTGCAGGGGCGGTTGTACGCTTCTAATCCCACCACCTCTTTTCAGGATAAAGGAGAAATTTCTCCTTTATACCTTCTATCTACAATAATCACTTCATTTTCCAGATTGACACCAAATTTTGTAAAGACTTCTTGTTGTGCCAGCAGTATCAGTTCCATGGCCTCATCAAAGCTCCCATTTCCCAGATTGACCAGAAAGTTGGCATGTTTTTCACTAAAGGCCATATCGCCGATACGATGCCCTTTGAGGCCTGCCTCCTGGATCAACCTTCCTGCTGAATCACCGGGCGGATTTTTAAAACAGCTTCCGGCACTGGGGTCAAGGGGTTGATTGTCCCGCATCTTTTTAAACATCTCCAGATGGGCTTCATTGAAGCCTTGGTGGATATGAAAGCGTGCTTCAAAGACAATCCCCTCAAAATCCGTCCAGCGGTAACCGTGGGGGATCTCCTCTTTTAAAAGTACACCGTTTTCTGTGACAATGGAGTGAAGGTGATTAAAGATCTCATACTCCTTAAGCCCTGCATTCATCTTGATCATTCCCCCAAGGGTACCCGGTAGTTTGGGGAGGAGCTCAAAGTGGGCAATATCATGCTTTTTACAATAGGAGAGGAGTTTTCCTCCCGGTGTTGCGGCACCGACACAGAGCACGCCCTTCTCTTCACGTATGTAGTCATAATTTTTCCCCAGCATCATCAAGGGGGGATGTTCGGGACCAATAAGGACATTATTGCACTGCCCCAGCATGTAGTGGCTTGCGGGATAGCTGTGCTCTTCGATAATGAAGACCTCTGCAAGAGGTCCTATTTTGAGAGAGGAAAACTTGGAGAAATCGACCTGCTTGTAGCTCATCAGCTGACAAACTCCGGGATCATCTCAAAGACGCGCACGGTAAATTCCGTCATAAGATTCAACATCCATGGCATGGTCACAATGATCACAATGACGACACCGATGATCTTGGGGATAAAAGAGAGGGTCATCTCATTGATCTGCGTAGTCGCTTGAAAGATACTGACGGCAAGCCCTAAAAGCATCCCGACCAGTAGACCGGGAAGGGCAAGATACAGAGCGATCTTAAAGGTCTCAACACCGAGGGCAACGAGTTGCGAATCCATCAGGAGTTCCTTAGTTCTTGATATTCAAGGGGGATAGTGTGATCTTCTGCCTTGATCAATTCACTGTAGTATCCGTGTTTATAGCCCAGCTCATAGAGTTTGTCTATGGCCTTGTATTGAAGTTCTGAAAGGGTAATGGAGTCGTCATTGGCGTAGAGTTCCAGATATTTATCCAGAGTTTTCCCCTCGATACGTACAAGCTTTTGTTCTACCAGGAGTTGACATAACTCCTCTTTACGGTCTCGTGCTACTTGTACGGCCCGGGTCAGGGTGTTTTCATACTCAATGGCCCTGGCTAGTGGAATGGAACGTCTGATCGCCATACCTCCCAGAGGAAGAGGAAGTGCTTCACCGTCGCAAAGCTCTTGCCAGACATCCCATAACTCACGTTCAACCTCCAGTTCTTCCCCAAAGGTCAAAATACTTTCATGGATCAGTACACCGGCATGAACCTGCCCACTGCGTACGGCCTCTTCGATCTCCAAAAAGTTCATATAGGTGATACGGGCATCGGGATAAGCGATGCGAAAGAGCAGAGCATTGGTAGTGTATTTTCCGCTAAGGGCTACTTTGAAATTTCGCTTGAGTTTCTCGCCCTTGCGTTTGATAAGCTTCGGTCCGTAACCTTCGCCAAAACTGACGGCCGTGCGAAGCAGTGCGTAATCGTCTTTGATAAGAGGCAATAGGGCAAAGGAGATTGCCGATATATCATAGGTCCCTGCGAGGGCTTCAACATTGAGCGTCTCGATGTCCAAGGCAATGTTATCAAACTCAACACCTTCTTGTGTTACCCAGCCAAATTTAATCGCATAATACATAAAAATATCATCAGCATCGGGGGAGTGGGCAATCATCATCTTCGTCAAAACATATCCTGGGACTAAAGTAATATCCGATAAACAGCAGCAAACAAAAAAAACTTATCAAAATGATACAAATTAGAGTGTTAAATGCCTATTATCAATTTGATTTTAACCAAAGAACGCTAAAATTACGCATTATTTTCTCCATAAGCAGAAAATATTGCATTTTGCAATATGATATGTTAAATATTTCAATTTGACATATAATTATTCCAATAACTATTTATAAGGAACATCAGTATGGATGCAAATAAACAAAAATCACTGGACCTCGCACTTAAGCAGATCGACAAGGCATTTGGTAAAGGTGCCCTCATGCGTCTTGGAGACAAGGAAGTTGAAAAGATCGAGGCGATCAGTACAGGTTCTTTAGGTCTTGACCTTGCATTGGGAATTGGTGGTGTTCCCAGGGGTCGTATCATCGAGATTTACGGGCCGGAGTCTTCAGGTAAGACGACCCTGACGCTTCAGATCACGGCAGAGTGTCAAAAACAGGGCGGTGTGTGTGCATTTATTGATGCTGAACATGCTCTGGATGTTCAATATGCCAAAAACCTGGGAGTAGACATTGAAAACCTGCTTGTCTCTCAGCCGGATTACGGTGAGCAGGCGTTGGATATCGTTGAGACGATCGCCCGCTCGGGAGCGGTAGACCTGATCGTTATCGACTCGGTTGCTGCCTTGACACCCAAGGTGGAGCTTGAAGGCGAGATGACGGATCAACAGGTCGGTATTCAAGCGCGTTTGATGTCAAAGGCACTTCGTAAACTGACAGGTGTGTTGCACAAGATGAACACGACGGTCATCTTTATCAACCAGATCCGTATGAAGATCGGTATGATGGGATATGGATCGCCGGAGACGACTACCGGAGGTAATGCGCTGAAGTTTTACTCTTCAGTACGTATTGACATCCGTCGTATTGCGACCTTGAAGCAGGCGGAGAGTCCGATCGGTAACCGTACCAAGGCCAAGATCGTCAAAAACAAGGTAGCCCCGCCATTTAAACAGGCGGAATTTGATATCATGTTTGGAGAAGGTATCTCCAAATTTGGTGAGCTGGTCGATTACGGGGTCAAACTCGATATCATCGATAAATCGGGGGCCTGGTTCTCTTATGAGGATCAAAAGCTCGGTCAGGGTAGAGAGAAAGTGAAAGACGCTCTTAAAGAGAATCAAGCACTTGCTTTGGAGATCGAGAATAAAATTAAAGAAGCTATGGGTATCAGTAATCTGATGGACATGGATCAAACTGAAATAGAAGAGGAAAATACAGAATGATATTTATTGATAATGTAAGCGCAATGGAAGTAATGGATTCTCGCGGGAATCCAACGGTTAAAGCATATGTAACACTAAGTGACGGTACTCAGGCAGAGGCCATCGTTCCTTCCGGGGCAAGTACGGGTAAACGTGAAGCACTTGAGCTTCGTGACGGCGGTGAGCGTTACATGGGTAAGGGTGTTCTTCAGGCTGTTGAGAATGTCAATGCTGCGATCGCAGATGCACTGATCGGTCTTAGCCCTTTTAACCAGGCGGTGGTAGATGCGACAATGAAAGAGGTAGATGGTACGGAAAACTATTCAAACCTTGGTGCTAATGCGGTACTTGGTGTCTCCATGGCCGTAGCACGTGCAGCGGCACAATCATTGAATATACCTCTATACCGTTACCTTGGCGGAGCTAATGCAATGGTAATGCCTACTCCGATGCTAAACATTATCAATGGTGGTTCTCACGCTGATAACTCGGTGGATTTTCAAGAGTATATGATCATGCCGGTTGGATTTGAGGATTTCGCATCTTCACTTCAGGCATCAGCAGAGGTATATCACAACCTTAAAAAGATCCTAAAAGATAAAAACCATAATACTGCACTAGGTGATGAGGGTGGTTTTGCTCCGGATCTTAGCTCCAATGAAGAGCCTATTCAGGTCATCATGGAAGCGATTGAAAAAGCAGGATATGAACCTGGTAAGCAGATGGCAATCGCTCTTGATGTCGCCGCGTCTGAATTGGTAGTAGACGGTGGATATCGTCTGGAATCAGAAAATCGTACGGTGACAAGCGAAGAGCTTGCAAACTACTATGTTGATCTATGTGCCAAGTATCCGATCGTTTCTATTGAAGACGGTCTGAGTGAAGATGACTGGGATGGATGGAAAGTCCTGACTGAAAAACTGGGTGATCGTGTTCAACTGGTAGGGGATGACCTTTTCGTTACGAATGCAAATATTCTTAATGAAGGTATCGAAAAAGAGATTGCCAACTCTATTCTTATCAAACCGAATCAGATCGGTTCAGTCTCTGAGACGATGTTAACGGTACGCCTTGCGCAGCGTAACGGGTATAAGTGTGTT
>JBFEYO010000118.1:0-6807 GCA_041562075.1 Sulfurimonadaceae bacterium | reverse complement strand
TTTTCGATTAGTTTTCTCAAACTATTTACTGCGTTTTCGGTTTAGGTTTGCAGTAGGGATATAAAAGGGGATACTGGAGATCGTTTGTGTGGTGATCTTTCCTTCTTTTATAAGAGTATCAAGACGTTCTAAGCTTGTCTCATCAAAAAGCAGTTTGACGTCATCAGGGGTCAGGGGGCGTTTATCTAGAGTATTGATGATCTCTTCTTTTGTATAGGATGAGGGTTGTGATGAGACATCTTTTCGTGAAGCGATATGGATCGGCAATTCGGCGCTGAAATGATGGGAAAGTTCAAGCAGCCTTTCATAGGAGACTCCCTCTATCGGATAAGCAGGTGGTCTGTCAATCGTTCCCAGATCAATGCGCTCACAGTTGAGCTCTTGAAGTACCTTATCAAGGGCAGCTATCTCTTCAGGCGTGTCATTAAGCCCCTTGACGATAAGGACTTCGATAAAAAGACGACCTTTGAACTCCTTGGAAAAGGAGATGACGCTCTGCACCAGTTTATCCAAATTGATGCCTTGATGGGGCCGGTCGATCTTGATAAATACCTCAGGGGTAACGGCATCAAGGGAGAGTTTGACCTGGTCAAGATGCAGCAGGCTTTGATAGGTGGAAGCATCACTTAGGGTAGCCGAGTTGGTAAGGATCAGGGTCTGTTTATCCCCTTTGATGTTATCGATCCCTTGTATCAGTTCATTAAGGTAGGGATAGAGGGTCGGCTCACCGTTGGCAGTCAGGGTGATCACTTCCGTATTGGGATGCTCTTTAAGGGCATTGGACAGTTCTTGAATGATCTCATCGGGCTTATGGACTTCATCATAGGCATCGACGGTCGCTGAAGGAGCGAGTTCACAATAGAGACAGTCAAAATTACACTGTTTTTTCCCGGGGGAGAGGTCGATACCGAGTGAAGTGCCAAAACGGCGGGATGCTACGGGGCCAAATATAAATTTCATGCCACATGGTATCGCATGATTAGTTAATCATTCTTTATTCTCGGAACTTTGCGATACGTGAGGCAGTAATTGGATGAGAAGAGAAGTACTCTCCGGTCGTATCCTCGCTCTCTCCTTGGGCAAGCCGGCTCATGATATCGGCAAAATAGTGCAGGGCGATCCCCCTCTCTTTCATCACTTCCAAGGCAAAATCATCGGCTTCGCTCTCAAGGTCTCGGGAGAAGGAACGTTCGATGAGCATGGTCGGAAGCGTCGAGATGACAGAGGATGCGGTAGTGGCGTCTCCTGTGAGGGTGGTCAGAATGACCAGCAGGGCGGAGTTTTGCAAGACCATGCGGATGGCATGGCGGTTTTTGATATGGCCTATCTCATGGGCGAGAATGGAGAGAAGTTCCTGATCGTTTAGTGAAAGTTTTACCAGCTGATCGGTCATAACTATAGTCCCATCAGGCAGGGCGAAGGCATTGGGGCCGATTTTGGGCGCATCTCTAAACTCCAGCTGCAAAGGAGGAAGCTTTTGAAGGTGTGTAGCCATGGTGTCAAAAGCTTTGGAAATACCCGCTTGTCTGCTCTTGTCCAGTTTGCTAGGTTCCAGGACCATTTTATCCATGGCTTCGAGCGTGCCTGTACCGATTTTGGAGGCGATGTTCTGAGGAATGGCATAGGCGATCTTCTCGGAGCTATAGGGAAGGACGTAGGCGATAAAGACAAAGATGAGGGCAAGCGTCACAGCCAGTGCGGGCAGTATGAAGATGGATTTGGATTCCAGGGTATGGATAAGGCGGCTTGTACGGTGAGAAGAGAGAACTTTAAGGGCCTTGTCTACGGCATCATTGTTGTGTACCTCACAGACTCTTCCATCAGGCAGGTAGATAGAGCGGGGCATGTTTCCAAGTCGATCGGAGATTTTTACCTGTTTAATCTCCCAGTGAAAGGTTTGTTCGTCCTCATAGAGGTATAGTTGATCTTCCTTGAAAGCAATATTAACCTCCTTGTACTTAGAGGTCTGTTTGTCAAAGAGCCGTGCGGGTAGCATCAGAATCCTACATCGATATCAAGGAAATCGCTGAACTCTTCACCCAGTACTCCGGCTTTCTCATCTTCATCTGTGACAAACCTGCCAAGATCGTCACTGAAGAGGGTGATACAGGAGAGTTTGTAGGATACGGCACGTACCTTGGCCCAGGGGATGAAAAATCCCAATGTCACCGAGATAAGCACCAGGTTGCTGATATAAATCCACAACAGGCGAAAGAAACTGATATGAGAGCTAAAACGGACATTTTCCAGTTGAAGATTATTGAAGAGGTAGTTGGTCAAACGGGCGTTGATATAGGTACTGAAAAGAAGAATATTCAAGAGTAAAAAGCCGTAGATACCTCCGACGATCATATAGACCTGAGTGTCTTCATCACTGTCACCGGCATAAAGTTGCTTGTTGTTTTGCTCCATGCTCTCTTTGAATCCCTCTACAAACCCCTCTTTGAATTGGGTCCAGGTGTCTGCATCAATGATATTAAAGCTGTTTAGCACCAAGAAGTAAAAAACGAACATAAAACAGAAGGCGATGAAGTAAGTCAAAAAAAACTGGCCGCTTTTACCGTGGAATTTGAAGAGGGATTCTCCGTATTTGGTGTGATTGGATAGATACTGTTTTTGTTTATAGATGGCGTAGGGATAGGCGAGTCCCAGTGTAAATATAGAAGCCAGAGGTAAGACGATGAAATGAAAAAAGATATAAAGATATTCGCCCACAAAGTCAAAACGGATCTGTCGGTGGGAGGAGTACTGCATATTGAACTTCGTCGCTCGAAGGATCAAATAAGGGATACCGAAGAAAAACATCAGGGAGAAGATTGGCGAGATCAGGGGAGCAAAGGTGACGACCACATTGTAGATGATAAAGACCGCGACGACAAAAACACGCCCTTTGAGGATTTGCATCGGATTGGCATGATAATCAAAACTGCTCCCTGCAAGGGAAGTATGACCGTAAAAATAGCGCTTGTTGCGCACCTTTGCCCAGGCAGAATAGATACCGAGTGTCAGAATACTAAGCATGACATTGACAAAATAGATCTTGAAATACTCCCAGCCGTTTCCGGTAAAGACGATAGGATGTGCCTGTTGTTGTGCCATTGTTTCCCCTAATTAACGATCTGATATTGTAAAAGGTTTTTCTTATACTTTACTTTATCCGAAGCTAAAAGAAGTATTACGCCAGGTATTTTAATAAGAGGGTGTAAAGCTTTTCTATCTCAATAGGTTTTGCCAAGTGCTCATTCATACCGAAGGCCTTTGCTTTTTGGACATCCTCCTGCATAACATTGGCACTCAGGGCAATAATAGGAATTTCAGTATCGATGTCTCTGATTGCTTCTGTCGCCTGATATCCGTTCATCTTGGGCATCTGGATATCCATAAGAATCAGATCATAAATCCCTGTTTTGTATTTTTCAACTGCCTGTTTCCCGTCTTTTACAAATTCCAGATTCAGGGGACTCTCTTCAAGCAGCATCTTGACAAGGAGCTGATTCATCTTATTATCTTCAGCGACTAAAATGTGTTTTCCATGAAGTTTCTGTATCTCTTCTTCAAGCGTTTTTAGATCATATCGCTCTTTTGATTGTACCAGCTGGTCCGGATCTGCTTTTGGGAGCCCCAGGATGAAACTAAAGCTTGTACCGACTTTGTAGGTACTTTGAACCTGAATGTCCCCGCCCATGAGTGCAACAAGTTTTTTAGAGATGGCAAGGCCTAATCCTGTACCGCCGTATTCGCGGCTTGTACTCATGTCGGCTTGAACAAACTCCTCGAAAAGTGTCTCTAACTGCTCTTTTTTCAAACCAATACCAGTATCAACGATTTCAAATTTGAAGGAGGAGTCTTTAAGTTCTTTGACATTTACACTTACGCTGCCTTTGGTGGTAAATTTGATGGCATTACTGATTAGGTTAATCAAGATTTGCGAGAGCTTTAATGGATCACCGACCACATTGACGTGCATTAAATTACTACAATCACAGTTTAGATTGATTGTCTTTTCTTCGGCTTTTTGCTGAAGTAAATTACAGGTATCCTGAATGAGTTCCTGGAGATTGAATGGTGTTTTCTCAATCTGCATCTTTCCGGATTCGATCTTAGAGATATCAAGGATGTTGTTGATAATACCCAGGAGTATTTCCGAGGCAGATTGGACTTTTTGCAAAAGCTGACTCTGATCCCTGGTCAGTTCTGTCTTATGTGCCAATTGTGTAAACCCAATGATCGCATTGAGCGGTGTCCGAATCTCATGTGACATATTGGAAAGGAATTGACTTTTAAACTCCAGCGCTTTCTGTGTTCTATTTTTTTCCTCTTCCAGAGCCTTTTTGTCGGTAACGATCTCCCGATAAGCATCATAGGCTATGATCTCGCCATTTTGATTGAGATCGGGTGTGATGGTGAGTTTAGTCCAGTAGGAGTCGCCACTTTTAGTTTTATTCTTCAGCTCACCTTGCCAGATTTTTTTACCTGAAATTGTTTCCCACATATCACTAAAAACTTCAGGAGGTACGTCGGGATGTTTGAAGATACGATGGGTTTTTCCAATAACTTCATCATCCGTAAAGCCTGAAAGTTCTTTCAGTGCCGTGCTCATATGGATGATTTTTCCTTTTGGATCGGTTCGGGAATAATATACCATTTTGTCAAGTGTCTTATTGATCTTTTTTATCTCTTCGTCTTTGGTGATATTTGACATATGGTTTTTATAAAAAATATAAATGGCAAGTCCCATTAATATGAGAAGTGAGTAGAGGCTGATTTGATTGTTTAGTATCTGTTTTTCAAGCAAATCTTTTCGCTTATTCAGATTAAGTTCCAATAAACGCATCTGCTCATCTTGAAGTTCGAGTGAGAAGGATAAGAGCTCATAAGTGATGTTGATATAGGATTGAAGATCTTGCTTGTTGTTTTGCCATAGGTCAAAGTTTTCAGGAATCAGGTTTAATTTATTTAACAATTGACTGATATTGGTGATCAATGCTAAAAGATGGTCTGTCTCCGGGTAGGCCTGCAAGAGTTGAAAAATCCCTTTCAACTCTTCTGCACTCAGCTGTATTAGTTTGTTTTGCTCGAGTAAAAGTGTTTTGTCCTCAGGTGTAAGAGTGCCTTTTACCTGAAACTTTTCGATTTTGTTATGTACGATCAAAAGACTGATAAGGTATTCAGGCATATAGTGTGTCGCAAGGCTTGATAAAAAATACATCTTGCGATCTTGCTCAAACAAAAGTTTAGAGGTATCTCCTATACGGTAGTTCTCATGATTGATATATTCTAAAAAATCATAATATCTATTTTGGTCAAAGGTGTTGTCCTGTAGTTGTTTAAGCTGATGACTTAGTTCATCATTCTCGAATTCGGAGTGTAAAGTATAGAGCTGAACTATGCTTTCGATCGCTTGATCCATCTCCGTTTTAAGTTGAATCTGTTCCTTTTTAGAAGCATCGGTTTCTAGGGATTCCTGATAGAGGGCCAAGGTGATGCTGAGTTTGAAGGTGGCCGTAAGGTATGCTACGCCTTTTAACTCACTGTTTGTATTCTTTAGCTGCTCTTGCAGTTTAGATGTACTGTTGGAATAGAGGGTGAATACGGCAATAAAAATAATGACGTAAACCAAGAGTAACTGAAGTATTTTTTTCATTAGAACAAGAATAGCATATTTTTATTAAAGTTGATATGGAATGCAGAAGGAGCCGTAATCAGGTTACGGCTGTTATGTTTTAGAGTGCCTGCACCTGGTTAACAGACCGGAGAAAACAAAATTATTTTCGAGAAATCCGCTGACACTCGGAAACGAAGTGCTTGGCATTGGCAACCGGAACATCCGGCAGGATACCGTGTCCAAGGTTGAAGATATGACGGGACGTTCCCATCACTTTTTGGATCGCTTCTACTGCCTGGGTTGTCTGCTCTTGAGAATAGAGCCTACACGGCTCCATATTCCCTTGAAGCACATACCTGTCACCAAGGTGTTCTTTTGCAAGTTCCATCGGCGTACCCCAATCGATACCCATGACATCGAAGTTTCCGTATACTTTTCCACTGGAAATAAAGGACGCGACCCCCTTAGGGAACATGATAATAGGGATATGCGGATATTTACCTTTAAGGTATTCAGCGATCTCCACCATATATTTCCATGAGAACTCATCATAGTTTTGCGGTTCGATCGCGGCTGCCCATGAATCAAAGATCTGTACGACGTCTACACCGGCCTGGATCTGCTTCTCCATATAGAGTTTGACGACCTCTGTCACCTTCGCAAGGATCTTATGCAGCAGTGCAGGATTGGAGTACATCATCTTTTTACAGATATTGTAAGTCTTGGTCCCCTGTCCTTCGATCATATAAGTCGCAAGGGTCCATGGCGCGCCGGTGAAACCGATCAGGGCCTTGTCTTCGGCAAGTTCTTTTTTGATCAGTTCAATGGTCTCATAAACGTAGGTCAGTTTGCTGGCGGCTTCTTCTCCGCCGATAAGACGGTCAATATCTGCTTCACAGGTGATCGGATCGGAGAACTTCGGTCCTTCGCCTTTGACGAAAGAGAGGTCCATTCCCATCTCATCGGGGATGACCAGAATATCTGAAAAAAGGATCGCTGCATCTACACCGACGATATCGATAGGTTGAAGGGTGACCTCACAGGCCTTTTTAGGATCGTGGCAGAGGTTCAAAAAGTTTCCGGCTTCCGCACGCACGGCCATATATTCAGGAAGGTAGCGTCCCGCCTGACGCATCATCCATACGGGAGTATAGGGGGTTTCTTTGCCTAGACAGGCATCGACGAAGATCTTATTGGACATT
>JBFEYO010000117.1:0-6828 GCA_041562075.1 Sulfurimonadaceae bacterium | reverse complement strand
GTAGACCAGCTTCTCTTTGCGCTCCGTGTTCAAACCCGAACTCATCTGCTCAAAAACCATGATGGCTTTTTCACTGAAATGCTCCAACACAGCTCTCTTATGCTCACCGCTGTGTGCCTGCTGGGTGTGCGAGGCACTAGGAGAATCATTAGATGCCGAATACAGATTGCTTGGAGTACTTTGAACATACATGCCGATTCCAAAGCAATTTGTATTCCCACGCTACGATAATATCCATGCTTTATGCCGTTCTTTACTCAAATTTATGATACTATTGAACTATGATTGCGAGTGCAAAAGTGAACTTTAACGACACCATTGTCTATTTAAGCGTTCTAGATGATAAAAAGCTGGCCGTTGTCGACAAATCCCACAATTTTCATATTTTGGATATGTCCACGATGGAAAAGGAACACAGCTTCAAATTCAAACAGGCCTATGTTCACACCGAAAAAAAGAGCATCAGCTTCAGTCCTGATGGGAAATATCTCGCTTATAGTGAAAAAGAGCAATCGGTTGTCAGGGTCATCGATATTCATAACCAGAAGCTTCATCACTCCTTTCCCACCCTTCAAAACCAGGTCGAGACCCTCTGTTTTGATCCAAGTTCCAACTACCTTATTGCCGGTTCCGTCACCGGTCGTGTTTACCTCTGGAATCTCTTTTCTACCGGCCAGGTCTCCAGGCTCAGCTCTTTTCCTGAATATACACCCAAACTCTTCACCCGGCCCAAAGTCAATTATGTTTCCGCAGCCGTCTTCAGCCCGTCGGGAGACCTTGTTGCCACCAGCGGTTACGGGGGAAGTATCGTTATCACAAACATCCATACAGAAGTCTCTCCCCAGCGAATCACCCCCAACCATGTCCGTATCAACAGTCTGAGTTTTATCCGAAATGATTACATCGTCGCAGGCAATATTGAAGGCGGTCTGGATCTTATCCATTTAAAAGAGAGCCAGAGCGGTAAACACTACCAAAGCGGTTTTGCCGAGGTTCGCTCCATCTGTACATCATCCAAGGGGGACTTTCTTCTGCTTTGCGGTAACACCAGAGATATCTCATTGCTGGACCTGAAAAAAGAGAAAATCACCCACACGGATTATATCCGGCTTCACACCAAGATCACCGTCATGCAGATCACCCCTGATGACCTTCTGGTCGTCGGATGTGAAGACGGCAGCATCCATTTTTTTGATCTTTACCCCGAAGAACTGCTCAAACTACGCATACAAACCGCATCCTACGCCCAGGCCTACACCCTTCTTCACACCTTTCCGCTTTTGCAATCCTCCCCTTTGGTTAAAGAGCTTGAAGAGATCTGGGAAGAGACCTTGTTCAAGGCAATTAATTGTGTCGAAAACAAACGTATAGATGAAGCGACGCGTCTGCTCAACAGCTTTTCCAAGGTACTCTCCAAACAGGCCGTCATACGCGAATTTGAGACCTTTATCAGTTATTATGAACGCTTTAAAACTGCTGTTGAGCATACAAACTATGCCCTCGCCTATAGTATGGCCGATCATCAGCCCTTGCTTAAACATTCAAGTCCCTATCGTAAGATGGAATCTTTTTGGGATGAAGCCTTTTTAAAAGCCCAGGGATACGTTATCACACACAAAACACACCAATTGTTTAAAGTCCTTGAACCGTTCAGCCGTGTCAACTCCAAGCTCTGTTTTATACAGGTACTACTGCATGAACCCGAAAAGTTTTTGGAATTTGTACACTTTATTAACACCCATTCCTATGGCAGGATCTTTTCTCTGGCACAAGAATACCCCTGCCTTAAAGAGATTGCTTCCTACCAAAAGATCATTGACTCAACCGATGACCTTTTGCAAAAGCTTCACCAACATATTCTATCTGAGGATTATGACCTGGCTGAACTCGAAATGGAAGCACTTAATGACATCCCTTATGTGCAAACACGTCTCAAAGAACTTTCCAAGCTGTTCGATCTTGCTAAAAAACTCTCCGTAGCCATCAAATCAGACAAGCTTTTTGAGGCCTATACCCTGATCGACACCCATCCTCAACTGCAACAGCTCCCGATCAGCACTGAGCTGGAAAAAAATTGGGGAGAAAAAATGGTAGCGGCCGAAAAGGAAGCCCTTCTTGGACACACTAAAGAGATTAAACATATCCTCGGGAGCCTATTGTTTTTACCCTCCAGAGCGCAAAAGATAGGAATGATGCTACGGCTAAGTTTCCTCACCCAGATCAAGCTGCTGCTGATCAAACATCAATTTGATCATGTTCCCAAGGCAATCAAAAACTATATTTCCCTTTTTGGCTACGATACGGAGCTGAACAACCTCATTATCAAGATCAAACAAGAGAAGATGTGTACGATTGAACTCACCCCCGAGCACGAGCATAGACGACCCCGTTCCCTGTGGCTGACCCTCAGCGGAGGCAATATTCCCGATACTATTCTTGATGTAAGAGCCATTGAGTACTGATATAATTACAAACGATCTTCTCTCAAAAGGTGTCCATCATGAAGCTGTTTTATCCTTTATTTTTATCCCTAATGCTCTTTAGTGCCTGTAGCACACCCCAACCCGATCAACCCTTGAAAAACACCTACTGGAGCCTTGAAGAGCTATATGCACAAGATCGGGAATATTTTGATCATCAGCCCGATTTACATCTTGTTTTTCATATCAATGACCACTCCCTGCACGGCAGTGACGGATGCAATCAAATCAAAGCAAACTATAAACAGACGGCACAAAATTTCCATTTTTTAGCCATTACCTCAACCCAGATAGCCTGTCCCCAAGGAGAAGTACAGTCTCAAAGGTTTATACAGGCACTGGAAGAGACAGATCAGATAGATGTTGATGAAAATGTTCTAATGTTGTATCATAATGGTCTTGAAATAGCCCGTTTTGAAGCGAAAGAGGCCTATTAAGGCAATTTTTGGGCTATAATAACCCTATAAGGATTTACTATGAGACTTCTCTTTGGAACATTATTGGCACTACTATTGAGTACGCAGCTTTTTGCTGCCAAGGCATTAGATGAAAAGAACATCACCAAAACCTTAAATGCAGTCAACATTGCAAAAGAGCACAAAAACCTCAAGTCAATGCAAAAACATTTCCTTTCGCGTACCTCCGTCAGTCTTACCGATCAGAATATCGAAGAGAGCAAAACCACCCGTTTGAGCTTCAATGAGTACAAACGTTATCTGGCCAAAAAATGGAAAACA
The DNA here is from genome assembly GCA_041562075.1 of Sulfurimonadaceae bacterium. Classification (GTDB taxonomy): domain Bacteria; phylum Campylobacterota; class Campylobacteria; order Campylobacterales; family Sulfurimonadaceae. The sequence goes on along the minus strand of JBFEYO010000117.1, from coordinate 3,611 downwards.
ATGCAATCCAACCTTATAGAGGTCCAGGAACGCAAGTTTAACATCGAAACCGACGGGAAATCAGCCCTGGTAAAAACGACGCTTGTGCAAACCGAGGAAATCGAAGGTAAAAAAGTCAAAACCACTATCTATGAGACTGCAGGAATCAAGCTGATCAAAGGAAAAGTCTACATCAACTACTATAGCGCGCGTAAAATGCTTAACACTTCAATGGTTGTCAATTAAGAGTAGATGAATCGACTGAAGGAACTTGTACTCTTTTCCAAACCGCTGAGTGTTCTCTATGTAGAGGATGATCTTGGTATCCGTGATAACTATGCCAAGGTGTTTGGTGAACTCTTCTTTTCCGTTGACCTTGCTGCCGATGGGCAGGAGGGACTCGAAATGTATCAATCCAATAGCTATGATGTGCTGATTACCGACATCAATATGCCCCGCATGAACGGCATAGAGATGCTCGAAGAGGTCATCAAGATCAATCCGGACCAGGCCATCATTGTCACCTCCGCCCATGATGATGCCCATTATCTCCTCAAACTTATCGACCTGGGGATTGAAAAGTTTTTGATCAAACCCGTTGACTTCAGCAAATTGACAACGGTTTTATATCGTACATGTAAACGCATTACCGAGATTGCAGAGCTTAAGGAGTACCAGGCCCGTATTGAAGAGGAAAACCTTCGTTCAGCCGAACTTCTTAAAGAGCTTCAGCTAAAAAACGACGAGCTGGAAAAGACCATCCATAAACTTACACGAAAAGAGAATGTCAATATTACTCTGGTCGACGGTATCGAAAAAGAGAAAGCCTTCAGCTCCAATGAACTTGAGTATTATTCGCCAAAACCGGATACGATCAGTGCCAAGGTCTTTATAGAATCCTTTGCCGGGAACCTGGAAACCCTTAACGACCACCTTGAAGGGATTGAAGACACTCTGGAACTCTTAATCCACCAGAAGCTTTTACAACCTACCCAGGAGAGTCTTCAGGCACTTTCATCTGCCTTTGAAGCCTATGCCAATCATCTCTTTAACCTCTATAAGTTCAACCATATCGCCGAGGCCCTGCATAATTTTGCCAGAACCCTCAGTCAGGTAGAGGACCTGGAACTTCTTAAAGAGATGAAAGAGTTTTTATTCGGTATCGCCGACTCTCTGCAAAAATGGCGTCAGGAGATCCTCGTGCTACAAAGTGCCGAAGATATTCACTTTTTAGATAATTCCATTATCAGTGACTGTCTGCAGACGGAAAGCATGTTGTCCCATTCCTCTCATGCTAGTACCGATGATCTGGACGACCTCTTCTTCTAAGACTTAAAAACCGCGTCCTGCCAGGCCCTTATTGATTGCTTCATCGATCTCCAGCGCATATTTCGGATTTTTCGTTCGAAGCTTATGATCAAGGGATATAATGATATCTTTGTCTGCCTGAGGATTTTTACATAGGTCAATCACCAGTTTAAGATAACGCCTGAAATCAGGGTGAGGAAGATCTCCGAGCTTGGAATGGATTTTCCCATGATGTCGGACAAGCTGCTCTATGGCCTCTTTTAGTTCCGCTTTGGAACTCGAATGCTGCGCAAAAATACTTGAGATCTTCTCAAAACTCATTGGCTCATTAGATACTTCTTCATCCCTCTCTTGTGACTGTGACGGCTGAGTCTTCGGCGTACACTCTTTTTCCTCCGGAAACATGCGGTAGGAGATCAATAACGGGATCAATAAAAGCGTTAAGACTCCCAAAATCCAATAGAGTGTGCTTTCAGACATAACACATCCTCCTTATTGGAGTGATTATAACATAAGAAAAATATGATATTTTCAACCTTCAGGAGAGCTCAATCAATATCAAACAGGGAAGGGAGTTTAGCCGGATACCACGTTTTCGGTGCCCGGCTTGAGGATTAGAATTTTAAAATGACGTCCAGTTGTACACGATTGTACTCCGGCTCACCTACATAACTGTTTTTTACATTACTTTCATACAGCTTATTGAAGAACCAGTTACCCGCTAGGTATGTTTTCTTACCAAATTTGTATTTTGCTCTGATCGCATGACCTTTAGCCGCTGTACCGCCACCAAAGTTATCCGAATCTGAATAGGCTCCATAGGTCGCATCCTCCTGCAGATCAGTATAAGAATATTTTACCTGCCAGTCATTGACCTTTTTAGCCTTACCATATTGGAAAGCCAGATCATATCCAAAGTTATTCTCATTGGCAGCAAGGTTATAGACAACACCTGCTGCGACCTTGAATGGTTTTCCAAGTACATTTTTAAACTGCAGTTCTCCAAATCCTTCTACCATATGATAGTCATTCTCGTAAAAACCGCCGGCATCCAGCGTATTACCTTTTCTTGAACCAAAAAGAGGAATGTTTCCTTTGAGACCATCATAATAATAGACACCCGTACCCAGATTAAGTTTTGCACCCTCTAGTTTTGTCTTATGCACATATTGTGCGATGTAAAGCTCAACATCATCAGCGTCTTTTGAAGCCTTTTCCTCCAAGGTTGGCTGATTCGCACCCAAGGTGATGATATGTGCATCATCCTCATACTGATAGTTTACCCCGTTTAATGAGATATCATTATCCCAAACAAGTTGCGACTTGATCGGTCGGTACATCATATATGGTTGTCTACCTGCTTTGTAAGTAGAATTATCAGACTTGTAGGTCAAACCTAATACATTAACCCTGAGAGACTGGAAAAAGTAGTCATTCAGGTTCTCATCCGTACGAAATGTCTGGTTTCCTGACGTCGGGTTGGCAAAACCGGATCGCATACCGAATTCAAAATGCAGATTGTCTGTAAGATCAGCTACTGCACCCAATCTTAGACGGTATCTGTTTCTATAGTCATTATCAGCATCTGGAGTATCTTCTCTTTCAATACTCTCATATCTTAGTCTTAAATCACCTTTGAAATGAAGTCTATCCATAAGACCTTTTTCATCCTGAGCAGCCAACCTGGCTTTCATATCAGCCAGTTCAGCTTCTGCATGTTCAATGTTCTTTTGCAATTCTTCTTTGCTTGTCTTTTTCTTTTCATCTATCCTGTCATGTGGATGGTCAATATCCACAGCCATTGCTACCGTCGCCAATACAACTAGTGATGCTACAATCTTTTTCATTTTTGAGCCTTGCTATTTTAATGGCGGAATGATAGAGGAATATGGTTACATTTTGATTACAGTATGTAATATTTGTCATATATTTGTAACCAATATGTAGTAAAAGTGCTGATTTATAAAGCCTAAGGATATATAACTGTAGCTAGACACATGATCTATTGATCATGAGTTGGTGTGTGGATAGTGAAAATAATATGGTGAAGATGAAAGCCCAAAGGCTTCCTAAGGGAGGAGGGAAAGTCGGTTTAAGTGCCTAGCACTTACTGCATTCTTCCTTAAAGACCTTTCTCAAAGTCCAAAGCGATGGACAGAAATCAAAAATCGCCCAGATCACGATCATTGCGATGATAAATACCAAAAGATAATTTGCCAACATCACATGCTGGGTATTAAAAAGATATAAAACAACACTCAGCATGATTCCCATAAGTGTTCGTTGTATTTTGTCGCTTTTCATCATAAAGTCTCCTATAAATT
>JBFEYO010000116.1:0-6896 GCA_041562075.1 Sulfurimonadaceae bacterium | reverse complement strand
TTGGCAATGATTGTCTATGAAAATTGCGATTATGTGGTGTTGGAAGCAGGCCTCGGGGGAGAACACGATGCGACGAATGTTTTTGAGAAAGTATTGTCTGTCATTACACCTATCGGTATGGACCATGAAGATTTTCTTGGAGATAGTATCGAGGAAATCGCAAGAACAAAGCTTAGAAGTGTTACGAAGAAGGCCCTTGTAGGAAAACAGCCCTTCAGCGAGGTATGGCAGGTAGCACAGGAGTTAAGCCGGAATGGGGTGCTGTTTGTCTCCTATGAGCAACTCTTGGAAGCAGAAGATATTGCGTTGGCTGAGACGATCTCTCAAGAGCAGGAATTACCTTTTTATCTTAAAGAGAATCTACTCTTAGCTGTGAGTGTGCTCAAAGAATTAGGCCTTATAGTTAAGAAAAACTTATTTAATTCTCAGCGTTTAGAGGGTAGAATGCAGCGTATTAAGCCCAATGTATGGTTAGATGTAGGGCATAATAAGCTGGCTGCAGAGGCGATATCACACTGTTTTGCCCCTAAATCAGTCAACTTGATCTATAATAGTTATAGAGACAAGGATTTTGTGTCGATATTGAGGGTGTTAGCACCCATTGTGAAAACAGTTGAGATTATCGAAGTGCGGGAGGATCGTATCGTTTCCAGGGCCGAACTTGTCAGTGCGATTGAGGCGGCAGGACTTGACTACAGGATCTTTTCGCATATAGAAGAGGATGAAAACTATCTTGTTTTTGGATCATTCAGTGTTGCGGAGGCATTTAAAGCCCTCTGCTAGATATCGGGGGATATAAGAATGCATAACCATTTTACGGTCACTATTCATGATGAACATGGGATCAGACAGTTTAATCTACATCAGATCGTTAAAAAGTTCGGTCTGTATATATTGTTGTTTGTCGTATTTATTTTTGCACTGGCAGCCTTGTCCATCGTCTATCTAAATCACAGTGTCAATGACATACAGTCAAAAAAAGATGAGTTGAAGCAGGCCTATGCACTTTTACAAGAAAAGAACGAACACCTGAGTCACACCATCAATCTAACAGAATCTACGCTGGATGAAAAACGTAATGAGTTGATTGCGGTAACGGATAAACTGGAGGATATTGAGAATCTTATAGGGATCAATACCCAAGAGGATACTACCTTGGCGGACAGGGTGAGTCTGGCGACAGTAACATCCGAAGAGATGGCGGCATTGATGCAGCATGTGCCAAACGGCTCTCCTGTAGAGTATAGAGGGATCACATCAAAGTACGGCAGCCGTTTTCACCCGACCCTTCAGCGCGAAGAGTTTCACAGAGGCTCAGACCTTAAAGCGCCGATGGACACTCCGATATATGCGACAGCGGATGCCATAGCAGAATGGGCATCAATGCATCAAAGCAGCGGTTATGGCAAACTTATTATCCTGGATCATAGTTTCGGATTCAAGACCTATTACGGACACCTTAATAAAATTGTGGTAAAATCAGGTCAGTTTATTAAACGGGGGGATCTGATAGGATATACAGGCAATAGTGGTATGTCGAATGGTCCCCATCTGCATTACGAAGTGAGGTTTATTCAAAGGGCGCTTAATCCGTTTTGGTTTATTAAGTGGAATATTGCCTCCTATAAGTCTATTTTTGAAAAGGAAAAAAACGTACCATGGCAATCTTTAATCACAGCGACAACACGGCTACACCAGACAACAACAATACCACTATCATCACAGAAGGTTCTTTTATCAAGGGCGAGATGACCCTGGATTGCAATCTGTATATCGATGGAGAGTTTGAGGGATCCATCAACTCCAAAAAGCTGGTAACAATAGGTAAGAGTGGAAAGGTACGTGGCGAGATTCATACCAATCATCTTATCGTTCAGGGAAAAGTAGAGGGGTCGGTAGAGTCTGAACGTCTTGAGATCATGGCGGCAGGAAGTGTGCTGGGATCTATACTCTCAAGCGAACTGGTGATCGAAGCGAAGGGTCACTTTGAGGGTGAGAGCAAGATCAAAAACAAACAGATGAAGAACAAAGCGGTGAATACGCTTGTGGATGAAAAGAAAAAAGAAGCTTGAACCAGAGTAATTTATACGAATACCTCCAGAGTCATTCCCCCGAACTAATCATTGTCAAAGACGCCAAAGAGGCTTCGGCCTTAGCGGACCTTGTTCATTTTTGCAAGAAAGAGGTCCTGCTTTTTCCGGACCTTCGTGCTATCAGCGGAGACGATCTTCGTTCGTTTAAAAATGAACTTTTTGAACTTTTTGCTGCACTTAATTCCTATTACAAGGCAGATAAAAAACCCCTGGTGATCTCTCCGATCAAGACCCTTTCCCATGCCCTTCCAATCGAAGCCTTGTGTGATACGACCGAGGTCTGTTTTGGGGATACCCTGGAATTGGAAGCATTTAAAAAACAGATGCTGCACTGGGGATATAGTTTTGTAGATATCGTCGAAGAAAAAGGAGAGGTCTCCTTTCGCGGGGATATCATCGATATCTTTCCGATCCAAGCAGCCAAGCCTTACCGTATCTCCCTGTTTGGAGATGAGGTAGAAGAGATCCGTGCTTTCGAACTGGAGACGCAAAAAAGTATCAAAGAAGAGATAGAGCAGATTCAGATTATCCCGGCCTTCTTCGCCCTTGAGGAGGAGCAGTTTGATAAACTCAGCCAGAGTTGTGAACATAGCAGCTCAGACAGTTTTGTCAAGGATATCTACTCCTTGGGATTATGGCACCTGGATGAATTGAGTGCGCCTTTTATGGATGGCAAGGAAGCGGTATATACTTCAGATCTTTCCCTTGAGTTACAGGAGATCTATGCCTTTGATGAGAAGGCGGTGGATGAATCCTACTTTGATCTGAAGATCATCCCGGAGGCAGTGTCCTATAGACCATACTCCTTGATCGATTTGAATAAGGCTCTCGAGGTCTATCAGGATAGAAAGATTACTATTATTGCCTCCAATGAGGCTCAGGTGAAACAGCACGGCCTATATGATCTGCATAAGGTGAATATTCTGTATGCTCCATGGATCGTGAATATCATCAGTGATAAAGAGCTGATCTTCTCACTGAACAAAGAGATCAAGAAAAAACGTCGTAAGAAGACAAGTATTATCCTTGATGAACTCAAGCCCGGGGATTATATCGTCCATGAGGATTACGGAGTAGGGGTCTTTGAAAAGATTGAACAGGCCGAGATCCTTGGCGGGGTGAAGGACTTTGTCGCCATTTCCTATCAGGGAGAAGAACGTGTCTTGCTGCCGGTAGAAAATCTGGAGTCTATTGATCGCTATATCTCTTCAGGCGCCTTGCCGGTTCTGGATAAGCTGGGCAAGGGAAGTTTTGCCAAACTCAAGGAAAAAGTGAAGAAAAAACTCTTTGAGATTGCAGGAGAGATCATCAACCTTGCGGCCTCAAGGGCCCTCATCAAAGCCCCGCTTATCAAAGCGGATGCTAAAAAGATAGAGGCTTTTCAAGAAGCGGCGGGATTTGAATATACCGAAGATCAGGCGAAATCGATTCGCGAGATCATTCATGATATCTCTCAGGAAAAGGTCATGGACAGACTCTTAAGCGGGGATGTTGGTTTTGGTAAGACAGAAGTGGCGATGAATGCCATCTATGCGGCGTATTTGAGCGGGCACCAGTCCGCCTTAGTCGTGCCGACGACACTGCTCTCCTCCCAGCATTACAAGTCTTTGATCGAGCGTTTTGAACCCTATGATATCAAGATCGCCAAGCTGGACCGTTTTGTCTCTACCAAGGATAAGAATCAGATCCTTAAAGCACTGAAGTCGGGAGACCTGGACGTGGTAGTGGGAACCCATGCACTCTTTTCGGCGGAGTTTGCCAAACCGGGACTGATTATCATCGATGAAGAGCATAAGTTCGGGGTGAAGCAAAAAGAGAAGCTTAAGACCATGTATGAGAAAGTCCACCTGCTATCCATGTCGGCTACACCGATCCCGCGATCATTGAATCAGGCGATGAGTTCGATCAAACAGATGTCAACATTGATGACACCGCCTTCAGAGCGTCAGGGAGTGCGTACCTTTGTCAAAGAGTATGACGAGAAGCTCTTAAAAGAGGTAATCTTACGTGAGCTTCGTCGTGGGGGGCAGGTCTTTTATGTCTTTAACTCCATCGATGCCATGCCGATCAAGAAGAACGAACTGTTAGCAGTATTGCCAAGTCTGCGCATCTTGATGCTGCACTCCAAGATCTCGGCGACGGAGACGGAAAAAGAGCTGATCAAGTTTCAAAACGGGGAGTATGACCTCCTTCTGGCGACCTCTATCATCGAATCGGGTATTCATATGCCAACAGTAAACACGATGCTGATCGACGGGGCGGATCGTTTCGGTATTGCGGACCTGCATCAGCTACGCGGACGCGTCGGTCGGGGACACATCGAGGGGTATGCCTATTTTATAGTGGATGACAAGGAAAACCTGACCGATGAGGCGAAGAAGCGGCTACTGGCGCTGGAGTCCAACTCCTTTTTGGGTTCAGGCTCAGTACTGGCCTATCATGACCTTGAGATACGCGGGGGCGGGAACCTGGTAGGAGACGCGCAAAGCGGTCACATCAAGAACATCGGGTATACCCTCTATCTAAGAATGCTCGAAGATGCTATTAAAGAGCTTTCCAATCAAAAAGAACTTGAGCGTAAAAAGGTGGATATCAAACTCACCATCTCAGCCTATATCTCTGATGAGGTAGTACAAGAAGAGCGCCTGCGTCTGGAATTATATCGCCGCTTGAGCCATTGTGAGGCAGTGAGTGAGGTGTATGAGATTGAAGAGGAAGCCACTGATCGTTTCGGACGGCTGGATATCAATACCAAACAGTTCTTTGAACTCATTGTCATCAAACTGCTTAGTATTGAAAAGTCTATTACCCTCATCGGCAACTATGGCCAAAATATCTCCATCACGTACGCCAATGGGTCGACAGAAAGCATCAAGGCGGACAGTAAGGATGATGATGACATCATCAAAGCAGTATTGGCATATCTGCGTAATGCAAAGCGGAAGGTACTGTAGATGCGTATAGCCTTTATCGGTGATATTGTCGGCCGCCCGGGAAGGACAATGATCAAAGAGTATGTCAAAGGCTTCAAAGAAGAGCATGGCATCGACTTTGTCATTGCCAATTATGAGAATGCTTCCCATGGATTTGGATTGACGCCTAAGAATGCTGCCGAGCTTTTTAATGCAGGGATCGATGTGATGACAGGGGGAAATCACTCCTGGGATAAAAAAGAGATCCATGCCCTTTTTGACAAATATGAGCTGTTGCGCCCCCATAATTACCCCGATGAGGTCAGCGGTACAGGCTGTAAGGTCTATGAAGTGGCCGGGGAGAAACTGGCGGTGCTTAATCTGATGGGGCACTTTACCATGCCTATGGTTGAGAATCCCTTCCGCTGTGCAAAGCAGACGATAGAGGCTCTGCAAGCAGAAGGGATGCAGAATATCTTTATCGATATGCACGCCGAAGCGACGGCGGAGAAACGGGCATTGTTTATGATGTTCAAGTCTCAGGTCTCGGCGATCGTGGGGACCCATACCCATGTGGGGACGGATGACCTGCAGATCGATTCGGGTACAGGGTATCTGAGCGATATCGGGTTGACGGGATGTAGAGACAATGTCATCGGTATGGAGGCCAAGGAGCCGATCTCACGTTTTATGACGGGGCTGTCGGGGCGCTTTCAGGTCCCTGATAAGTGTAAGGCAATCTTGCAGATGGTCGTATTTGATATTCATGAGGGAAGATGTTCCAATGCCTTTAAGATCAAACAGTTCAATGACGGGCGAAGCTTCATAAGTGAGGCCTGGATTGATTGAAAATTCCTATGAGCTTTACAGGCTCTTGGAGGCAGAGGGTTTATTGCAGACAAAACCGCCAATGTGGTGGCCGGCCTATGGTGAGTTTGAGGTAGTAGTGGGAGCGATCCTGACACAGAATGCCCAGTGGAGTAGGGTAGAATGTTCCTTGGAAAATCTGCGTCAACAAGGGGCTCTTGAGCTTGAATCATTTGTCAGGCTTTCGTTGGGGAAGTTGGAAGAGCTGATCTCCCCCAGCGGGCTTTTCCGCTCAAAGGCGAAGTATCTCTCCCTTCTCACTCAGGCTATCCATGCTGAATATGGGGATTATGATAGTTTTTGCGAGAATGTTGATAGAGAGTGGCTGTTAAGACAAAAGGGGATTGGTCCGGAGAGTGCAGATTCTATACTCTGTTACGGATGTAAGCGCCCCCAGATGGTAGTCGATGCCTATACGGCAAGATTGCTAAGGGCCTTTGGGTATGAGTTTGATTCTTACGAGGCCTTGCAGGAGTGGTGTGTCAGGGGATTGGAAGAGAAGTTTGAATCTCAGCAATATGCCAACATTTATGCCTTGTTTCACGGAATGATCGTGGAGTATGTTAAAGCAAATTCAAAAGCTAAAGTGGTTAATATTGATAGACTAATTCATAAGGATAAAACATGAAAAAGATGATGATATTAACGGTATTGGCATTGATCGCCTTTGGCGGTTGTACGGCAAAAGAGTTTGAAGATGGTGCGAATGGGATGGTAAATGATATTACCAGCGCCTTTGAAGAGGGTAAGGATAAGTCTGCCGACTAGCGAATTTCTAACACCTTAGATTGTATGATAATAGTCCTTCGCCTTCGGCTTAGAGAGGCAAATATTCTGGATTTGATCGTCCAGGATATTGATCACCTAGACTTTCGATTGTATTGTAATCTTCGTGGCTTCGAACATCTCCTGAGCCTTTTTGATCATAGGCTCTTCCATGATGCTTTGCGCATCGATCTCTTTACTGGCCTCATCAAACTTTGAGGCGTCTTCTCCCCTGCACCCGGAAACACATGACAGGTCT
>JBFEYO010000115.1:0-6937 GCA_041562075.1 Sulfurimonadaceae bacterium | reverse complement strand
TTCCAGCTCATATAGCTCTTTACCATCTTCCTTGTACCGTTTTAAAAAGTGTTGATCGATACCCAGCTCCGGAGAGTAGCCCAGACGCATCATCTCCATCACGCTCAGCTGCAGCATCACTACCCAGGGACGCATCTGTTCCAGCACCGCAGTTTGGATCTGAGCCTTGTGGGCATATTGCTGCAATAAATTATAGGTATACGCAGACAACTCACTTTTCAAAGAGTGCCCCGGAGGATAAATACCCGCTCTCATCATCGTCCCCTGTATACTCTGCACCGACTCCGGTGAAGAGGGGTCCAGCTCCAACACCAGTACATCACTCCGGGTATATGCAGACTCGATCTCTTTTGCCAAAGGGTAAAGTTCGGGTTTAGCCAAATGGATAGACCCCAGAATATAAACGGTTGATCCTTCAGAACTTACTTTATAGAGTAAAGATTTTGCCTCAAGGTGTAGCGAGAATATAAGAAAAAGTGACAAAAGGTAACCATATTTTTTAATCATAAAATGCCTCCAAGCCTTAGAATAGGGGGATGTGTTTTTCTGTGCTTCAAGTGTATCCAAAAAAAGCAAAAACTTTTGGTGACTTTAAGCTCAAAAAAGCATTTAGATATTATAATTTTTCAACTGATGGCGAAGCAAATTTTCGCATAATTTTTCATGAAAGACTACTGCAATGGATAGAAAAAAAATCTACAATCCAGAATCCCACGAACATGTAAACGACCGTAAGATCTTCGGTGGAAATCCCACAGGTATATTTGAATTAAATAATATCAAATACCAATGGGCCTACAATCTCTGGGAGATGATGCTTAACAATACCTGGTTTCCAAAAGAGGTCGATATGACCCGCGATGCCCTGGACTATAAGAACCTGACGGATATTGAGAAAAAGGCCTATGACAAAGCCCTTTCCCAATTGATCTTTATGGACTCCCTCCAGACCAATAACCTGATCGATAATGTCAATCCTTATGTCACTTCCCCGGAGATCAACCTTATCCTTGTACGCCAATCCTTTGAAGAGGCGCTGCATTCACAATCCTATGCCGTTATGGTAGACTCCATCTCTCAAAACACGGAAGAGATCTATCAGCTATGGCGCAAGGATATGAAACTCAAACATAAAAATGATGCCATCGCAGCTGTCTTTATAGAACTTACAAAAGATCCGAGTGAAACCAACTTCTTAAAAGCCTGTTTTGCCAATCAGATCCTTGAGGGTATCTATTTCTATTCGGGCTTTGCCTACATCTATACCCTGGCCCGTGCCGGAAAGATGTTGGGATCAGCCCAGATGATCCGCTTTATCCAGCGTGATGAGGTGACTCACCTGACCCTCTTTCAAAACATCATCAACACGCTCAAGCGTGAACGTCCCGACCTCTTCACCGAAACCCTCAAGGATCAGGTCTATAAAATGTTTGAAAATGCCGTAGAGCTGGAAGTCCAATGGGGTCAATATATCACCCAGGGGCAAATCCTTGGTCTCACAGATAATATTCTTGAACAATATATCAAGTATCTAGCCGACAGCCGTCTTACTGCGGTCGGTTTTGAAAAGCTTTATAACGTAGATCATCCGATCAAGTGGGTCGATGACTTCGCCAAGTTCAATGATCAAAAGACCAACTTCTTTGAGGGAACGGTGACTAACTATTCCAAAGGCTCATTGGACTTTGACGACTTTTAAGTCGTCCACCCCCTATGCCTTACAACACGCTCAGCACCCTTCAATTTACCAGCACTGACGATTACCAGACGAACCTGAAAACACTCACCGATCTAATCAGACAAACAGCTACAAACACCATTGTTTTAGCCCCCGAGGTCTGTCTGACAGGCTTTGATTATAAGCATTTTGACGAGGCTGCCGCCTTTTATGACACCGCTCTTGAGGCTCTTTTGCCCCTATCACAGGAGCGTATCATCTGTTTGACACTGATCCAAAAAGACACGCAGGGAAAATTTTACAATGTAGCTACCGTATTACACAAAGGCTCTATTATCCACCAGCAGGGAAAACATCAGCTCTTCAGACTGGGAGATGAGCATCAATACTTCACCCCGTCCATAGCAAGGCCCGCTGCGATCTTTGAGGTTGAGGGAATAAAGATCGGTATACTGATCTGTTTTGAGCTGCGTTTTAAACAATACTGGCAAGCCCTTGAAGGCGCCGATATCATTCTGATTCCTGCCCGTTGGGGAAAACTGCGAAGTGATCATTTTGTCACACTCTCCCGAGCCCTGGCAGTGATGAACCAATGCTACGTGCTTGCTTCAGATAGTTCCAATGAGGAGTGCAGTGGCATGAGTGGGATCATCTCTCCCTTTGGCGAAGCAGAATACAATAGGAATAATTCTTGCTTGTCAGTACCCTATAATACAGAAGAGATTCGCCGAATGCGACGCTATTTGAATGTAGGAATTAAATGACTGATAGAATGACGGCCATCAAAAATGCCAAACTTGCCGAAGAGATAGATAAGAAATTTGCCCTGAGTGAAGCGGTAAAACAGGCTATCGGCCTTAGCAATCGCGAAGCCTTCGTACCCACCGGTTTTCGTCATAATGCTTATAAACTCGATGCTCTTCCCATCGGAGCAAACCAGTGGATCTCCTCTCCCCTTACCGTAGCAAAGATGAGTGAATATCTCTATCCTCAGGGAGCCGACTCTGTCCTGGAAATCGGTTGCGGCAGCGGTTACCAGGCAGCCATTCTCTCTAAACTCTTCCGACGGGTCTTCACCATCGAGCGTATCGAGCCGTTAATGCTTGAAGCCAAACAGCGTTTTAGAAATCTCAATCTGAGCAATATTCACACCCGTACCGATGACGGGCAGAGCGGCTGGATCCAATACGCCCCCTATGACCGTATCCTCTTCTCTGCCTCCGCTACCCATATCCCTCAAAAATTGATCGATCAACTGGCTCCTGATGGCATCCTGGTCGCTCCTATGGAAAAGGATGGCAAACAGGTGATCACCCGTTTTACCAAGGTGGGAGACTCTCTGCAGGCTGAAGAACTGGAAGAGTGTACCTTCGTCCCTGTCCTTAACGGGGTCCAGAAGTGAAACGGACCTTAGAAAGGTAACCGTGACGGTTTGCACAGCAAAAGCATAGCAGACCTTAGAAAACTTTCAGGCAAAGCCGAAAAGTGAGATAGACTCAAAAGAATGCCAATGACTTGTAAAGAAAAATCATGAACAATGAAAAAAGTATTTCCCAGATCTGGGACGGTAAATTTTCCAGAGAAGGCTATCTTTACGGATTTAAACCCAATGCCTTTATTGCCTCTCAAGAAGATCTGATCTCTGCGGATTCTGACATCCTGTGCCTGGGAGAGGGCGAAGGAAGAAATGCCGTTTACCTCGCCTCCAAAGGACACAGGGTCACTGCTCTGGATGCTTCACCTATCGGTATGAGCAAGGCTTTGAAGCACGCTGAAAAAGAGGGTGTACAGATCATCCCACAGCTTATCGATCTTGAACAATGGGAACCGCAACAACACTATGATGCCATTGTCACCTCCTATCTGCACCTGGAAGAGCCCCTTCGCACGCAGGCCTTTCAACAGGCGATCAAAACACTTAAGCCGGGTGGCTATTTTATCGGTGAGTTTTTCTCTACCAAGCAGATGCCTCGAAGCAGCGGCGGACCTAAAAAAGAGGAACTTCTTTACACCCTTGAATCCCTAAAAAATATCTTCGATCTTCCCCAGTGCCGTATAGAGTACCTGCAGGAGTGCGAGGTCCCTCTGGATGAGGGCAAAGGGCATCAGGGGGATGCTCTTGTTATTCGTGTTATTGTCCAAAAACAATGAACAGTGTCTATACCCGAACCTTTAGAGTGAATGAGGATCCCCAAAACTATATCCGTCATGTGAATAATCTGCGCTATCTCGAATGGTTTATCGAGAGCGCCATAGCCCATTCTGAAGCATTAGGCTGGGGTATGCAAGTCTGCAAGAAGATGAACCTCGCCTGGGTAGCCAAATCCCATAGCATCGACTACCTTTCTCCCGCCTATCAGGGGGATGAACTGACTCTGACGACATGGATAGAGAAGATTTCCCCTGTACGTATAACACGGAGTTATGAATGCAAACGGGGAGAACAGCTGCTTTGCAAAGCACAAAGTGTATGGGTGCTTGTGGATTATGAGGGTGAAAAAGCCCGTGCGATCCCAAAAGCACTAAAAAACAAGGTTATGCAGCTCTTAAAACAACAGGATGAAACCTAAGTCACTTAGTCTTTTTAGCGACATCATAGGCATTCTTAATACGCAAGGCCGCTTTCATAAAGTTGGCCTCATCCATTCCCAACTCTTTCACAAGGGCCATAGACCTGTCCATATTCTCCTTGTTCAAAAACCCCTTGATATTGATGGCCGTACGAATCACATCCAATATATCCAGATCAAGCTCATCCACATCACTCTCCTCATCGCTATAATCAAGTGCTTTGAGTATCTGTGTATATCTGGGAGAGAAGTTCCAATGTTCGAAAAGCAGGCCACTGAGATAATAAGAAGTCGTACCCCCGTATTGATCTTCGATCTCTTCCATGTTTTGCGCATGATAAATCTCTTCAGTAAAAAGATGCGCATAATCACTCTGAGCCATCTCCTGCGCAAAGATCACCTTCCCCGTCTCCATGATCAGCGCCAAAGGAACCAGAACCTGTGCACGCTTGATATCCACCCCCATATACCATTGAAAAAGCAGAGCAGACTGTAGATGACACATGTCATTAAACTTCTCATTACTGATCCCATAGGCACTCATATCCGGGCGTATATGTTCTTTCATCACAAAGGAGAGAATAAACCCTTTCATGATCCGAGAACCAAAAAGCGTAATAGCCTGGGCTACGGAAGTTATCTTCTTGTGAAATCCATATTTTGGATCATTGATCATCCCCAATATATTCGCCGTCAACAGGGTGTCATCCTCAATCAGACGAGCCAGCTTTCGTACATCCACATCATCTTCATTCTGAGCATAAAGTTTCAAAATCTTTTGTGCCGTATCCGACAAAGGAGGCAGGGTTTCTATACGTTTGATCAGGGACTCAAAACTAGCCATGACAGTTTTCCTCTGGAAAAAATGTGTTTATAGCACCTGAAATACGAGCTTTAACATTCGTGTCAAAGGCCTCTGCAGGATAAAAATATAAACCGAATGTCATCATCATCTCTCAATTAAATTGAAGTTTAGATTAAATTAATAAATTTAATATTTATTTATAAGAAAACTTAATATAGAATGATCCCATGTTTAATTTTCCACTGACGAGATTACGTAAGATCGGCCTTACTCTTCTGATTGTTCTTTTCCTGGCCGCAGGACTCAATCACTTCAATCATCCGG
Source organism: Sulfurimonadaceae bacterium (assembly GCA_041562075.1). Lineage (GTDB taxonomy): Bacteria > Campylobacterota > Campylobacteria > Campylobacterales > Sulfurimonadaceae. The sequence continues at coordinate 1,560 of JBFEYO010000115.1, read as the reverse complement.
ACTATTATGTCTCCATCATGCCTCCATATCTGCCTTTTGGACATGAGCTTTCCAATATAGCAGGCTTCTTCGAGATCGTCGGTGCCATTGGCCTGATCTTTGCCAAAACCCGCCGTTATGCAGGATATGGACTTATACTGCTTCTGATCTTCATCTTTCCCGTCAATATCCATATGGCCATGCATCCGGAAAACTTTCCTGAAACCTCAAGCCTCTATATTTACCTGCGTCTTCCCTTGCAGCTTATTTTCATTGCATGGGTCTATTGGGCTACGTTGCGTAAAAAAGCCCTAGGGTACCATCTTTAAAATCCGTTTTGGTCTGAAATATGCTTAGGCATTTATAATATTAATGCCAAGGCTGCCATCATGAAATCCATACTATTCGTCTGTTTAGGTAATATCTGCCGATCACCCCTTGCACAAGGTATCGCAGAGAAGATCATTAATGAAAAAGGCCTGAATGTCAAAGTCGATTCTGTGGGCACAGGGGACTGGCATGTAGGAGAGCCCCCCTGCGCCAATTCCATCAAGGTCGCTGCAAACAGGGGCATCGATATCTCTTCCCAACGAAGCCGTCAGATCACGCCCGATGACCTACGCCGATATGAGCTTATCATCGCACTTGATCAAAGTAATTATGATGATCTTCTTCAACTGGGTGCCGACAAGCCCATCAAACTCGGTTCATTCGGGTACCAGGACAAGGATGTACCCGACCCCTATTTTTTTCCCGGATTTGAGGGCTTTGAAACCGTATTTGATATGATCGAATCATGCGTCATCCGCCTATTGGAAGAGAAAAACGATGCTTAAAACCTTATCCCTTCTACTATTGACCCTTACTCTTTTACAAGGCAAACATCTGCATAAAGAACGCGCCTATCAGGAGCACTTCTGCAAGGGTCTGGGCGGCATCAGCGAATATGTTCTGGAAGACAGAACCCGTGTGGACTGTCTGTGTGATGAGTTTGCAATCGAGGTTGACTTTGCCTCAAAATGGGCAGAAAGTATCGGCCAATCCCTCTATTATGCCCATAAAACCAACAAAAAGGCTGCCGTACTCCTGATTATAGAAGATGAAGAAAAAGAGATCAAATATCTCCAACGCCTACAATCTGTCAGCCCTAAACATGCCATCGATATATGGACAATCAATAAAAACTTTCATGTTCAAAAGGCTTCTACTTACAATATGGAATAAAATATGCTTATTATCCTCTACTACAGACGCACTGTTGATCCCTGCTAGGGTGCGTATTCTATGAAAAGGAGAGGGAATGCTGACAGTTTCAAATGAGAAGTCTCAAGGACCCAAGGGCTTTCTATCCAATCTCCTAGGGCTCAAATCCGGAGAGAAGGGCGATGCCTTTTCCCAATTGCTAAAGACTTTTTCCCTTGACAAAGGCGAAGAAAAAGGTGAAAAACTTAATCCTATCGATCTGCTCTCATCCCTCAAGGAGTCAAAAGATGCCAAGGCAAAGCAGACACCCTTAGCCAAACTTTTTACCCTTGGGAATGAAGAAGCCTCAGATGAGGAACAGATCCATCCTGATATTAT
>JBFEYO010000114.1:0-7020 GCA_041562075.1 Sulfurimonadaceae bacterium | reverse complement strand
TGCTTTAGTTTCTCTTTGATAAGATAATCATGCTCCATCCTAAGCAGAAGTTTTCCCTCTTTTATCTCCATCTCAATTTTGTTCTTATGATCCAGGTCACCAAAGAGGTCAAGTGTTATTCGCATCAAAAAGCTTAAGGCATGGCAGGTCTCTTCCAAAGGCAGATAGTTGTTATACTTCTGCAGATGTGAAGGAACCAACTGTTTTTTTCGTTGATAGCGAACCAGTGTGGCGATCAGAACGGTTTCTTTGTGAGAGAGCCCGTAATTAAGTCCATTTAGTAGAAGATAATAGGCATGTCTGTGGGCCTCATAAAAATCGATCTCTTTTCCGATCTGACTAAGGCGGATACTGTGTAAAAAGTGTTCCCGGTATTTTACGTCAACATGAAGTTCTTGAGCACATAGATCAAAGAGTTTAGCTGCATAATTGTTGAGGGGAAGTTTTGTCTTAGGTGAAAAACGGTCCAGTATACTTCGAATGCTTGGATTATAATTATGGGGAAATCGGTCATGCTGGGAGCGAAGGAGATCCGAAAGAAAAAGTCCCTCTCTCACACCCACACCCGAGGCGATGATTTTTGTTGCACCGATACGCTCTATCAACAGAGAAAGGATTAATAAGCCGGGTTGGATGACATCTAATCGCTCTTCCTTCACTCCCAGGGATCTTAAGCCTGCTTCATCTGCTTTGAGAAGGGCATCAAAGTACTCCTCAACAGTGTCAACCTTGAAGCTGAAACCGTGTAGTTTCTTGAAGGCTACTTCTTCTTTATCCATCACCATCTTAGACAAGGCACGTAGGGTGCCTCCTATACCGATGATACTTTTCTGCTGTAGGGTATCGGGAAGTTTTTTGAACTCCTGTAGAATATACTCCTTGGCTCCTTCAATATCATAATTATCAAAGAAAAGCTCTTTTAGCCGAACGGTTCCAAGGTCCAAAGAATAGGTCTGTAGCACTTTTTTGTCTTCATAATAGGCGATTTCTGTTGAGCCGCCGCCGATATCGATGGCAAGTCCGCTGTTAAGATGTAGAAGATTCGCAGCGGCAATACCGCCAAGATAGGCTTCTCTCTCGCCGGAGATGATTTTGATAGAGAGGTTTAGTTCTCTTTTGATTCGGTTAATAAAAGTTTTTTGATTGGGAGCATCTCTAAGTGCAGAGGTAGCAACGCATAAGGTCTTGTTGACTTGATAACTTTGGATGATAAGGGTGAACTCTTTAAGCGCCTCATAAGCGCGGTCAAGAGCCTCTTTCTGGAGTTCTCCCCCATTTTCGTAGGCATTTTCACTGATACGTACACGTGATTTAGCTTCATGTAAGAGGTGGAAGGCAAAGCGACTGGTGCGCTCATAAATCACCATACGTACAGAGTTTGATCCGATGTCAATGACTGCTGTACGTTTGGCCATAAAGGGAAAGGACTACTCTTCTTTTTGAAGTTGTTCGTATTTGAATTTCAATTCGGCAATGGTTTCAACATTGTCTTTATCCAGTTCAAAACAATCTACAGGACAAACAGCAATACAAGCAGGCTCATCATAATCACCGACACACTCTGTACAACGGTCAGGATCGATGATATAGATCGGATCACCCTCTTCAATAGCCATGGTTGGACACTCATCACGACACGCATCGCAGGCGATACATTCGTCATTTATAAGTAGAGACATTTAATACCTTCATGATACCGGTTCACTTACCGGTATGGGTTTTTTAACCCAGAAATTTCGATAGAGATTTATAGCAAAAGAAAGCTTGATCTTTTTTTAAATTATAAGTATAGGAATTTAATGCCCATTTTTCTTTATTCCAAGCCTCTATTGCAGGGCAAACGAAGAGGGTTTAATTTGGTTTGGGCAAGGCACAGCTGAGTGAAGAGGATATCTCCAGGCTGGCAACGGTTCCTTGCACACCATCGTCTCTATTTTGGATACTGATATGGGCATTTAGGGCATCTGCGGCACTTTTGGAAAGAAAGAGTCCCAGACCGACACCGCTCTTGTTCCCTGAACGTTTAAAGGGCGCAAAATGATCAAAGCTCTCATCCACACCCACTCCCTCATCGATGACCTGGATACACAGTCCCTTTTGCGTCTGAAAGCTTTTCAGCAGGACGCTCTTATTCGAAGGTGTGAACTTCAGGGCATTTTGCAAGAAGTTCTGAATGATTTGATTGAGCAGGGTGGTTTGCAGGGTTGCCATAAAAAGGTCCGGCTGAAAGTCCATCTCCAGCTCTTTGGATTCGTTCTCAGCCAGGAGTTTAAAGTCATTACCCTTGTTACGTAGGTATTCGATCACATCCACCTCTTGGGGCGTTTCTAGTTGTGCTCCCTCCTGTCGACCGATGTTCAGGATGTCGGCAATGATCTTATTCATCTCATCAATGGTCTTGTTATTGAGTTTGATGGCCTCAATATACTCCTTTGCTTCACGTTTTTTGATGATGGTGACCTGATTTTTAAGTTTCATCACTGCCAGGGGGGTCTTTAGCTCATGGGCCGTACCGATAAAGAGCTCTTTTTGGTATTTGACAAAGTTCTGCAAGCGGGCGATAAGGTGATTGAGTGTTTCCCCAAGAGGTAAAAACTCTATGGGGAGTTGTTCGGTCTTGATGGGACGAATCAAATTCTCATTCATATTTGCCAGTCGGTGAGTCAAGGCTTTGATCGGTTTGATCAGCATGGTAGAAAGGGTGATGGCATAGATGATGATAATAATGAAGCCCAGGATATTGATGATAAAGATTGAGTTCAAGATCTTGGCCAAAAGTCTCTTGGTGTTAGTAATGTTTTCCGTAACCTTGATATAACTGCGATCACTCAGATTAAAAGGATAGACGAGGCTGAGCAGGGTTTTATTCTCTTTTTGTGTCTCAATGAGGCTGATCGTACCGTCAAAGTGCTCATCTGAAAACATTTCAATGTTTAGCCCTGAGATACTGTCTGTACCGTCTATTACCGACTCCACTGACTTAAAGGCGACAACATGTTTGGCGATACGTAGCAACTCCTCTTTTTTATCGTCATAAATAGATTGTTGAATAAAGAGATAGAGGATAGAAGAGAAGATAAAGATTAAAGCTGCTGAAGCAAAGAGCAGTTGCAGTAAGAAGCGTGAACGGATACTTTTTTCAAATGAGAACATGATGACTTCTTTGATATGAAATGATGCGCATTATAACACGAAAGGGTAGAGTGTTGAACATTGAGGGGTCTTCAAGGTTAGTTGACCTTGAAGGGTGAGTTTATACTTCTTTAGGGAAACAGAAGCGGTAACCACGACGACGAACAGTCTCAATAGTTGTGATACCAAGTGGTTTGTCCATTTTTTGGCGGATTTGGTTGATTGCAACCTCGATAACATTTGGCGTTACCAGCTCCGGCTCTTCCCAGATCGCATCCAAAAGTTGTTCTTTAGAAACAATTTGATCACGGTGGCGGGCAAGGTGAGTTAGTACTTCAAAAGGTTTACCTTTAAGCTCAATATCTTTTTCTTTATAGGTAATTTTCTCTTCTTCAGGATTGATGATAAGGTCTTCAATCTCGATGATATTTGAGCCGCCAAAACGTAAACGGGCTGCAAGACGGGCAACGAGTACATCAAAGTCAAACGGTTTGCGGATATAATCATCAGCACCGGCATTAAGTGCTTCGATCTCACTTTCATTGTCATCACGGGCAGAGATGACAACGACACATGTTTTTGGTGTATTTGTCTTAATATTACCGATAATGTCGATCCCGTTTCCATCTGGAAGCATCCAGTCCATTAACACTAAATCGTAATTACGAATATCAAGATAGTACTCACCATCTTTTACATTTTCAACAACGTCACTTTGATAACCAAACTCTTTTAGTCCTTCTGCTAGTGTTTTGTTTAATGTTACTTCATCTTCAATAATAAGAATGCGCATGTAGCGTCCTCACAGGTAAAATTTTGTGGGATTATAACACAGTTTTAGAAAAATTTAAAGTTTTTTTTAGAAAAACTTAAAATTTCTTTCAGTAATTTTTAACATTGGAGACGCAAACGCGGCAATTAGGGAGGATATCGGGCTTGGTGATCTTGATATAAAGTTGTTCAATAAGGGGAAAATTCTTAGAAAGAAGATCAAAAAGATTATTTAAAGCGGTTTCAAGCAGTTCGTATTTGGCTTCTTTCATATGAGACTCTATGAGGGTGACTACCTCTGCATAATTGATGAACTCTTCTGTATAGTCATAATGGAGCGTGAGATCAATAATGATCTCCTGGGGGGTGTGCCGCTCATGCTCAAGCAGACCGATAATACATTCAAAGCGAAGTTCCTCGATATCGATGATCATGGCCTCAGATGACCTTTTTCTCTTCTCCCTGAATGAGACGGATGATATTGGGAATATGTTTATACACAACGATAAAGGCAATGATCAGCAAAGGTGCATGGGGCATTTGCGGGTGTATTGCAAAGGATGCGACGACCAACGCGGCAAGAGCGATGAGTGAAGAGAGGGAAGAGATCTTCAGTGTTTTGGCAGAAACAAACCACACACCGAAGGCAATGGCTGTCTCAATCGGAAGCATAAGCGCCAATACACCTAAAGCAGTGGCGACTCCTTTACCCCCTTCAAACCAGAGGTAGATACTGAAACAGTGTCCGATAACGGCCAGTACGGCAACGGCCCATAGCGTTGACTCGGGCATTTGCAAGAGGATGGCCAGTGTCAGCACAAAGATCCCCTTGATCGCATCAAGGGCAAGGGTCATCGCGCCCAAGCGTTTGGCAAGGGCAGGATCTTTCTCCTTGACGACGCGCAGTACATTGGTGGCACCGATGCTTTGAGAACCGGATTCTTTGATGTTGACACCGGCAAAAAGTTTGGCAAGGATCAGGCCAAAGGGAATGGAACCGATAAGGTAGGCTGCAATATAAAATTGCCCATTGATATTAAAAAGGAATTCCATAGGTCTCCAAAGTATAAAATTTAGCGGACTTTTTTATTCAAAAGTACCAATTGATTGTGATGACGGAAGTGTAGTGAAAAATTTGTTATACTTGCATTAATTATTTAGCTTAGGAAAGATTTTGCAATTCACACAAGAAGAGTATAAAGAGAAGATCAAGGCACTCAAAGAGAAGCTGGATGTCACTATTGTCGCACACTTTTACCAACGGGATGAGGTGTTTGAGATGGGTGATATTACCGGTGACAGCCTTGAACTTGCTAAACGCACCATGAATGACGATGCCGAGTTTGTTCTTTTTTGCGGTGTGGGTTTTATGGGACAGAGTGTGAAGGTACTTAGCCCGAATAAACGTGTAGTGATGCCAAAGATCGCATGTTGTGCCATGGCGCGCATGATCGACTCGCTCTATTTTGACGATTCGGTAAAGGCGATGAACGCCCAGGGTATAGAGAGTGAGAATATTCTACCGATCACGTACATCAATTCCAATGCCGATGTTAAGGCAAAAGTCGGTCAGATGGGAGGTATGGTCTGTACCAGTTCTAATGCTAAAAAGATCATTACAACTGCCCTAAAAGAGGGGAAAAAGATCCTTTTTGTTCCAGATCGCTGTTTAGGGCAAAACATCGCTAATCAGATGGGTCTGAAGTCGGCGGTTATCGGTATAGATGAGAACCTGGCGGATGCGGATATTATCTGTTATGACGGGTTCTGCTCGGTACACCAGCTTTTTACTCTGGATGATATCAAGTTCTATCGAAAAAAGTATCCGGGCATCCAGATCGTTGTGCACCCTGAATGTGATCCGGCAATCTGTGCCGAGGCGGATTTTGTAGGATCGACCTCTCAGATCATCAAGTATATTGCCGAAGCTGATCCGGAGCAGAAAATAGCGGTGGGAACAGAGTTCAATCTTGTCAATAGACTCCGCCCTAAAAATACCTATGTGCTCTCTTCTACCAAACCGGAGTGTCCGACCATGAATGAGACGACCCTGGAAGATGTGTATCTGACACTGAAGTCTATTGATGAGGGTGAGCCTATCAATGAGATACTGGTGGATGAAGAGACTGCAAAATGGGCAAAAGTCGCCCTTGATAGAATGATGGCCCTATGATCAAGGAGTTTGTCAAAGAGGTACTTGCCGAGGACGTGGGAAGGGGTGATCTGTACGCCTTGATCTCAAAACCAACTGCAGCCAGTGCCAAAATCATCGCAAAATCCGACGGTATTTTCTCCGGGCAGCTTTATGCGGATGCTCTGGCGGAGCTCGAAGGCTTTGAGATTATCTGGCATACCAAAGACGGTTCGGCTTTTAGTACAACGAATGTATTGGCGGAGATCAAGGGGGATTCTCATACCCTTTTGCGTATCGAGCGTACGCTTTTGAACATGATCTTGCATGCCAGTTCGATTTCGACCTATACCCACCAGTTCGTCAAACTGATTTCCCCTTATGGTACAAAACTTCTGGATACCCGAAAGACACGACCGAAATTACGTGTCTTTGAGAAGTATGCCACCCGTTTGGGCGGGGCGGTCAATCACCGTTTGGGACTGGATGATTGTCTGATGCTTAAAGATACCCACCTAAAGACCATTGATGATATTGATGGCTTTATGAAAGAAGCCCGCAAAAAGATCCCGTTTACCTCCAAGATCGAGATTGAGGCGGAGACCTTCGAGCAGGCGAAGACCTTTATGGCCGCGGGAGCTGATATTGTCATGTGTGACAATATGACCCCGGAGCAGTTAAGGGAAGTCGTTGAGTATAAATCCAAGCATTATCCCGATACGCTTTTGGAGGCCAGTGGAAACATCTCCCTTGAGACCATTGAGTCGTATGCGAAAACAGGCGTAGACGCTATTAGTTCAGGGGCCCTTATTCATCAGTCCACATGGATTGACCTTTCCATGAAAATGGATTAGCCCTAACGGCAGGTAATACTCCATGGCTGATGATCAGGAAAAGACCGAAGAACCCACCCCCAAGAAGATCGAAGATGCCAGACAGGAGGGAAATGTTCCCAAATCACAGGATATGTCGGGGCTATTCACCCT
>JBFEYO010000113.1:0-7103 GCA_041562075.1 Sulfurimonadaceae bacterium | reverse complement strand
CGTGCTTCTGAGAAACATATCGACCTTGGCTGTTTCATTGATCCACATCTTGAAAACCCACTTAAAGGGGATCCGACCAAGATCAAAGAAGTTGTTATCAACCTTCTTTCAAATGCAGTTAAATTTACAAACTCCGGCGGTGCTATCACCGTTGATATCCGTAAGTTAGAGTCTGAAGAACCAGGCCGCGCCCGTGTAAGATTCAGTGTTAAAGATAGCGGTATCGGTGTCACGCAGGAGCAAAAAGAGAGAATCTTTGAGGCCTTTGGACAGGCGGACTCCTCTATTACCCGTAAATATGGTGGTACTGGTCTTGGGCTTACCATTTCTTCCAGCTTTATTGAACTTATGGGGGGTAAACTTGATCTTGAATCTGAACCAGGTCAAGGGACAACATTCTTCTTCACACTTGACTTTGAAGAGATTGAGACCCTTAATGAATCGATGCAAAACCAGTATTCAAACATTAATGCGGTTATCCTTGAATCTGATTCAAAACGTAAAGTTCAAGAGACAAACCTTCGTGAATATCTTGACTTTTATGGTGTCTCCTATCAGAGCTTTAAAAGTATTTCAGAGCTTAAAAAACTTGAGCAGAAAGTCTCTTATGACCTAATGTTCCTAGATTATGACTATAGTAGCGAAGAGGATCTAAGAGAGTATGCCAACCATCCGGAACATACGATCCTGATCACTAAATCATACTATATGAAAAAGATCGATTCACTCAAACTGAGCTTGTTCAAAGTGATGTATGAGCCGTTAAATGCATCTAAAATCCGTGGTGTACTTGAATCTCATGATGTTGAAGAGTTTAATCAGTCCAAACAAAAGACTATACAAAAACGCAAATATGATGAAAAGACATCTAAATTTGATGCCAAAGCTCTTGTCGCTGAAGACAACCTGATCAATCAAAAACTGATCAAGCGTACCCTGGAAGATATCGGATTAAGTGTACAGTTGGCCAATAATGGTCTGGAAGCCTTTGAAAAACGTAAAAACAATCAATTTGATGTTATTTTCATGGATATCCAGATGCCGGTTCTTGACGGCGTTGAAGCGACTCAGGAAATCTTGGAATATGAAGAGGACTATAACGTAGAACATACACCGATCATTGCCCTGACAGCAAATGCTCTAAAAGGTGACCGTGAACGATTCATGGGTGCAGGTATGGATGAATACACCACTAAACCGCTGGTGCGTTCTGAGATTATCTCTTTACTAAACCACTTTATCGGCCATAAAATCGTCGATGCCAAAGCTATTGGTAATCAGGAGACGGTAGAACAAGTAGCACCTGAACCGACACCTGAGCCACAAGCAGTAGAAACAGCAAGTACAGACGACAGCCTGATTACTGCGACGCTTAATGAAGACGAATTCAATGTGGATCTTTCTCTTGATGATATGAGCCTGGAAGTCAACGAAACGCCAGCTGCTCCTGCGGAAGAAATGACACTACCTGAACCGACTGTACCGGAAATCCCGGAAATCGAAGAGCCTCTCGAACCGGAAGCTGCACCGGAACTGGAAGCTGTTCCAGGCCTCGATATTGATGATGATATCTATGCTGACGATACAGCTGATATGCCGGTACCATCTGCTTATGACGCCGATATTCTATTAGCTAAAAAGAGCTCTTTTGAAAATAGACTGTTCAAATCGATTCTGGATGATCTTGGATATACTTCCATGGTTGCTGATGGGATTGATGCCGTTAACGAAACGCTGAATAACAAACGTTTCAAACTACTTCTGTTTGATAAAGAAATTGAGGGTCTAGATATTGAGAATACCGCAGGTATTCTGAAACAAAAAGATACAGATACGGCCCTGGTAATGATGATTGATCCGGCATTTGAGGCAGATGACACTGATGCTAACTATGTGCATGAGATCATTAAAAATGTAATCAACAAAGACCTATTACGTCTCGTCTTTGAAAAATTTATTTAAGGATAAATAATGGCAAACTATAAAGTTCTTGCAGTTGATGATGATATCATCAATCTAAAACTTCTCAAATCAATGTTACTTAAGCTCCCTCAGATTGCAGAAGTTATTGAAGCTAAAAATGGAGCAGATGCACTTGGTATTCTCAAATCCCAAAGTGATATTGATCTTGTCCTTCTGGATATCATTATGCCGGTTATGGGTGGTATTGAGATGCTCAAGGTCATCCGTGCAGATGATGGGCTTAAAGAGATCCCGGTAATCGTTTTGACAACTGATGAGACTAAAAAAGGTGAGGCACTCGAATGCGGTGCAAACGATTTTGTAATGAAGCCTGTTCGTCAAGAACAAGTGGGAGAAAAAATCGCCCGGCTTATGTCGATATAAAAGGAAACTCTCCTTTTATACCAGTACTACCTTAAGTACTTCTTCTATACGTTCCACCCCTTTGATTTCCAAGGCTTCACGCACTTCTTTAGGTATATCTTCCAGATCCCGTTCATAATTCTTTTTAGGAATCAGCACTAACTTCATTTCTGCTCTGTGAGCTGCAATAAGCTTTTCTTTTAATCCACCGATAGGCAATACTTCACCCGTCAATGAGATCTCACCCGTCATAGCGACATCTGAACGGATTGCTCTTCCACTTAAAATAGAACTCATTACAGAGGCCATTGCAATACCTGCAGATGGACCATCTTTAGGAGTGGCACCATCTGGGACATGGATATGCAGATCATATCGTTTATAGACCTCTGAAGCAGAGATCTTAATCTCCTCTTCTTTCTCTTTGGCCGTCAATGGGATACTCTCTGCCGGGATCTCGATCACATGGGTATCAACAAGAGTTTTAACCACGCTCATTGCGATACGGGATGACTCTTTCATCACCTCGCCCAGGCTTCCCGTTACTTGCATCAGGCCTTTGCCCTTGATACGAATCGCCTCAATCTTGAGCACATCGCCGCCTACAGCAGTCCATGCAAGACCATTAACCACACCTACACGGGGAACGGCATCTGTCTTATCGATCTCAAAGACAGTCTTATCAAGGAACTCTTTTAAGTTTTTCATAGAGATAGAAACTTTTGTAATCTCCGGATTTTCAAGAATCTTCTTCGCCGATTTACGTACAAGGTCTGCCATACGGCGACGCAGGTTACGTACCCCGGCTTCACGCGTGTATTTATGAATGATCTCTTGCATCGCCGATTTTGAAACCGCTATCTCGCTGTTTTTAAGTCCATGCTTTTTAATCTCCTGAGGTAAGAGATAGCGCTTGGCGATCTCATACTTCTCCTGTGGTGTGTAGGAACTTACGGAGATAAACTCCATACGATCGCGCAGTGGGCCCGGAATACGTCCTACATCATTCGCAGTCGCAATAAATATGGCCTTTGAGAGATCCAGGTTGAAATTCAGGTAATAATCTCTGAAATTAGAGTTTTGCTCCGGATCAAGAATTTCTAAAAGTGCAGCCGTCGGATCCCCGCGCTGAGAACGTCCGACCTTGTCTATCTCATCCAGAACAATAATCGGATTCATCTTCTTCGCATCAATGATCCCCTGCACCAAACGGCCCGGCATCGCACCGACATAGGTACGTCTGTGGCCTCTTAGTTCATTCACATCTTCAAGTCCGCCCAGAGCGATACGCACAAGCGGTCGTTTAAGGGCTTCAGCGATAGAGTTTGCCAATGAGGTCTTACCGACACCCGGAGGGCCTGCAAAACATAAAATTGCTCCGCGTCCCTCTTTATCTGTGATGCCGCGCAGATCAAGCAGCTCTTTCACAGAGAAGTACTCTACAATGCGCTCTTTTGGCTTCTCCAAAGAGAAATGGTCTTTATCCAACTGTTTTTGGACATCTTCGATCTTCAGTGACTTTTTCGCCATCTCTCCATATGGGATCTCCAGTACCCACTCCAGATAGGTCTGGATCATACCCGCATCAGAAGAGTCAGGATGCATACGGGCGAAGCGTTCCAGCTGCTTACTCACTTCCTTATAAGCATCTTCGCCCATGGAGCCTTTTTTCTTGGCAAGCTTTGCTCTATACTCCTGAATCTCTTCCTCACGCTGTGTATCAGACCCTAATTCACGCTGGATCTGTTTTAATTGCTCTTTTAAAAAGTACTCTTTATTGATCTTCTCAATACGACTGTGTACCTTGGAACGAATCTCTTTTTGAAGTTTATTGGCCTCGATTTCACCGCTTAGGGCATCAATTAACTTCATATACCGCTTCTCAAGATCTGCTTCTACAAAAAGTTCATAGGCCAGATCTTTTTTAAGCTTGATAGACGAACAGATCAGATCAGCAATACGGGCATAATCCTGATTGTCCTCGATTGTACGCAACAGATCCGGTGGAAAATAGGAGCTTACCTGAGAGAGAGTACGTACCTTTTCCCGTACGATTTCCAATTCTGCATCCAGTTTGAGTTCATTTTCAACATCACTTTCAATGATATCCACCGAGGCAAGCATCGGGTCCTTGCCTACTTCAGCGATCACCTTACCTCTGGCAAGCCCTTGAAAGAGGACTTTGATACGTCCATCGGGCAAAGAGACCTTGCGCATGATCGAACCTACCACACCGGCAGGATAGACACCTTCAAAATCCCGTGCACCCTCTTCATCGGGTCTGGTTGGACATACAAGAACCAGGGAGTTACTCTCCACAGCCATTGCTGCCGCCTTAATATTCTGTTCATCGCTTAAAAAAAGCGGTGAAATCATAAACGGATATAAAAAAAGTTCATCCTCTGCAATAACAGGGATGTCCGCAGGGAAAGAGCTATAATGACTTAATTGCATAAAATGTCCTATAATTTAAATTTTTAATTAAGAAGGATCCGGTTCGAAACCGTCATCATCTTCTGAAGGTTCGTAATCCACATCTTCTTTGATGTTTCCGCTATCATCCTGGGCGATGACACTGGTAGTATCGGGAAGTAGAAAATCATACCAGCTTGAAGTCCCATCCCCTTCAAACATCTCTCTATACCAGGCCGTATCCGGAGGATTTACCATATCCCAGTCTATCCATTCCTCTTTCTGTTTGTTGGCATAAAATTCTTGCGCTTTGGGTTTATCCAGACGTTCATAAAGGCCTGAAATCGTCTGATTCAAGTTTGCTCTTGCAAGATAAAGCTTCACCAGCATCGTATCTACCGCCGGTAGATAAAAAGAGTTTGGATATCTCCTTTTGTACTCTTCACCCTCTCTTAAAGCATCATTGATTAGGCTTTGATCCCGTCTGGGGTTGGGTAACGCCATAAATTTCGCGCGCATTTTCAGATAGGTCGCGAATTCCCGTTCCTCTACATCAGCAAAACGACGAATATACTCATCTAAAAAATGCTCTGCCAACATATACTCGCCAACAGCCATATGTGCCTGAGCCATGATCATCGTCGCTTCTTTTAATAGCGGTGATCCGACATGTTCACTCTGCAGGGACGAGAAGTAACCATCCGCCTTCTCCAAAGAACCGTTCGCCACTGAATTAATCATCTTTTCATACCAATAAGCTGCAGGTTTATTATATTCGGAGACTTCTTTTCCACACCCGCCGAAAAAGAGCGCCAAAAACATCGTCAAGACTAAAATGTTTAGTTTCATTTACTTCCTTAGATAATAAGAGAGATGATTGTATCCAAGGCGGTGTTAGGAAGAGTTTAAACCCTCTGAAAAGAGAAAAAGATATATACTCTTTTTAAGCTTATCCTTTCAATGACCTGCCCCCTATAGGCCTGCCCTATTGTCTTTTTATCTTTGTAGTGCTACAATAGCTGACATTTTAAAACGCCAAGGTAGTCCATGCAATTTGAGCTTAAGCTCCCACTTTTGGGATTTGAATCGGTAAAAGAGATGAAACTAACCAAGATCGATGACATCTTCATGCAACTTGAAAATGCCTCTGATGATGGAAAACCGTCCTTTACCTTGATCAATCCATTTATTCTTAAACCTTACGAAATCGATATCCCAGATGCCGTTATGAGCCTATTGGATATCACTGAAGAGAGCAATCTGCTTATCTTCAATATCGTTGTCATCCAAAACCCCATCGAAGCATCCACCGTAAACTTTGTTGCCCCGCTGATCTTTAATACGGACAATAAAACTATGGCTCAGACCATCCTTGACGGAAAAGCGGCTCAGGCACATGGCATGGCTGAACCTATCAGCAACTTCATGAATCAAGAAGGAAAAGACGATGCCTAAGCTCATCAGCTTTATCGGAAACGGAAATATGGCTTTGGCTATCGCCCAGGGGCTAAAAGAGCAATACGATATCGAAGTCATCGGCAGAACACCCAAAAACCTCGATGCCTTTGAGGCGGCTCTTGGCAAAAAAATTCAAAAACATCCCCTTAAGGGTTTTGATATTACCGGTAAAAATATTATCTTTGGCGTCAAACCCCAAAACCTCGTTGAAGTGGGGGCACAACTCACTGGAGAAGCCGACAGTTTCTTTTCAATCCTTGCGGGTACTACCCTAGAAAGCTTAAAAGCTCATATTAATGCGAAAGCTTATGTCCGAGCTATGCCGAACATGGCTGCATCTGTTCAAAAATCGATGACAACCCTGACCGGCGACACCCAACTCCAGGAGGAAGCCCTACGTATCTTTTCTGCTATCGGAAAAGCACACTGGCTTGGAAGCGAGAAAGAAATCGATATTGCCACTGCCCTGGCAGGAAGCGGTCCGGCCTACCTTGCGCTTATTGCCGAAGCATTGACTGACGGGGCCGTTAACCAGGGGCTAAAGCGCCCTGATGCAATGGCCATTATGCGGGGGCTTTTTGATGGGTTTTCAGCACTTATCCAAGAGCAACACCCTGCCCTTTTAAAAGACTCTGTCATGAGTCCCGGAGGCACCACCGCCGCCGGATATTCCGCTCTTGAAAAAGCCTCCGTCCGAGATGCTTGTATCCAGGCTATTGCCAAGGCAAACGAACGTGCAAAAGCACTTTCGTAAACCCTCGGTAAACCCACAGTTAACGAACTCCTAATCCCTCTTGACAAATTAAAATTTCTAATATGTAACCCCCCTTTTTAACATTAATTGAAGTAAAGGTGTGTTTATAATTAGATAATACATTTCTCGCACCCAGGCCGAGCCCTGCATGAGT
>JBFEYO010000112.1:0-7216 GCA_041562075.1 Sulfurimonadaceae bacterium | reverse complement strand
ATGGTCTCCCACAGCCCTGTGAAGGTCTCAGAAGGCGTATCCGGATGCCGTACGATATTATGGGGCTGCCCGATGAGCTCCTCTTTGGTATACCCCGAGATCTCACAAAAGGCATTGGAGACATCCTGGATAATACCCCGGGTGTCGGTGACGGATATGATCAAAATCTCTTCAGCTACAGTGAGGCATTGAAGGATCTCATTGGGATCCATTTTATTATTTGAAAACAAGTGCATACTCCATGCAGATTATGAGTACAATATAGGTGTTATTGTTCATACATGACTTAATATATCATAATAAATATTAATATTATCCTTAAAATATCAGTAGCATAAATATAATGAGAACTTGAATGTTAGTCTTATAATAGATGATGTGTATAACTATGATATAATCTAGGATTGTGTGCTAAAAAAGTGTATAGGCTGTCGCTGTTTAAGAGGATAGACAGAGCGGTCATAGCTAATTATCGTGGTATCTTCATAAGGGGGACGGGTTGTTCAAGGTTACGCCTATTCGGATATTTCTGGGTTTTTTCATGATCGTGTTTGTCCAGGTCGGACTCTATCTGTATATCGATCATATCCTTTTTGTCGATAATGTCCAGAGCAAGAGTCTGGATGATGCCAAGGATAAGGCTATTGAGCGTGAAACCTACCTTTTACAACATGCTACGCATCTCGCCGGTGTTCTAAGCAGTATTGCCGGTTCGGATGAGTTTGTCGCCTATCAGCAGGGAGAACGCGGGAAAATCGAGAGGTTCTTTTTGTGGATCGCACAAAATCATAAGGACATTTACCAGCTGAGGTATATTGATGCCAAGGGGATGGAAAAGATCCGTATCGACCGTAAAACTATGGGTCAAGAAGCTTATATCGTAAAGGATCTTCAGGATAAATCTGACAGGGATTATTTTCAGCAGGCCAGGCTTGCTAAGGCAGATCAACTGAGCTACAGTGATCTGGATCTGAATGTTGAACACGGTAAGGTGGAAGTGCCGTATGTCCCGGTGATACGTATCATGTTCCCTTTGCAAAAAGAGGGGGAATTTGATGGTCTGCTGATTGTCAATGTGTTCATGAAGGATGTGTTGGATAAGTTTTTCAATACCGGGCTTTATGACATGATCCTGTGTGACAGCGAAGGTTATCCTATTATTCACCACAATTCCGAATTCTCATGGGGACGCTATCAAAGCAGACCCTACCGGATCATGACAGAATTTGGTGAGGTCGGAAGAGAACTCTTGCAAAGTGACTTTTTTCGAAGCGAGACTCTGGTCTCGCAACGGCTGAAACTTCCCTATCGCAATACCCTTTATCTGATCTTGCAGCTTAATGGCAGTTATCTTCAGCAGATGGAAGAACAGGAGTTTCACAAGGCTATGGTCGTCCTGGGCTTTTTCTTTGTGAGTTCGTTTATCTTTGCCTTCTTTCTTTCATACTGGGTCATACTCTCGTTCAGACGTGTCAGAGCAGCACAAAAGATGGCGGAAGAAGCAGGTCGCGCCAAGGCACAGTTTTTGGCCAATATGAGTCATGAGATCCGAACGCCGCTTAACGGGATGATGGGATTGACCAACCTGGTATTGCGAAGTGAACTGAATCCGCAACAGCGAGCATACCTTACTCAGGCGATGGGCTCATCCAAGATGCTGATGAATGTCATTAATGACATTCTAGACTTCTCCAAGATAGAGGCCGGGAAAATGGATCTGGAGAGTATTCCTTTTATCCTGGAATCAACGATCAAAGAGGTCCTGTTCCTGTTCAAGTCTGCTGCCCAGGAGAAAGGTATAGAGCTTCATATCGATTTGGATAAGGAGTTGCTGGGAAGCTTTGAGGGTGATCCAAACCGACTGAAACAGATATTGAGCAACCTTCTGAGTAATGCGATCAAGTTTACGGATCAGGGAGATATCACGATCATCAGCAAGGTCGTCGAAGAAGACGAGACGCAGGTAGAGGTGAAGTTCTGTGTAGAAGATACCGGTATCGGTATAGAGCAGGCTAAGGTTCAAACACTTTTTGAAGCTTTTACACAAAATGATGCTTCTGATAGTCGCCGATACGGAGGTACCGGACTGGGACTCTCCATCAGTAAAGCACTCAGTGAGATGATGGGTGGCCGGATCTGGGCAGAAAGTACGCTCGGGAAGGGAAGCCGTTTCTGTTTTACGGTGATCTTGAAAAGGAACATGGTCGAACTTAGACACAGGATTGTGTTTGATTCAATTCAACACAAACGTTTCCTGGTGGTGGATGATAATGCGATCGAACGCCGGATCATCAGCGATATATTGAACTCATGGAAGGTTGAACATACGCTTTGTTCCAACGGTAAAGAGGCATTGGAAGTAGCTAAGACAGAAGTGTTTGATTATATACTCATTGACTGGAAGATGCCGGAGATTGATGGTCTGCAGGTAATACAAGAGCTTCGTTTGGCCGAGTCCGTATCCAATATCATCATGGTGACGGCATTTGAGAAAGAGGCCTTGATAAAAGAGGCTGAAGCAATGGGACTGAGCGTACCGCCGGTATTGATGAAGCCGGTCAGTGCATCGGATATTTTTGACCTGTTGAGCCTAAAAAAGGAGAATGATGTGGAGGTGACTCCGGATAAGGGAGTCATTAGGGGCAGGGTGCTGGTTGCGGAGGATAATGCCGTCAATCAGATCGTGATCAGAGACATGTTGGAGTATTACGGCTGTGAGGTGGTCATTGCCGAAAATGGATACAGGGCAGTCTCTTTGGCAAAGAACGGTGATTTTGATCTGATATTTATGGATATACAGATGCCGAGGATGAATGGATATGAGGCGGCAAAAGCGATCTTGGACAGTGATGAGAATATACCTATCATAGCCCTCTCAGCCGCCGTGATGGAAGGTGATCAAATGGCTTCCAAAGCAGCCGGAATGCGTGAACACCTGGGAAAACCTATCGATGAAGCACATCTTAAAGAGATTTTACTGCGTTACTTGCAGCCGGATGTTGAGCGCAAACGTGAGAAAGAAGTATCGGCAGAAAAAGAGTGTAAGGCAGATTTGAAGGGACATCTTCTCGTAGCGGAGGACAATAAGACCAATCAACATATCATTGCAGCACACCTTGAAGACTTAGGAATAAGTTTTGAGATTGTTGAAAATGGAAAAGAAGCCTTGAAAAAGGCCCTGGAGAAACCTTATGACCTGATCCTGATGGACATTCAGATGCCTCAGATGAATGGTCTTGATGCAGCACGAAGGATCAAAGAAGAGGGAGTGAGGATACCCGTGATCGCTCTTAGTGCCACTTGTGATCTGGAGGATAAGAACAAGGCGGCTGAAGCCGGCATGGATGATTATCTGTGTAAACCCTTTGAACAAGCCCAGTTGCGTGCATTACTTTCACGTTACCTTCGCACCCATGCAGGCGGCGCATATAATGAAGAAGCAGAGGGGATGCCTGTTGCGGTGGATATGCAGCAGGGCTTAAAACAGCTTCGCGGCAAGAAGACGCTGTATATCGAAGTGCTTCAAAAGTTTTGTGAGATGGTACCGGGAATCGTCATGGAGATCGATGATGCGATCGACAGGGAGGAGTACCCTGTTGTTGCCAATAAGATGCATGCGTTAAGAGGATCCTCAAGTATGATCGGTGCTGTGGCCCTGTATGGTTTCACATCTGAATGGGAAGAGAAGCTTACGGCGGGGGAAGTACCGCAGAACAAAGAGCACCTGAAGGAAGAACTTAATACTATAACACAAGAGAGCTACGAAAAAATAGGGGATATTATCGAACAGCTGAAAGGTGAGATGTAGATGAAAAAACGTATTTTGATAATAGATGATGATGTACTGATACGTACGGTCTTGCGTTCGGAGCTTGAAGAAGCGGGATACGAGGTATATGAACTGGAGTCCGGGGTCGGTGCCAATGACATGATTGAGAACAAGGGAATCGATCTTATCGTACTGGACTTGTTTATGGAAGATCAAGAAGGCATAGAAACACTTAGGAGTATTCGTGCAAGCTTTCAACAACAGCCGATTTTTGTCATCAGCTCAAACCGGGATTTTTTTGATATAGTCATGGATATGGGCGCGAATAAAACCATGATCAAACCTCTTGACATTGACAATTTTCTTCTGACGGTAAAAGCCCTGTTGTTCTAATGATCAGGGGAGGTGTTTTAGGAGTACCTCCAGGATCTGATCTTCGGTATAGGGCTTACTGATATAGTCATCCATCCCCGCATCCAAAAGTTTCTGACGGTCTTCTACCAGGGCATTTGCCGTAACGGCAATGATCGGAAGATGCTGCTGTGTCTCTTTCTCATTGTCACGTATGATCTGTGTAGCCTCTATACCATTCATAATAGGCATGTTCTGATCCATAAGGACAAGATCGTATTGATACTGCTTGACGTTTAAGACGGCTTCTGAACCGTTGTTGACGACATCATAACTCAGTCCAAAGTCATCAAGTATAAGGCTCAATAAGATTTGATTGGTCTTATTGTCCTCAACGATGAGCACATGACCCTTCAGGCGGATGTCCTGCTCAGGCTCATTTTGAGGGGTTTCTTCCTGAATCTCCAGATCATCCAAACTGCAGGTCTCTACCGGTATTTCGAAGTAAAAGGTACTTCCCTCAGAAACCTTGCTTTGGACCTGAAGCTCTCCGCCCATCAGTTTGACCAGTTGTGAGGAGATGCTAAGTCCCAGACCGGTTCCCCCATATTTACGGGTAGTAGAGACATCCTCCTGAGAAAAAGAGTCAAATATCTTTTGAAGGTTTTCCTGGGCGATACCGATGCCGGTGTCGATCACGGCGACGTATAGTTGTCGGGAATCTTTTTTGTAGGATATATGAAGAGAGATATGGCCGTTTTCTTCTGTAAACTTGATGGCATTGTTAATAAGATTGAAAAGAACCTGTTTAAAACGGGTCTCATCACCCATGATACATTCTGGAATGGTGTCATCAATCGTATGATGCATAGTGATGTTTTTGGCACTGGCAAGCTGTGTAAAACTGTCGATAACATGCTCAATGGTTTGGGTGAAATAAATGGGGGCGAGGTCGAGCTGCATCTTCCCTATTTCAATCTTGGAAAAATCGAGAATATCATTGATGATATTAAGGAGGGTCTCTCCCGAATTGCTTATGGTTTTAAACAGTTTAATGCGTTCAGGATCCTTTTCGCTTTTTTGCAGTCTTTCGATGAATCCCAGAAGACCGTTCATCGGGGTACGGATCTCATGGGACATATTGGCAAGAAAGGCCGATTTGGCCTGATTTGATTTTTCTGCCAGGGTCTTCTCATCGATCAGTCTTTGATTCTCTTTTGCAATGCGTTCGGCTTCTACCTTATCGGTAATATCGATGCCGACGGTAACGATCGCCGCATCCTGGTTTTTGTCTTTGATCAGACTGTTCGACCATTGAATCATATGTGTATTGCCATCTTTGTCAACCCACGGATTCACTTTTTTAGAGATGAGCGTACCGGAGCTCTTCATACTCTGAATGATCTCCATAATATCGGGACGAATGGTTGCCGGGATAAAATGATCAAACCAGAAGTAGGGCTCAGAAGAAATCTCTTTGGCAGAGTATCCCGTCAGCTCTTCTCCATACTTGTTGATCATGCTCATTGTCCCGTCTTTCTCGATCACGGCAACGATCGCATCGATGGAGTCATAGAGTTGTTGAAACAAGGAACGGGATGCTTCGATCTGCGCATTAAGTTTCTTCTCGTTTTCCAGGGCTTGAAGACGTGCCTGATCTCGGTACTCTTCCATCGTTTTCAGCCGGTATCCCAGGACCATGGAGAAGATCAATCCTTCAGCGACCAGGCCGTACTTAAAGACACTATTGTATTCCGGACCCAAAAGCGCGTAAAAACTTAAGATATAAAATACCAGTGAGAGTAAAAAGATTCCCCATCCGATGGAGACGATCTTGGCCAGGGGATGTCCTTTAATCAGTGCATTGAGAAGTATACCGGTGAGTCCTCCCGTGATAAGGACGCCTAAACCATAGAGCGCATAGACCTTCATGGCTAAGGTGATATCATATATACTGATAAGAACGATAATAATGACGATACCGATGACAAACCACGCAATCATACGATCCAATTTGGATACGGTGCTCTTAAAGAGTTCAATGAGGAAGAGGGCGGCGGAGATGGAGAAGAGTACCCCTCCGTAAAAATTGGCATAGAGCGAATCAATGGCTATGTCAAAGTAGGTTCTGAAGAAGTTCAGTGTTCCCATGGAGGCAAAGAAGCCCCCGATCATAAACAGGACATAATAAAGGTAGACCCTGTCTCTGGTGACAAACAGGATAAATAAGTTATAAAGCACAAGGGTGATCAAGACGATAGCAAAGAAGGTGTCTTCCATAGCATGTCTGGTCACCAGTCTGTTCAGTTCAAAGGAGTTCATCACCTCATAATCCAAAAAGGTGAGATAATCATTCTCGATCCGGATAAAGATGCTCTGTTTGGAGTGGGGCTGGACAGGGTAATTGAAGACTGCCGAAGAGTGGGTGGTGTCAGTCGGCGTAAACGCTTCATTCCGGCCATCGATGTCTACCTTCTGCTCTTTGTTGAGGAGATGATAGGCCTGGACGTTTAACAAAAGGGGGAATTTGAAAACAATACTATAGTTTTGAAGTATTTGGGTGGAGTTTTCAAGATCGACCTTCAGCCACCATATCGAATCACTGAACCCCCTATAAGTATTTTCTGTGGGGATGAAGAGTGAATCAGCATGCTTCGTGATGTATTCTATGCTGGCATTTCTCTCTTTGTCTTCGTAGATGAAATAGCTTTTCGCCTGAAGCACAGCCGTAAAAAAGAGTACAAAAAATAGGATAAATCTCATGAACCTTGGACCTTTATGTCGTTAGCACTATTCTATCATAAAACACAGACTATCGACGGATTTATCACCCTCGGTATACGTTTGAAACCGAGATGCTTAAAATAATAAAGAAATCCTATGGGTGTCTGATTGGCTCGCTTAGATGCATTGATGAGATTAAATAAACATGCCAGATATATAAAAAGAAACGATAAAAAAAGAGCTCGATTCCTGTCAATGTAACAGTCACCAAATGACACCGAACTTTTAAAATGTTGCTTGAGAGTCTGTGTTTATGGGAGTTTATGTAAAAGTGGCTCCGGATACTGGATTCGAACCAGTGACCAAGTGATT
>JBFEYO010000111.1:0-7322 GCA_041562075.1 Sulfurimonadaceae bacterium | reverse complement strand
GCCTTTGGTTTTTCAAAACTTGGGATGATGTCACTGTAGTCTACTTCTGTGTTGATACTTGGGCTTGTCGCAAGATCGACCTCAAAGAAGACCTGGTCTGCACGCTTCTCATATTTTTTAAGTCCGGGTTGGCCTAGAAGTGTCTCCATAGGAATCTTTGCCTCTTCGATTCCTTTGTTGATAAACTCGTTAAAGATCTGACCGGCAGCCTCTTGCTCAAAACGCTCAGCAGCTTCACCAATCACTTCCATGCCATCAGTCTGCGCTTTGTCACGCAGCTCCTGAGCTTTTGCATCGATGATACTTGTTGCTACGGTACCACTTAGGACATAGTTGATATCATCTACTTTTTCTACAGTTACCTGCATTAGAATCCTTTTGATTTAATTTCGGAATTCTAGCATGTCATTCTATAACTATGGCTTTAACACCATCACAGGTAAGGAAGCTTTGAGGCTGATTTAAGATTTATTTGAGGGGTAGGTGTCAGATGGCAAGGAGCTTGTAGACCTAAGGTCTACTAGCAGCCGCAGGGACCACAGCTTCCGGTACTGCATGAGCTGGCAGTTGAGGCACCGGTGCCGCATGAACTACCTGCATTGGGGTTGTCATAGGTGCAGATGACAAAATTGTCTTCCATGGTCTGGCGTGCGACAAAGAGGTGCTTGCTGCAGAACTCTTCATTCATCAGTTCGGTAAGGATATTGGCATAGTTATAAGCATCACGCTGGTTCTCAAATGTCTTGCTGGCCTCATACTCGCTGCGTTTGAAACATCCGCACTCAAATTCGATTTCGACGGTATTCATAAATTTACCCTTGTTTAAAATTTCGGAATTATAGCACCATGCTACCAATAAAAATGGGGGTGAAAAAAGTAGTTGACTTTTATAAAGCTGGATTTATATTTAGAGGGGAACGAAAGCTTCCACCGGATGGTGGAAGAGAAGGATTTAACCGTTTGGTGAAGACTCGGTAGGGTCAAAACCGATTTTGATGTCACATCTGGCCATAAGCTCTTTAACATCTTCTGCATCTTCGTCATCATCTTCAGGTCTGATGATACTTTTGATCAGGATGGTATCACCCTTGTCAACCGCTGTAAAAAAGTGTTTAAGACAAAATTCCTGGTTCATACGACATTCGATGATCTTTGCCTTCATATGGGCGTCTTCACGTGTTTCAAAGGTCATGTTGTTATCCAGACCACTCTTCTTGAAACAGCTACACTCATTTTCAATTGTAATTGTATACATACTGTATTCCTTGTAATGCGATGTGAAATTATAGCACTTCGTGCTTAAGAGAGATGGTGATAAAAATTATACCACCAAGGCTAAAGAAGCCTTAAGGGAGTTCTTTGATGACCTTAAAATCACCGGATTCATAGGCGTAGACCTTTTTCGCTTCTCTATCAATAATGACAGGGCGTATCCATTCATTCAGGATAAACTCTTTGGCGATGGATTGTTCAACCGCTTTTCCAACCTTTTCAAGAGGTGCCTCGACAAAACTTAGAAGACGCACCGGTTCATGATAGGCTTTGCCCTCTAAGAGTACAGACTGGGTAGGCAGACCGATTTTGAGGTCACTGTAGTTACCGTTATAGACTCCTACCTTTCCGACGACATTATGATAGACCTTGGAGCCTGCTCCATAGATACCGTTATCAACCGTAGAGAAGTAGTGCTCAAGGTTGATCCACTCCCCGACAACTAATGGCCCGTCAAAGATACGCGTAAGGATATCTGCATCATCATTGTCTACCTTCCAGTCGTAGGAGTGCAGGAAGAAGCGGTTATTCAGAGACAGGTGCTTGACAGAGTTTCTCGGTCCGGCATAGACCCCCATATTTCCCGCCAGTCCCCATTCTGGGCGGGGTTCTGACCAGTCCATCGCCTTTTGCATAATGTCTTTTTCACTATGAGTGTAAGGGAGGACCTGGGTACGCTCATTACGAGAGAGAACAGATGCCTTTTTAAAGTCATCCATGACCTTGGAATATTTAGTCATAGTTTCTTTATCTAGCATGTCCGTGTCATAGAAGCGGATCTCATCGGTAGTCGTGATATGCAGTGCAGGCATAAAGATGGTCGTATCAGGAATAGTGATACCTTTCTCTTTTTGCAGTACCT
Source organism: Sulfurimonadaceae bacterium (assembly GCA_041562075.1). Taxonomy (GTDB): domain Bacteria; phylum Campylobacterota; class Campylobacteria; order Campylobacterales; family Sulfurimonadaceae. The sequence goes on along the minus strand of JBFEYO010000111.1, from coordinate 5,188 downwards.
CTCGTACCTCAGGCATATTGGCGAGCATACACAGGGCACGGGTGTTTGGAAGAGAGATGTTTCCTCCGCAGGCCCCACAGTCAAGAGCTGATTCAAATGGATTGTTGTCCGAGATACTACCATGCCCGATGATGACGACAAATTCAGGGAAGTTCTCCACCTGACCGATCATCGTGAGGTAGTTATTGACGTATTTTACCTTCTCTTCAAGGGTGAAGCCCACCATCGTCAGTTTGTTTTTCTGATAGGCATAATCCTCCGGCGTGATCTGATGCTGGGTACGCAGCTTTATGATGTGCTCATCATTGATATCCAGAGTGAGTCCTTTTCCAAGGACCAGATGGGCACGAATCGCCTCGATCTCTGCATCTGAGTATTCCCGGCGGGCATTTTCGGCCAGGACGTTTTGAATGATCTTGGTGTGAAGTTTTTTGACATAAAACTCGATCTCATCCGGGGTCAGTTTATCCAGGGTGTAGCTGGTCTTTGGTTTTTTAGGCTTGAACTTGGAGAGAAACTTATTCGTGCGTTGCGGCCAGAAAGTTTTTCCAAAGAGATTGATACCAAAGATCCAACCAATGGCTTCGACCATGATATAAGGGGTGTAAGGGTTGTTTTTGAGGTCACTCAAGACTTTTTTGGTGGTTTTATTTAGTCCTTTTTTGGAACTGTACTCCTCATACGACTCTTTGGGGATCTCAAAAACGACATTTTGAGGTTTGACGATAGCCGGAGCCAGGAACTGTTCATGTGCCTTGTCAAATTCCACAAAGGCGATTGGAAGACCCAAAAAGCCTCCTGCACCATAGGTCTTGTAAGCACCTTGACCTTCGATGGAACGGCGGATCACTTCCGAGCGAACATCCAGACAGAAGGTGGCTGAGGCCAGAGGTGTTTCATCCTCTTTTGTAGGTGCATCAATAATCTTGTCGACATAACTTTGGATATAACTGTCTTCAAGGGCTTTTAGCCAGATATATCCCTCTTCCTCTTTGAGCTTTTCAATTGCTGAAGCCAGCTCTGTCAGGGCCAGATCGCTCTGGAGTACATCACTGGAGTGTTGGATCTGAAGAGCATCAAGATTGAGTTCGTTATTGATGTGATCATCCAGGACTTTCTGGGTGGTCTCACCATGTTCGATGGCATCCAGTGCCGGACCAAAGAGCATGTTCTTGTGTTTTAAAAACTGTAAGATGGTCTCACGCAGATTCGCCTTGGCGTGCTCTCTAAAGGCATCAAAATCACTCAGTCTACATTTTTGGGTACACTGAAGTTCATAATAGAGTCGAATCGCCATATAATCGATCAGTGCGGAAGGATACTGCTGCTGAGAAAAATAATCGGGGTCTTCCGAACGGTATTTGATAAACCCGGCCCAGCCATGAAGTTTAAGCAGGTGCGTCAGGAAGTAGGCTTCGGGATCTTCAACTTTAAGCGTCTCAAAGGCCTTTTCCACAAAGCTTTTGGCATCTGTATCGTCATCTATTTTCTCATAGAACTTGAAGGTCTCAAACATCCCCGCGTCCCTGTCGGGCATATTCAGAGTGGTTTGGTCTTCATCCAGGAAGCGGGAGATAAATTCGATGATGTTTTTTTCGATGCCTTCTTTGAGGGTGCTGCCAAAGAGGGCGTCGTTGATCTCATAAAGGGTCATATGCTTGGTCAATCGGGAAAGCCAGGCCTCTTCATCATTAAAGTCGGATTTCTCTTTGAGGTAATTATAAAGAGATTCATCGATCTTCTCTTTTTTGTATAAGAACTTAATGCGCAGACTGTTCCATTTGGGGCTGACTTCCATCAAGTAGGTCTTTGCAAAACTTAGTGGAATATCGAAGCCTTTCTCCTCAAGAATGCTCTGAATATTCTCTTCTAAAATAGCATCATTGATCTTACCCTCTTGATAGAGCTCCATAAAGTAAGAAGAATCCATATAGACCTTCCCGCCAAAGATACTTTTAGCCTTGCTAAGGGCATCTTTGAAATGAAGACTCTCAAACCCTTTAAGAGGGTTATGGTGAATAAAGGATCCTATAGGCCAGTAATGAGGCACGGTACCTTTGATAGCATCGAGGTGTTTGATTATACTCATAATAGGGTCTCCTTCAGTCCGTAAAGGCTTAGCAATAGAAGAGAAATGACGATGATGTTATGAAAAAACTTCTCTTTTATATTCATATGGACATAATGAATTTTTGGATTAGCCTTGCCAAAAAGGGTCTTTCGCATTACCCGCATGGCAAGGAAAAAGTTACTGAAAAACAGCAGGGTTACCGCAATATACCAGAGGGTATTGGCCTCACTCTCAAAGATATAGCTCAGAAAAAAGATAGAGTTTGGAAGAGGCGGATAGAGGGCCAAGGCGATCAGATAGATCGTCAGATAGGTACCGATACATGGGGTGATCAACGTAACCCCGGTGATATGATGATAGTTCGCACTTCCATAATGTTTTTCGTAATATTTACCGACAAAGAAAAGCCCGAACAAAGAGACGATAAGGGCCAGACTGTATAAAGATGCCTGATCTTTCAATAGAAAGAAGAAAGGGGCATTGACAAAGATCAGGTAATATCCGAGTCTGTAAAAGTTCGTCGTCTTTGTCGCTCTATAGACAGAGATAAAGGCACTGACTAAAGAGATGATCACAAGAGGGGTCGTATAATCGTCCTGGATGTAGTGCGGTACGAACAAAGAGATGCCGATAGCAGCCAGAAGCAGTAGGGAACTGAGTACAAAGATATATTTACTTTGTATCTTCACTACTTTTTCAAAAAATAGATAATAAGGAATACCCGCCGAGAGGGTCAAAAGTATAATACTGTTTATCATAAGCTAGTTCCTTCTAAAGACATTGAGGTATTTACTATAAAGGTCCAGGAAGTAACCCTCTTTGACCAGGAATTTGTAAAAAGACCACTGTAGTCTGTTAGGCTTTTTCTTGTTCTCACCTACAGAAACAAAGTGCTGCTTGTACATAAAGAGCCATCCCACGATCATGATCAATGCCATCATGATCAAAGACATCACCATAGTAACATTCAGCGTTGCCGCTTCATAGAAAAGCAGGGCATTCTCACCATAGATAAAGTGTTCTACCGCCAGACCTACAAACTCATAGGTAAAGAGGATGATGATGAATGAACTGATCAGTGCCAGGATCACTTTCAGGGAATCCGCCTTTGACACCTTGAAGAAGGAGAGGAAAAGCTGCGTCCCGGTGAGCCAGCCAAAGGCAAGGATGACAATAGCTGCATTAAAGTGGAAGAACTCCTCGGCCAGAACCATTTTGACACCGATAAAGACAATAATCGGCAGCACGGTAAATAGGGCGATGATGTTGAACATCTTACGGCTGCTGTATTTGGTCTTCTCTTCCCAAAATAGCTCATAGGAGAGACGTTTGGGGATATTGGGGTCATGGCGTGCAAATTTGATCAATCCGCCGGACTCCAGGAATAAAGAGGCTTTGAAAATACCATGCACCATCAGGTGATAGATCGCCAGAGAGAAGGCTCCCAGACCCACTTCCATGATCATATATCCCATCTGTCCAACGGTAGAGTAACCTAAAGAACGCTTGATATCCGAGACCACCAGCATCAGTAAGGAGGCGAAAATAGCCGTGACCAGTCCGACGACAAAGGCGATATTTAAAACTGCCGGCGCAAGGATCAGCAGGTAAGCCAGCTTATTCAGCAAAATACCGCCGACATTTACTACACCCGCATGCATCAGTGCTGATACCGGAGTCGGTGCTTCCGAAGTGTAAGGCAGCCAGACATGAAAAGGAACAATGGCTGATTTCATCATCGCTGCAACCAGGAAGAGAAGACCTACGACAAACACCATCGGGTTGTCAACCGGATTGTGAGACATCTCCAGCCATTTGACGCTTAGCTCGGCAAGATCAAAACTGCCGAAGGTCTTATACGTTAGTACAACAGCAAGGATGAATACAAGGTCTGCAGACTTGTGAATGATCATGGTCCAGCGGGCATTGGTCACGGCGGTGTTTGATCCTACGTTGAAGGAGACCAATAGATACAAGAAGATACTCATTAGTTGCCAGGCAAGGGCCAGGACGATAAGGTTATTACTCATGACCAGAAGATAGATGGAAGTAAAGATAAAGTTTAAAAGAATAAAAAAACGTTTGTACCCGGCCTCATCCCACATATACTTGGAGGCATATTTACGAATGACCAGTCCCAGGATCGCTACGTATGGGACCAAAATAGCCGAGAGCTCATTATAGATAAGAAGTCCGTCAAAACCGATGATGGGTTTATCATTGGTAATAACATAATAGGTGCCGTACAGACCAAGCAGGGCAATCATGCTTGATAAGACGATACTTACCTTTGGAATAGCCTCTTTTGTCCTGATAAACATCAGAAAAAAGGCTATTACAACGGGAATGAATGGAATAGATAAAATAATTTTTTCCATTGAATCTCCTGAAACTTTGAAATACTTTCGTAATGATTTTATAGGCTGAAAAAGGCTATGAAACTCCTCATAACCCCGAGCTCTATAAAAAATGTCTGCGAAGTATTATCAAAGTTAGCTTTTAAAATCTTTGCAATTATAGGTTAGGTACTTTACAACAAGTTCCTCTTACTTGAGGACCCTTAAAAAGCCAATTTTTTGCAATACAAGAGTTGATAATAGCAGTTTTATGGTGGTAATAGGCCTAAAAGCACTTATCTGATGTCATTTTAATGGCAGAGGTAACATTTTGTGCCTTGATTAAAGAGAATAGGGAACTGGAATGAAGTTAATGTTGTTCAATTTAGTGAGATGATATCTGTTTTTTTTAAGGACAGGTAGTAGCATATCCCTTGAAGTGTGTAGTTTGTTCACAGGTGAAAGGAAGAGTAAAAGGTTTTTTTAGTAGAATGCGCTTTGAAAACATATTTAATACAGATGATAAAGACGAACTGACTGTGAGCCTGGTTTTATAAATGATGGGCCGCATGGGGGGCTTAATCCTGTGTCACCATAGACCAGAGGGCTATTTTCTTTTGTCTGAAATGTTTGATCATTCTAGGGAGTAAACGAATGTATTATGTAGCAAAAGTAGATTCAGACAAGTGTTCTGAGCACAAATGTAATATGTGTACACTATATTGTCCAGAGGCGAACACGCTGATGTTTGATAAAGAGAATAATACATCATGGGTAGATG
>JBFEYO010000110.1:0-7325 GCA_041562075.1 Sulfurimonadaceae bacterium | reverse complement strand
AGGGCATGCAGATACATGATCGCGGCAGAGTGATAAAGGGCAAAACTGAAGGCATGGATACTCTGCGAGATAAACAGAAGTATCAGCTTGTCAGGGAAGAAGGCCAGGATCAGCCAGCGTATAACCGTGATAAAGACGCTAAATTGCAGGACTTTCAAGAGATTGTTCTGTAGCAGCGGGGCCTGGAAATAGAGCATGAATATCTCACAGATCACGCCAAAGCTCCAAAGGTAGATAGTCATATCCAGGGCAGAGATATTAAAGAGTGAGAAGGAAATGTCATGGGAAGTGGCATAAATGGTAAAAAAGTTATAAAAGGCACCAAACCCTACCTGCATCAAAAAGAGACTTAACCAAAGCGGCCAGTGCTCCAGAAGGGAGAAGTGTTTCCCGGACGTATCATCAGAAGATGTCTGTTTGGCTTCATAACGGGAAATCCCCAGTCCAAACAGAAGGGTCAACAGGGTAGTCAGATTTAAAAAGATGATGGCATTAGTGGCCGAATCAAGATAGTTGACCAGGATCAGAGAGATGAGGATAAAACCGATGGAACCGAAAAGACGCACCTTCCCGTAGCGCTCCTTTTGCATATGTGTCAATGCGACACTTTCAACATAAGGGATGGAGAGGCTCATCCCGATCCCCAGTAGAATATTCGTAAACAATAGTGCGTAAAAGTGATGGATAAAGGGATAAAAGAGGAGTGAAGCAAGAAAGCTTAGAATGAGCGAAGCATTAAAAACACGGGTATTGAGTTCGATATATTTTAAAAATAAAAAAGGCATTAAGAAGCGTACCAGGGGAGCTGCAGCAAAGATAATACCGATCTGGGAAGGAGAGTACCCCACCATTTGCAGGACTTTAGGCATAAAGATGACATAGATGGAAACGATTGCGAAATAAACAAAATAGAATGAACCAATGATAAAGCCCATCTGATCAGACCTTATAGATGACGGATGTCCCGCTTAAGAGATCGTGTAAGGTGCGCTTATGAGGATGGAAGAGCATTACAAAGATACTGATAAAGGCAAAAAGCGGTATCATCAGGAATAGAAGACGTGCGATGTATTGGATAAGGGTAGGTTTGGAGTTGTCTTTATGGTTGACGATGATGATACGGGCCATCTTCTTACCGGGGGTTTGGGAGCTGGCCTGCCAAAAAGCGAGGATGGAGATGATCCAGATTGAGAGGGTCAGCAGGGGGATGTAAGGATTGGCTTCACGGGGTGTCTTTGTGCCCTCAATAGCATCCATAAACCCCGGTTGTGACTGCATCGTGTCATAGCCAAAGAGCAGCATGATCAGCAGACCAATGGGCATGCCGATCATAAACACATCTGTGACAAAGGCAAGAAAACGGGACCAGAAGCCGGCATAATAGACCTCTGCTTGAGGTTTTGCTTCTTTTACGACATGTCCCTTTTTTACATCTTTCCAGCGTGCCATCTACTTCTCTTGATCTTTTTGCATGATTATAGCCAATCCTTTGCCCCCTTGATGCAGTCACCGTTTATTTTTCTGTAACTCTTCGGTTTTATACTATAATGATAAAATCATGATGAATTAACAAAGGTCTGTATATGTATAAACTTTTATTACTCCCCCTATTGATTGTCGTACTGTTTTTGGGGTGCGGTGAACCTACGCCTGAAGAGAAGCAAATGGCAGAACTGCGCGCCAAGCTCGTTGCTGCCCATGAAAATCGTTTTGATCAGGATGGAAGTATTAACCGCTCCAAGACAAGCGTGCAGACAAAAGATGAGACGGACCCGAGTGCTTATGTGTATAAGGACAATATCCTTAGCAAAGAAGCGGAAAAAGAGTGGCAAGATGCGGGTATATCCAACAAGGAGTATCCGCAGTGGGCAGCGCTTCATATAGGGGCTAAAGAGGCGGTGAAATGGAAAAAGCTGAAGCTCTCCACCGCGGCAATCGAAGTGTTTAAACAACAGGGATACACCCCTAAGACGGCAGCTAAGTTTATGCAAAAAGAGTTTTTTACCCGACCTGTTTTTTATGCTCGTTTCGGTACGCCGGTATATGAGTTTGATACCATCTGTCAATCGGTTATCAAACGTCAGCAGGCCCCCTTTGCTTTCTTGGAAGAGAGATGTATCCCCTACATGCAAGCTTCTCACAAAAACGAGGTCATAGGGCATCTTCTGGATGAGGCAAAATTGACCAAGGGGCCTTTGGTCATCGAATATCTCGCAGAGCTCAGACGACTGGCGGAGAAAAATGCCCAGATCCAATCGGGAATGGAAGTGACGATCGAAGAGTTTATTGATGATGAGGATACACAGAACTTTGTCTTTTTATTTCCTCTGCTAAAGAGCGAGCCGATCCAGGAAGAGATGGATTTTATTGATGCACACAAGCTTCCCTTGCAGGATGAAGAACGTTTCTTCTCCTTTAACAATCCGGAGTATTGGCAAAACAGGGCGGAAGCCGAGGCAGCAGCAGCGGAATACGCAGCCAGACAGGAAGAGATGCTGCGTGCCAAAAAAGAGACAGAACGTAAATTGGCAGCCTTGAAACTGGCAAAAGCAGAGGCTTTGGCCAAGGAAAAAGAGCGCAAGGAACAGGAGTATAAACGTCAGCAAAAAGCACAAAAGATCGAGGCAGTACGCCGGGTTAAAGCTAAAGCGCTTTGCGGTGAATATATCAGTGCTGAGCACCTTTCCGGAAAGGATGTCCTGATTGAGGGAAAAATTCTTTTTACAGTGGAAGAGAGGGGAGATAAGATGTTTGGATACGGGGTGCAGGCCCGTGAGGATTCAAAGATCTATTTTATACGGGATCCCAAAAATGCGGCGAAGGCAAAACATTCAAGTACGATCAGCTGGCAGGTGAAGACGATGGGGCGTACGGAAGCGCTTTCTCAAGGTTCAAGCAAGGTCTTTGTATATGACAAGAAGTCCAAGACGAAGTTTACCATGGCACTGTTTATTGATGAGTGCATCGTGCAATGAGCAGCCAGGCTAAGATTCTTCTGCTGGAAGATGACCTGAATTTGAATGAGACCATAGAAGAGTTCCTGATCGAAAAAGGCTTTGAGGTTTATCCCGTTTACGAGGGAAGTAAGGCAGAAGACCTGATGTATGAGCATCGCTTTGATCTTTTTTTGCTGGATGTAAACGTGCCTTCACCCAATGGTTTTGAGCTACTTAAATCATCCAGGGATCGCGGAGATACGACGCCGGCGATCTATATCACCTCTTTAAACTCTACGGATGATCTTTCCAAGGGGTTTGAGAGCGGTTGCGATGATTATATACGTAAGCCCTTTGCCCTTGAGGAACTTTTGCTGCGGGTGAATAATATCCTGAAGCGGGAGTTTTATCATAATCCCAATGAGACGGTACAGATCAGCGATCGTATCAGTTACGATATCCGAGCCGATGAGCTGCTTGAAAACGGGAAGGTATTGACCCTTCAACCCAAGGAAAAGCTGCTTCTCAAACTCTTCTTGAAACATGCCAATGAGCAGATCAGCCATGAGGTGATTTATGAGCATCTATGGAGCTTTGATGAAGAACCCAGCGATACCTCCTTGCGTACCTATATCAAGAACCTGCGTAAACTCTTAGGAAAGGATAGGATTGTTAGCATTAAACGCTATGGGTATAAGTTCGCCTGAGTTTAAATCCCTTCGGGGCTTTATCTCTTTGTATACTCTGATGTGGGCGATTATCTTGACCCTTTTGGCCAGTATCTATTATGAGAATGAGAAAGAGAAGATGTTGGCGGAGCATCGTCTTTCCATGCAGCTGGTGAATGAGACCCATTATGCCAATATGTTCTATTATTACATTGACTCCGGGGAAGATCTTCCGATTAGTTTAGCTTACCGAACGGCGGTATATGACACCAATAAAAAGGTGATGGCCTCCTACATCAAAGAAGAGCCGCGGGATTTTTCCAAATATATCTCTTTGGACGGAGACTATATCCATTTTATCGTTCGAATCGGTCCCAATGAACTGGGAGCGAAGTATCTGGTCTATGAGACGGAGGATAATCGTCTGTGGTGGGAGGCGATGCTGAAGAACATGCTGCTTTACGGTACCCTGCTTTTTATTTTCATCACTTTTATCGGGGTGGTCTTGCTCAAGTTGTTTTTGCGTCCGATGCGTGAGGCGATTGAGCTTTTGGATAATTTCATCAAAGATACGACCCATGAGCTCAATACCCCTGTTTCGGTCATTGTGGCGAACATTGAGGGTATTGATCAGGATAGATTGGAGCCAAAGGATGCTAAAAAGATACGGCGAGTGGATATTGCCGCCCATACGATCTCAAACATCTATAATGATCTGACCTACCTGATCTTGCATCACGATATTGCCGTTAAGGATGAGGATATCTATCTCTCGCAGTTTTTGTGCGAACGGGTGGATTATTTCAGGGTGAGTATGGAGCAGAAAAAGATCCGTTTTATCAAACAGATAGATGAAGGTATCATGATCCATATGGACAAAAACAAACTGGGCCGTTTGATCGATAATCTGATCTCCAATGCGATCAAATACAATAAGATCGATGGGGAAATCCGAATCGAGTTGGAAGCGGGAAGGCTGGTGATAGAAGATACGGGTATCGGTATACCCGAAGAGAAGATATCCAAGGTCTTTCAGCGTTATCAACGAGCGAATGACACGGTAGGCGGATTCGGTATCGGTCTGCATATCGTCGCGATGATTTCACAGGAGTATGGGATCTCCTTGAAGATTGATTCAAAAATAAACATCGGAACACGTATAGAACTTCATTGGAAGCCTGAAATGAAATAATTAACACTTCTGTAACACTCCTTTTTTATAATGCCTCCGATTCAAGGATGGTAAATGAAAAAATTTGTACAACAATCAGTATGTTTATCCCTCGTTCTAAGCCCTCTGCTTATGGCAGAGACGGTAGAGATGAAAGAGGTAGAGATCAAAGAGACGGTTAATAGCGTCAAGATCAATGATGTCAGTGGGGAAGAACTTAAATCGGCTGACTTGGCTGAATCCTTAACCCAGGGAATTCCGAGTGTCTCACTGGTAAGACGTAGCGGTATTGCCAATGATATCGTTTTACGCGGTCAGAAGAAGGATAATATCAATATTATCGCTGACGGTACGAAGACCTATGGTGCCTGTCCAAACAGAATGGATCCGGCGACTTCACATATCGTGACTAATAATATCGAAAGTGTTGAGGTAAAAGAGGGCCCCTATGATGTGGAGAACTTCGGAACACTCAGCGGTGTGGTCGATATTAAGACAAAAAAACCGACCCAAGACTTCTCCGGTGAGGTCAATGTGAATCTGGGAAGCTTTAACTACAGAAAGGCTTCAGCGACCTTAAGTGGCGGTAATGACTGGATCCGTGCGATGATCACTGCATCTACGGAGCAGAGCGATCAATACAAAGACGGTGACGGAAATAACTTTGCCGAGCAGATTGACAACTATTTGTCACCGACAGCTATGCAGGCATATATGCCTGAGTATCGTGATATGAAAGCCTTTGAGAAGAAAAGTCTAATGGGTAAGGTTTTTATCAATCCGACGGATAATCAAGAGATCCGTTTAAGTTATACGGCAAACCGAAGTGATAATGTTCTATATCCTTCGTCTGCCATGGATGCGATTTATGATGATTCTGATATTTATAATTTGGAATACTCTATCCATGATATGGGTTCTTTTTCTAAACAGTTGGATTTACAAGCTTACCATTCAGAGGTAGAGCATCCGATGTCAACCGAATTTAGAAGATCATCAATGATGAACGGCCCTATCGTCAGTAAGCTTACAACCTCTGTGGATGGTGCACGTATTAAAAACTTGAGTGAGATCGGCGATCTTGAGATGACCTTGGGTCTTGATGCCAGCCGTAGAAACTGGGATGGTACATATTACGGTACAACACCAATGGGTATGAATGTTACTGGAAACGTGAGCATTGAAGATACGGATACGGACAATATTGCTGTTTTTGCTAAGTTCTTCGAGCGTTTTGGAAACTTTGATCTTGAGCTTGGAGGTCGTTATGATGATACCAGCATCGATACGGCAGGTGCCCTTGAAGATAGAGATTATGAATCCTTAAACGGATATCTAACGGCTACTTATCATACTCAGAGCAATACGGAATACTTTGTTGGTACAGGTAAATCAAGCCGTGTACCGGATGCCCGTGAACTCTATTTCAAAAACAGTACAGGACGTTTAATTGGTACACCGACGCTGGATCAGACAAAAAACTATGAGATCGATTTAGGTGTTAAGCAACAATACGATTCCGGTTTTGCTAAAGTTAAAGTATTCCATTCATGGCTACAGGACTTTATTGTTTATAATGATTCAAAAGCACCGGGTATGATGAGCCCTCCGGGTAACTATAATGTATTTGAAAATGTCGATGCGACGATTTATGGTATTGAACTAAGCTCTTTTTACGCAATGAATGATGCCTGGTCTATCGAAGGCGGTCTGGCTTATCAACGCGGTGAAAAAGATGCACCTTTAAGCGGTCAAACCGATACGGACCTGCCGGAGATCCCACCGTTGAAGGCAAATGTTGCCATCAACTATGATACGGAACTGACAAGTACAAAACTTGAAATCATTGCAGCGGATAGATGGAAACATTTTGATTCGGACAATGGTGAGCAGGCGATCTCAGGATACGCTATTGCCAATATCAAATGGAATAGAGACCTTGAGAATGGTTTTGATATTACCCTTGGTCTGGACAATGCTTTTAATCATACCTATGCGGTAAGTAATACCTATAAAGACCTTACGCTACTTGAGAGTGCTGGTAATGAGGTTATTCTTATGAATGAACCGGGGCGTTACTTCTACGCGAACCTGCGTTACCGCTTCTAATATTGGGTGGACCTGCGGGTTCATCTAATTTTCGATTTATAAAATGTAGTATACAATTACATTGCGATGCGGGCGTAGCTCAGTTGGCTAGAGCGTCAGCCTTCCAAGCTGAGGGTCGAGGGTTCGAGTCCCTTCACCCGCTCCACTTCTTTTTAATATTCCCAATATAATTTAATGTTTATCCTGATGCTCTTCTAGCTCTTCATCACGCAGTTTTGACATGATAGTGTAGTCTTCATTCTCTATGCGGGTCTTTACCTGTGCCTGTTCGGGCGTAAGTTCCTGTCCGTTATTGAGGTTTGCTACAAGGGCAAGATAATATCTGGCCTCAGGGGATGTCATATCAGTGATTTGCGCACCATTGCACAAGAAACGATCCCCCGGCTCAAGATCGGCTAATCCTGCCAGTATCATCTTTTTGTTGACTTCATCAATACCGTT
>JBFEYO010000109.1:0-7408 GCA_041562075.1 Sulfurimonadaceae bacterium | reverse complement strand
TGTTCTTATGTTCATCGATAACATCTTCCGTTTTGCACAATCAGGTTCAGAGATGTCTGCACTTCTTGGACGTATCCCATCAGCGGTTGGTTACCAGCCGACTCTTGCTCGTGAAATGGGTGCGCTTCAAGACCGTATTACATCAACGACTAAAGGTTCAATTACTTCTGTTCAAGCGGTATACGTTCCTGCGGATGACTTGACTGACCCGGCTCCTGCGTCTGTATTTGCTCACCTTGATGCAACGACAGTACTTAACCGTAAGATCGCGGAAAAAGGTATCTATCCTGCGGTAGATCCACTTGATTCTACATCTCGTATGCTTGATGCTGCGATCATCGGTGATGAGCACTATAACGTTGCACGTGGTGTTCAAAAAACACTTCAAAAGTATAAAGACCTTCAAGATATCATCGCGATTCTTGGTATGGATGAGCTTTCTGAAGATGACAAAAACGTTGTTGAACGTGCACGTAAGATCGAGAAGTTCCTTTCTCAGCCGTTCTTCGTTGCGGAAGTATTTACAGGTGCACCAGGTAAATATGTTAAACTTGAAGATACAATCGCTGGTTTCAAAGGTATCCTTAACGGTGATTATGACCACATGTCAGAAAATGCTTTCTACATGGTCGGTGGCATGGACGAAGCGATCGCTAAGCACGAGAAAAACAAATAGGAGTTTCTATGAACACTCTTCAACTTGAAATCGTTACTCCAAACGGTGAAATCTTCAATGGCCCGGTATCGGAAGTTACCTTACCGGGTGAAGAGGGTGAATTTGGAGTTCTTCCTGATCATGCATCTCTTACAACGCTGCTTAGTGCAGGTGTAATTGATTTTGTGACAGAAGATAAAAACAGCGAATCTGTTGTTGTTAACTGGGGCCATGTCCAAGTTGACGAGAATAAGGTTATTGTTCTTGCTGACGGTGCTGTAGCTATTCGCGGTGATAACGAGAGTGCGATTGCAAAAGCGCTTGCCGATGCAAAAGAGCTTGTTAAATCTGCCTCTGATAATTCAGCTGCTATCGCTTCTGTATCAGCTAAAATCGAGACAGCAGCACAAAACCTACTTTAATGTTTACGTCTCTTTCGACATTTATTTCAGACTCGCATCCGGTTACCTTGATGGTGCTGGGTGTCTTGTCGATCTACTTTATCTCCATTACGTGGGTCTTCATCTACCGATTTTTTTCATTACAAAACTGGGTCGCTGAAGAAAAAGAGTCTTTAGAAGCATTGTTAATGGGCTCTAGTTCGGTCTCCAAGGGATCGTATATATCACCTTTTCTCATGCGTTCATCGACACTTACCAAAGAGATCCTTGATTTATGTCAGTATGCGGCGACCAAAGATGCCACAAAAGGCTTGAGCGTCTTGTCTATCGTTGCGTCTACCTCTCCGTTTATCGGTCTTTTCGGTACGGTTGTATCGATCCTTGATACCTTCAAGGATATTGGGCAGGCTTCGGCTTCCATGTCCTTGATCGCCGTAGGTGTTTCTGACGCATTAATCGCGACTGCGGCAGGTATCTTTGTGGCAATTTTTGCTTATACTTTTCATCAACTACTTAAACGTCAATCCTATGAACTCTCCGGATTGATCCGAATGCAATCGGATGCTTTGATGGCAAAGTCTAAAGAGGCATAAGATATGCATTACGAATGGGATGAGAACCCTGAACTTAACATCACACCCCTAGTGGATGTGATGTTGGTTTTATTGGCTATTTTGATGGTCATTGCACCGACTATCGTCTATGAAGAGCTTATAAAGCTTCCTCAGGGTTCTGCTAAGAAGGCATTGAGTAAAAAACCGCCGGTGAGTATAACGATCAACAAAGACAGGGAGATCATGCTCTCCGGTGAAAAGTTCAAGTTTAAAGATTTTGAAGATAACTTTTACCTCTATGCCCAGGACAAACTGGATACTAAAGCAGCGGTACTCATCTCTGCCGATAAACGTTTGGGCTATGGTGATGTGATGATGATACTGGGTGCGGTTAAACGTGCCGGCTTTAGTGAAGTCTCATTGGCTACAAACGGATAAACCGTGTTATCGCGAAATAATGATTACTACTTCTATCTGGGAGGGCTAATCTCCTTCGCCTCTTTTTTGATCTTTTCCACACTTTTTTTACTCTTTATTCTTCAGCAGACACGGGTAAAGCATGTTCAGATTAAGGCTTCGGATTACATCTCTGTTAATCTTAACACGATCAAGACTGCCCCACCGAAGAAGGTCACAAAAACGGAACAACACAAAAGTGAAGAGCCTAAGCCTGAAGCGCTTGAAACGATTGAAACACCCAAGCAGGTCAACACGGATTTAAATTCTTTATTCGGCGAAGTAAAGACCACCAAGTTGGTCAAACGTAACAAGACGCAACAATCCCAGGTGGATGATACATTTCTAAAAAAGATAAAAAAACGTATTCAGACCAAAGATACGAAAACGGTTAAATCCACTGAGGCGAGTTCACTGGTAAAAAACCTTAAACTCTCAAAGCAGAATATTAAGGTAGTCGGAGACTCATCTGGTGTAGTGGATGAATATTTGGCTAAAATACATGCTGAAATTTACAGCAAGTTCTTCCCTCCCGTTGAATCGGTAGGCAGATCAGCAAAGGTAAGGCTGGAAATCGATGCGAATGGGGTATTGGTTTCCTTTCGCGTGATATCATACAGCGGTGACGGCGGATTTGATGCTGCTGTTGACAGATGTTTGGATAGCTTGCATCAGTTTGCAACCCATCCTGATCACAAGAAAATCAGCTTGGATATTATTTTAACTGCTAAGGAATAAATTTGAAAAGAATATTTTTAGTTCTCTTTATGGTGACAGGCCTCTTTGCCGCAGATGCGACAATCGAAGTAATCAAAAAGGTAGACAGACTCCCTTCAATCTCGGTAGAAGACGCTTCTATCAATTATCAAACAACATTGAGCAAGAAATTTTTTAAAGTATTGACCAGTGATCTTAACGTGCTCTCTATTTTTAATGTTTATGATAATTATGCGACCAATGATTATGACGCGGATGATGTTGTTGCGGCCAATATAAAGCGCGATTATGTATTACGCTATCGTCTTCGTCAGGATGATGACGGAAACTTGAACTGTGACTACAAACTGCTCTCTGCGGCTGATTCAAAAGTAATGCGTGAGAAGAACTTTCGCATCAAAAAAGAGAACCTGTATGTCTTTTTGATCCATAATCTTGCGACGGATATCAATGATTTCCTTGGGGCTGAGGATGTGGAATGGATGAAGTCTTATGTGTTGATTTCACGTTTGACAGGGGCTAATGAGAGTGAGATCGTGATCTCTGATTATACCCTTACGTACCAGCATGTGATCGTGAAAGGCGGATTGAACGTTTTCCCTCACTGGGCGGATAAAGAACAAAATGCTTTTTATTATACGGTCCTTGATGCGGCGAAGCCGACGTTGTATAAAATGAACAGACGCACCGGTCAGAGTGAGAAGATTCTCTCGAGTGACGGTATGATGGTCTGCTCGGATGTGAGTAAGGACGGCAGCAAGATCCTTGTGACGATGGCACCTGATGGTCAGCCGGATGTCTACTTGTATGATATACATACCAAGCAGACAGAACAGTTGACACACTATAGCGGTATAGATGTCGGTGCTCAGTTTTTGGAAAATGACACCGAGATCGCTTTTGTCTCTAACCGTCTGGGATATCCTAACGTCTTTTCCAAACGGATTGGTTCCCGCGGGGTACAGCAGATGGTCTATTATGGTAAAAGCAATGTCGCCCTGGCGGCATATAAGAACTACATCGTTTATAAGTCCCGTGAAAGTGCCAATGAGTTTGCACGTAATACTTTCAACCTGCATCTGATCAGTACCCGTTCGGACTTTATCAGACGCTTGACGGCAACAGGAATTAATGAGTTTCCACGATTTTCGGACAATGGGGATTCAATTATTTTTATTAAAAATTATAAAGCGGAGTCTTCTGTGGGCATAATTCGTCTAAAACAGAATAAAAGCTTTCTATTTCCGCTAAAAATTGGTAAGATACAGTCAATAGATTGGTAAGGTGAGTAGATATGGCGAATAAAACATTAAGAGTTCTGGCAGTCGATGATGATATGATTAACCGTAAGTTGATCAAGTCGATGTTAATGAAAACGGATAGTGTGGCAGAAGTTATTGAAGCAGGTAACGGTATGGATGCTCTTGATGTTTTAAAAAAAGACTCCACCATCGATATAGTTTTACTTGATATTATCATGCCGATTATGGGCGGAATAGATTTTCTCAAAGTGGCTCGTTCCGATGACCAGATGAAATCAATCCCGGTGATTGTATTGACCACCGATGAAACGATTCGTGCGGAAGCTCTGAATGAAGGGGCTAATGACTTCTTGACTAAACCAATTCGTGAAAAAGATATTGTCGCAAAGATAGATAAACTGATTCTCTAGTATCTTGAAACTTGGTTTCGAGATACCTCCTAAAACCCCCTAGAAATAAGAACTTTCAACGATTAAAATACACATTTAAATCATAAAAAATTAACAAATTCAACTAATTATTATTGATTTGTAGAGATTTTTAGCTACACTATATCTATAAATATTCTTAATCTTATTTTAGGATGTATAATGGACCTATCAAATATTCTCGCTATGCTTACGGACATGATCAATATGATTTCTGCATCTATTCCCAATCAACTTTTTGGTATCGATACCTTATATATCGCATCCGGCCTAGTGGTACTTGTTCTACTGATCTGGCTGCTCACAAAATTGAAAAAATCGCCATCAAAACGTGAACTGCAGGAAGTTGTCCTGGAGGAAAGCAGTGAAGAGAGTTTTGGCGAGACAGATGAAGCCAAAGATGCGCAGGCGGAAGCATTAACTGAGGAAGATGGCTTTATGCCGTCTAATATCCCTCTGGAAGTCCAGGCAACGGATACTGATGCTGCTCCAGAATCAGAAGAGACCGTTGAAGAAGAGAGCCGTGAAGAGCCTGCCGAGACAAGTGTGGCTCCTGAGGAAGCTGTTACACAGGAAGTTCAAGAAGAAGTTGCTGAAGCCCCTGCAGTTCGTCAAACTGATGTTGTCCGTAAAAAACGTGAGTCCACCCGTAACGGAAGAAAGATTTCCAAGAATGATTTTGCCGAGTTTAGCGGTAAACGTATTTTGATCGCAGAGGACAACCTTATCAATCAAAAGGTCATTAACGGTGTTTTAAACGAGTCTGGTATTGATGTCGTAATGGCTGACGATGGGCAGTTTGTGATGGATATCCTGGAAAAAGACAGTGATTTTGAGATTATTTTGATGGATGCGCACATGCCACGTATGGATGGGTTTGAAGCAACGCGCGCTATCCGTGAAAATCCTGCTTATGATCATATCGTGGTCGTTGCTCTAAGTGGTGATACAGCAGTAGATGATATTCGTCATATGAGTGAAGCAGGAATGGAAGAACACCTTGAGAAACCGTTGAAGATGGATGCTCTATATGACGTAATGAGCATGTATTACAGTATGGACGATGATGTGGTGGATGAGCCGCAGACACAAGCAGTCGAAGAGCTGGAGATCGAGATGGACATCAATGATGTCGCGTGTTTGGATTATGATCTTGGTCTTGAGATCTGTGGGAATGACGAAGTGATGTATAAAGAGCTTCTAAAAGAGTTCTTCATCGGTTATAAAGACTCTTCCAAACGCATGCGAGATGCCCTTGTCAATAAAGATTATGCCCTTGCCCAGTCGATCCTTATTGATGTCAAAGGAACGGCATCTAATCTTGGGGCAAAACAATTCATCATGATCACTGAGAAGTTTATCGAGGCATTGGCGAAGAATGACACGGCTTCTTATACACAACTCTTTAAAGATTATCAAAACTACCTGTTGGCACTTTTAAAAAGTATCCAGGCAGCTTTTAAGGTCTAGGACCTTAATCTTCCTTTATCCCGCCCTTTAGTATAATTCCCCTCAATAAACTCCTTTCAAAGAACAAACGATGCAACGAATAAAAGCACAAGATGCTACAGCAGTAAAAGCAGAAGAACTTATTACTCATCTACAGGATTATTTTGTTACAAGATTAAATGCCCTGAGTAAGGAAATCGGTGAAAACAAAGCCTTTGAACCGGTTGAGTGGTTTCGTGCGGATGGAATATTTGGCGGTGGAGTCCGTTATGTGGCACAGGATGAGAGCCTGTTTAACCGCGGGTCAGTGAACATGTCTCAGGTGCAGTATGAATCCGATAGGGGTAAGCAGCTTAACTCGGCGACAGCCTTAAGTACGATTATCCATCCTAAAAACCCTCAAGCCCCTTCTATGCATATGCATATTTCATGGACGCAGATGAAGGATGGCAAAGGCTATTGGCGTATGATGGCGGACCTGAATCCTTCGATCTGCAAACCGGAAGATGCTGAACGTTTTGAAGAGTGTTTGCGCCTTAGCAGCGGGGTACTTTTTGATGATGCGAAGGCCCAGGGAGAGAAATATTTTTTTATCCCCGCGTTAGGACGTCATCGGGGGGTCTCGCATTTTTATCTGGAAGCCTTTAATTCCGGTAATGCTCCGGCGGATGCAGCCTTGGCAAGAAGTCTGGGAGAGAAGGTAGTAGATACCTATATATCCATTATAAGAACACGCATGAAAGAGGAATATACGCAAGCTGACAAGGACCAGCAACTGGCCTATCATACTCTCTACCTTTTTCAAGTGCTTACCTTGGACAGAGGAACGACCTCGGGTCTTTTAGTGCATGATGAGAATGACGTGGGGATCATGGGTTCTATTCCATCACATGTGGATAGAGATCTATTGCTGTCATGGAAAGATCGTAGCCCTGAGGTACAAAAAGGTCTGGTGGAGGCATTGGCAGCGTGTTTGGAAGATGACGGTGCAGTGGAGGATCAGCAAAAGCTTGCTTTGGCACAAACGGCACGAGCCTTTTTTAAATCCAATCCGGAAGCATTGAAAGTACAGGCTTGTGGTCATGTGGCCGTTCCTACGGTACAGAATCATAAGTAATTTGAATACTAAGTACTTTCATAAAGAGACCTTTTACGGTGAGCGGGAAAAATGTTACCGCTGCTACCGTCCCAAGAGTTCATGTATGTGTGATTACATCACACCTCTTCAGACGAAGACAAAGTTTGTCATCCTCATGCACCCCCATGAGTTTAAAAAGGTCAAAAACGGCACGGGGCACTTCACCCATCTTTCTTTAGAAAACTCGGAACTGTTTATAGATACGCGTTTTGATACCCATGAAAGAATCAATGCCATTATCAACGATATGAACAATGCCTGTTATGTCCTTTATCCGGATGAAAATGCGACAGTGTTGAACAAGTGTTCAATAGCCCAAGAGGGTAAGAATACGGTGATCTTCCTGAT
>JBFEYO010000108.1:0-7441 GCA_041562075.1 Sulfurimonadaceae bacterium | reverse complement strand
ACTCGATAAGATCCGATGTTACCGAGAAAAAGATCATAAAAAGCAGTAGATGATAGCCCAGCTTCTGATCCAGACGGTTTTTTTCATATAACCGGGCAATGGTATCACGGCTTTGCAAGAGTTTGTTTCCCAAAAAGGTCCAAAACACAAATAGTACGACAAAGGCACCCAGCCCCAGAATGATTAAGCGGGCATTCATGGAAAAAAGCACAGAAGCCTTGATGAACACCAAAAAGAATGCCCCTGCAAGAATTGGCGCACCGATGATAAACAGGGGCAATTTAATATAAAACATAATCAATCGGGAGGCATCGGGATCTTTGATCAAGGCGCTATAGGTCATGGAAAGTTTCTTATTGGCAATAATCAGACGCAAGGGGTAATATAAGACCAGGGTCAAAGTCAAAAAAAGCGTGGTGGTCATCTGCCGAGTCGGCTCATAGGTATTAAAGAGCGTGAGTGAAATAAAGGCCAGGGCTAAAAAAAGAAAAGAGAAGGATGCCAGTTTTTTTGAAAAGGTATTTATCATGTGAAGATTTTACTATACTTTCAACAATATTTGTATTTTTTTGACAACGAAGGAAAACTTTGGGAACACTTTTTCTTGCCATCATCTCGATCTATGTCTTTATAGCTGTAGGGTATGCAGCCAAACATCTCTTCAAGGAGAGCGTCGATGAAAAATCCTTCAATCTCTTGTCGGTCTATTTTTTACAGGTTTTTCTCACCTTCTGGGGACTGTTGCAGCGTCCAATCGATATGGAACTGCTACTGGCACCCTTTATCTATCTGGGTATCATCTCCATCTCACTTGTCATCACCTTTGTACTGGCCCATAAATTTTTCACAGATACCAAGGAGAAATCCATCGCCACCATAGCGGCACTCATCGGAAACACCGGTAATCTCGGAATTCCTTTGGGCATTGCTATCTTCGGAGTAGAAAGTATCCCCTTTACCACACTCATCAACCTGATGAATGTCTTTGTGGTCTATACGGTGGGTGTCTTTTTCTACTCACGTGGAGACTTTTCCATTGCGGATTCCATAAAGAACATCTTCAAACTTCCCGTACTTTGGTTTGCGATCCTTGCGTTGATACTTAATGCCAATGAGGTCTCTCTTCCCTCTGAGGTGATGTCCGCCCTGCAGATGGGGGCGTATGCCAGTATGGTGATCCAACTGGTAATCCTGGGGATGTATCTGCATGAGGTCAAGCTAAAGGAGCTCAATCAAAAACTGCTCCTTCACGTCAATGGGATGAAGTTTGTTCTTATTCCCCTCATCACCTTTATCTTTTTGCAACTCAGTTCCTTCTCGCCCATGCTGAAGGGAATCATATTTATGGAGCTTTTTATGCCCCTGGCTGTGGCCAATGTCAATCTGGGTTCACTCTATAACTGCCGGCCAAAGGACATTACCGCTCTGATTTTTATCTCATCCCTGCTCTTTTTAGGCTTGAGTCTGTTCGCACCCTATATTCTCAGACTCTTTTAATCGGCCTCTTCAAGATCATCCAAAAACTCAGGAGAGATGGAGATGATCCAGTCATAGGCTATGACTCTGGGCTTTTTATCCACCTCGACCAGATAGAAATGTCTGTTTCCTTCCATCAATTCTTCGCTGATAAGCTGACTCTTCTTGACCTCATCAGGACGCATCTTCAGCAATACATGAGCCAGAGTAAACATCTTATTGATCTCATTGGAATTGGGGTCAGCGAACTCTACCCTGTCTCCCTTGCGTATCATCGCCCGTCGGAAAAAATCGAAAAAATGCAATGCTTTCACAAACAGAACCAAAGCCAAAAGCACAAAGGCTATCCCTACCCCCCAATGCAGTACGGAGAGAATAAACCCAAGACTCAAAGCAGATACCAGATAAAAGAAGAAAAAGACCGCCGTGAACTTTTCAAAGACCAATACCCTGGAGATATTGACCATCCCTTTAAAAAGATGAAGATAGTTGCGAAGATTATCTCTTATCACTCCGTTTCCTCATCCATCACAAAGTCCTTCTCCCAGAAGAACTCGATCCATTCATTCGCTTCATGCACGCTATAATCCGGTTGTATCACCGCCATAGTTTTATAAAAAAGTGAGGCTATTTTAAACTCGACCTGGGGGAAATGTCTCTGGAGTACTTCAAGCACCTCCTTCATCGTCTGACCGCTATCGACAATATCATCCAGGATCAGTACCCTCTTGGCATCTTTTAGCTCGGGGATATTGAATATCTCACACACTTCCCCCTTTTGATCCTTCTCATACAGGATCGAATTAATCGCAAAAAGACGGCGGTTGTCCACCGCTTGAGCGTAAGCATGACCCAGGGTCAATCCACCTCGGGCAATAGCCAACAGTGTATCTGCTTCAAAGGCTTTGGCCATTCTGACCAGCTGTTTTGTATCCTTGACAAATTCTTCATATCCATAATATTTCATGTCAGGATTGTATCCCAATTTGTGCTAAAATCCTGTTAAAACTTCCAAGGAGAACGATGCAAAGCCTTCAGCAGATATTAGACACACACTATTTTGACAATACCGGGATGCAATGGCTTATCTCTTTATCAATCCTGCTCTTCTTCATCTTCTTACGCACGCCTCTTGCCCGTGGCTTTATATCCCTCTTGCACTCGGCATCCTCCAAGACCAAAAACACCCTGGACGATGCCATCGTCGATGCGATCGAACCGCCGGTAAGGCTGGTCTTCGTGCTCATTGGGCTTTATGGGATGCTTGCCTTCTTAAAACTTCCGGTTGAAATCAGTGACTTCAGTTCCCATTTCTTTCATTCCATGTTTGCCTTTTGTCTGTTCTGGGCACTTTACCGCATCGTAGGTATATTCAGTGATTTTGTAGAAGAGTATCAGGGCAAGATCGCCAACCGCTTCTCTGCGGATCTGGCACTCTTCTTGATCAAGGCGGTACGGCTGGTCCTTATCGTTATGGGATTTGTCATCATTGTCCAGGAATGGGGGTATAACTTTACAGGCTTTCTCGCCTCCTTGGGTCTTGGTGGCCTAGCCTTTGCCCTGGCCGCCAAAGACACCGCAGCCAACCTTTTCGGCTCACTGGTCATCTTCTCCGACAAACCCTTTGATGTGGGAGACTGGATTCAGACTCCGGGTGTTGAAGGCACCGTTGAAAGTATAGGAATCCGATCCACTCGGGTACGCACCTTTGCCAAAGCGCTCGTGGCAGTACCCAATGCCACCCTGGCCAACAGTCCGATCACCAACTGGTCACGAATGACCATGCGTCGAATCAAGATGACCGTCGGACTGACCTATGACACCTCATCAAATCAGATGCAGGCGATCCTAGAAGAGATACGGGAAATGCTCCGTAATGATCCCGACATCAACCAAAACACGATCTTGATAAACTTCACCGACTTTCAGGATTCTGCCCTGGGAATCTTCTGCTATTTTTTCACCAATACCACCAATTGGCAAGAGTATCTTATGGTCAAAGAACGTATCAATCTGGAAATCATGAAGATCGTTGAAAAGCACAAGGCCAGTTTTGCCTTCCCGTCGCAATCCCTGTATGTGGAGTCTCTTCCCAATGGTCCGGTGAGTTCAAATATAGAAGTCTCTTAATAAAGTCTATATGTCCCATAGCCCTTTGGGGCGATTTGTTATCGTCACCTTAAGACTTGACTCTCATAAATAATATGATACAATAACCCCAGAAACAAACTTCAGGAGTATTCATGAAAAAATCGTTAACATCAGTTTTGGCTGCTTCATTATTAGCATTATCCTTTGCAGGTTGTGGAGGGAAAACTGCAGATCCAAGTGAGGAAGAAGCGGATTTCCGTTGTAGAAAAGGGGGCGTTTTAGCGCCTAAGTGGGTATGTAAACCTCAACTAGGTTATGAAGGTCTAGAGTATACAGACCTGGGTTCAGCAGAGCCGGGAACACTTGGAGATAGCTTTACCCGTCGTGAGGCATTGGCAGTTGCACGTACAAACCTTGCTTTCCAAATGGAAACAAAAGTAAAAGCGAAGATCACAGACTGGGCACGCCAAACAGGTGCAGGTGCTGGTCAAGTAGGTGACAAGGTTGTTGAACAAGTTGCTAAACAGACAGCAGAGCAAAGCCTAAGCGGATCAAAACAGGTTGATTCTTGGAACCACCCGCAAACCGGTACACTCTATGTACTTGTTGGTATGAGTGAGAACACAGTCAATGAAGCTGTTAAACGTAATGTCAAAACATCGTACAAGAATGATGAAGCATTATGGCAGCAATTCCAGGCTAAAAATGCCCTTGAAAGCCTTGAAAAAGAGTTCCCGACTAAATAACAACAGTCAGGCTCTTGGCAGGCTCTGCCTGCACTCTGTCTATACTTACAACTAAGCACAAATCTTTGTTTTTATTTTTAAGTATCGGGGGGTATTTATGTACAAAATCTTATTAGCCGGCTTAATGGTCTCGCTTCTATTTACAGGTTGCGGAAAACCAAAGCCGGAGCCAATTATCAAACCTGCGTGGATCAACAAGCCCACACTTGATGGCAAAACAGGGGCTGTCGGCAGTGCCCGACCCCATGTCAAAGGAAAGGCTGAACAGCGCCGTCTGGCCATCTCAAGAGGACTGGACGAGCTCTCCTTTCAATCGGGTATGAGCGTCGGTACACAGATCACCAGAAAAGAGCAGCAACGGGGACGAAGCGGATCGACCTCTTCTCAACTTTTTACTGTACAGACCAGTGATAATAAGACCATTTACGCCCACATCGAAGAGGTTTGGGAACATCCTCGTACAGAAGAGCTCTTTGTATGGCTTGTCGTCGACTAAGCATACTCCTCTTTCCCTTTCTTATTCAGGCGGAGCAAAGCTTCGAAGCCTATAAACAGCAGCAGGATTCTGCCTTTAAACAGGAAAAAGTAAAGTTCATCGACTTTAAAAAGAGAGAAGATGCAGCCTTTAACCGCTATCTCACACAAGAGAAAGAAGCGATCAAAGCCTACCGGAAACAAGTCAAGGCGTTTTGGCCTGAAGATGATCTTCAAGAGGCTAAAAAACATGTGCACTACTCTAAAGACCTACAAACAAAATCGCTGATCGATTTTGAAAAAAACGAGGTCACTATCTCCCAGATCTCTTCGGATCAGAAGATCCCAAAAGAAGTACTGCTAACTAAACTCAAACAGACACTCTCACTCAATAATATCAAGGCTTACGATCAGGACCCTCTCTCAAAAAACCTGGAAAAGATCACCCTTGGAAACGAATATATCCAAACCTCCACCCTTGATCAACAACCTTTGCTTAATCAAGAGCGTCTAGATACTCGGCAGATCAGTTATACCCAAAATGGAAAGGTCTTTTCTCTTAGTTATAAGCTTCCCGACAATGCGACCTATAAACGCTCCTATAACTATCTCGTCAGTGCCAAATCAAATGCCACACGTTTTAACCTGAAGCCCTATTGGCTCCTGGCGATCATGCACTCAGAAAGCAGTTTCAACCCCATGGCCCGATCCCATGTCCCGGCCTATGGTTTAATGCAGATCGTTCCCCGTACCGCCGGGATCGATTCGTATAAGTTCTTATACAATAAACGCCGCCTGCTCTCCGCCTCTTATCTTTACAACACCCAAAACAATATTGAGATCGGATCGGCCTACTTTCATATTCTCTATTATAAATACCTCTCCTCTATCAAGAACCCGACATCCAGACTCTACTGTGCTATCGCTGGCTACAATACCGGAGCAGGTAATGTAGCCAGGGCCTTTACCGGAAATAATCATGTCCCTACCGCGGCCAAGATCATTAACACCATGTCCCCGGAACAGGTCTACCAGTACCTGCTGAATCATCTTACCTATGATGAGCCCAAACAGTATCTTAAACGCGTACGTGCGCGCAGTGCCCAATACAAAGAGATTTACCAACTCTAAGACTTGGGTGCTATAATTACACTATCAATCCCAGCACGAAGTACACTCATGAAAAAACTTGCCATTATCGGCCGTCCAAATGTCGGCAAATCCTCCCTTTTTAATCGCCTTGTCAAACAGCGTGATGCGATCACCTCCGATCAGGCAGGAACAACCCGTGACGTCAAAAAACGTATTGCTCCTATCTTAGACAGAGAAGTCGAGCTTCTGGATACCGGTGGGCTGGACAAAGGATGCGAACTCTTCGACAAGATCAAGGAAAAAGCCGTCAAAGCCGCTTATGAAGCGGATATCATCCTATATGTTGTAGACGGAAAGACCATTGCCAATGATGAGGATAAAAAGTTTTTCTATGAACTTCAGGCCATGGGAAAAGCGATGGCTCTGGTCGTCAATAAGATCGATAATGACAAGATGAATGAGCGGCTATGGGACTATTATGAATTTGGTACGGATACTATCTTCGGAATCTCTGTTGCCCATAACCGAAACACCGTAAAACTCATCGAGTGGATCTATGAGCAGCTTCCCGAAGATGAAGGGGCCAAAAACAAAGAGCTTCAACTGGATGAAGAAGAAAACGATAGCCATGACTATAACCTTCCGGAATTCAATGAAGAAGAAGAGGCACACGAACGTCTATTGACCGAAGATGAGAAGATCGCCTTCGAAGAGAATGATCAGACCCGGTTTTATGACCCCGAACGTCTCAACCAGGTCAAAGTCGCCATCATCGGGCGTGTCAATGTCGGTAAGTCTTCCCTTTTGAATGCCCTCTTGGGAGAGGACCGTTCGGTTGTCTCTTCCGTAGCGGGTACGACCATCGATCCTATTGATGAAGTGATCGAAGTCGGAGACAAGAAAGTCACCTTTGTCGACACCGCCGGGGTACGCCGCCGCGGTAAGATCGTCGGTATTGAGAAGTTCGCCCTCAACCGCACCAAAGAGATGCTTAAAGATGCCGATATCGCTCTTTTGGTACTGGATGCCTCTGAACCCTTTAAAGACCTGGATGAGAAGATCGCCGGGCTCATCGATGAAAACCGTCTGGGATGTATCATTATCCTAAACAAATGGGACCTGACGGATAAGGATTACGAAAAGTTCACCGAAAAGGTACGCAGCCGATTCAAATTCCTGCATTATGCACCGATCCTGACCATCTCTGCCCTTACCAAACAGCGCGTACACAAGATCATGGATAAGATCCTGGAGATCAATGAGAACTATTCCCAGCGTATCAGTACCTCCAAGCTCAACCGTGTCATCGAGCTGGCCCAACGACGTCACCACCTCCCATCGGTCAAGGGTAAGGTCATTCGTCTGTATTATGTCACCCAGTATGATATACGTCCGCCGCGTATCGCACTGGTCATGAATCGCCCTGAGGGCCTGCACTTTACCTACCGTCGCTATCTGACCAATAAACTGCGTGAGGCCTTCAACTTCGAGGGCACCCCTGTCCTCTTCCATGCGCGTAGTAAGAAACAGCGAACCATTGTCTCCGATGAGCCGAACTTTGT
>JBFEYO010000107.1:0-7470 GCA_041562075.1 Sulfurimonadaceae bacterium | reverse complement strand
GTACATACGGAGAGCGATCTCTTTAAGGCATTGCAGGCTTTTTTGAAAGAGCGTACCATTATCACCATCGCCCACAGACTCAGTACGGTGCAAAACTCTGATTATATCTATGTGATGAAAGATGGTCAGATCGTCGAGAAGGGCGAGCCTGGACAGCTTATGGATGAGGAAGGACATTATCAGATGTTTGTAAAAGCACAGCATTAAGCTCTGATTATAATTTTTATTAATTGAAATTTAACGCTTCTTTTACAAAGATGCACTATAATATCATTATGAAGATACTCTTTATTGATAACCCATCGATACAAAACTCGATTCGGATCGGCCTCCTTGAGCAGATGGCTCATCATGATGTGCACTTGGTTACGGATTATGAAGAGGCGATGGCGTTTTATAAACATGAGGCACCGGATATGGTGCTGATCGATTTTACGATTGAGCACGGGATCGAGAGCCTGAATACGATCTTGGAGCTCAACCCTGCACAACAGATCATAACGATCAGTGACTCTTTGGACTGTTCCGAGTTTTTAGGATGTAATCATTGTCTTGAAAAATATAATAAAAAGCGTGTACTTAAACATCAGGGTATTCATGAGCTGCTCTATCTCATTGATAATTTTGAGGAGATGCCTTGTGAGTTCGCCCACAAACTTGATCCGATAAAAGAGTGCGCTATCTCCCTTGAGAATGAAAAGTAGCCTTCTCCTCCTCCTCCTTCTATTTTTAACACTTTACGGGGCTGAACGTCCTTTATATACCGGAACCTTTGACCCCGATGCGAATGGGATATTCTTATCCGTTGATATTAATGGGGAAAGCTGCGATTTTCTATTTGATACAGGGGCAAGTTTTGTGGTTCTGGACAAAAGTTATACCCCTCTATTGGGAAAAAAACTGGATATCAAGGAGGCAGAGGCGCGTACGGGCTTGAAGTTTTCAGAGACGATTTTGACACCCAACGGACGTATAAGCCTGCAGATGTACAAGGCTATACCATTAAAACTTGGACGTCTGCAGATTGCCAATCGCTTCCCCTATATAACGGCTGACCTACAGTCTCTATGGCCCTTTTCGGGAAAAAAGTTTTGTGGGATCCTGGGAAGTGCCTTCGTACATCAGTTCCGTTGGGAGTTTGATTTTGAACACTCGCAGGTGCATGCCTATATCGGAGCGGAGCCTTATATGGGAGAGTATGCCGCACGTACGCCTATTGCCTGGAGCAGAGGACATATTCCACAGATACAGGTGAAACTGAGCGAGACCCCTTTGGTTTTTGATATCGACCTGGGGGATAACGGTACGGGTAGAATGCATCCGAAAAATCTTCAGGTGCTTAAAGAAAGAGGTGAGATCATCGCCTCTCATGTCCAGGAGGTGGTCACGGTCAGTGCACTCTCTCAAAGTGAAGAGTTCAGACTACGCAATTTGGAGGTTGCAGGGGTCTCTTATCCCGATCTGGTGATGCAGACTTCGAAACAAAATGCTTTGGGATTGGCTTTTTTCAAACGACACAATATTGTCCTGGATTTTCCTTTTCACATGCTCTATTTAAATCATCACAAAGAGTATAAGAGACGCGAAGAAGTCGATAAATCGGGGATACGCCTGATCTTGCAAGAAGGTAAGGTCATAGTATTTAGTATCAAATTTATGGAGGGTGCCAGGGTAGTGAACCTGCAAAAAGGTGATGAGATCCTTTCGGTAGAAGGGCTAGAACCTCTGAGCCTGCATACCTTGCGCCAGGCCTTACGGGGAAAGCCGGGGGAGGTGCTTCATCTCAAGCGGCGTGGAAAAGACGGGATTGGCGAGGGAGAGATTCATCTGGGAAAAGACCCCCTTTAGTCTTTTCTTCAAGTCTGATTGGATAAAATACATTAGACTTCTTTCATAGCCTCTTCTTTTTGCCTTCCAATGGACAAGCCATAGGTTATGAAAGAAGTCTATTTAATTAAACTTCTGCAAGGACAAAAACGATGCAATTTAGCGCACCATTAAAGAGTAATAGTAAAAAAGTCATGTTGTTGGGCTCGGGGGAACTGGGTAAAGAGGTTGCTATCGAGGCGCAAAGACTGGGTCTTGAAGTGGTGGCTGTGGATAAGTATGAAGGAGCTCCTGCCCACCTTGTTGCAACCTCTTCTCACGTGGTAAATATGCAAGATGAGGAGGCGATCCTAGAGATCATTCGCAAAGAGAAGCCTGATTATATTCTTCCTGAAGTGGAAGCGATCAGTATCTCAGCTCTGTTTACGGCGGAGAAAGAGGGCTTTAATGTCATTCCAAATGCAGATGCGGTGAATAAGACCATGAACCGTAAGAATATCCGTCAGTTCGCAGCAGAAGAGTTGGGGCTTAAGACAGGGCCTTACAAATTTGTCAAGACCCGTGAGGAGATGGAAGTGGCTGCGGGAGAGATGGGTTATCCATGTGTGGTCAAGCCGGTGATGTCTTCCTCTGGACACGGACAGAGTGTGATGCGTTCAGAAGCAGACCTGGACAACTCCTGGGAGATGGCAAAGGAGGCTAGAGGAGATGCGTCGGAACTGATCGTTGAAGCCTTTATCGATTTTGATTATGAGATCACGATGCTGACTGCCCGTAATGGAAAAGAGACGGTCTATTGTGAGCCTATCGGTCACCAACAGCAAGACGGTGATTATATCTACTCCTGGCAGCCTGCTCAGATGACACCGCTGGCCAAAGAGCGTGCCCAGCAGATCGCGAAGACGATCACAGACGGTCTTGGTGGTCAAGGGATCTTCGGAGTTGAACTTTTTATCAAGGGAGATGAGGTCTACTTCTCCGAAGTCAGCCCTCGTCCTCACGATACGGGAATGGTGACCCTGATCACCCAATCCCAATCGGAATTCGCACTTCATCTACGTGCCGTACTTGGTCTGCCTCTTGGATTTACGTTCTATGGGGATGGAGCATCGGCAGCCTTTAAGTCAGAAAAAGACGCTTATGCACCGGTCGTTGACGTAGATGATTCGCTTTTTTCAGATAACTCATTTGTACGGGTATTTGGAAAACCGGAATCTCATAAAGGACGTCGCATGGCAGTGGCCCTTGTGTTTGCGCCGGTAGAAAAGGCACTTGAACAGGCGAAGACACTTATTTCAAAGATAAAAGACGCGTAATGAAGATCGTTTTACTTGATACGCTGACCTTTGGAGACAGTGACCTAAGCGGATTTG
Organism: Sulfurimonadaceae bacterium; assembly: GCA_041562075.1. GTDB lineage: Bacteria > Campylobacterota > Campylobacteria > Campylobacterales > Sulfurimonadaceae. Next base: position 4,270 of record JBFEYO010000107.1, on the reverse strand, counting down.
ATGCCTTGGGAGAGGTTTCTAATTATCCGACTACTTCTGCTGAGCAGACACTGGAACGTATAAAAGATGCGACGGTCATTGTCACCAACAAGGTCGTTATTACAGCGCAGATGATGGAGGAGTGCCGTGAGCTGAAACTCATCTGTATTGCAGCAACGGGGATGAACAATGTAGACCTTGAAGCAGCAAAAGAGAAGGGGATAGCCGTTAAGAATGTGGCAGGATATTCCACGGATTCGGTGATTCAGCACACCTTTTCCATGCTCTTTTATCTTATGGGGCATTCACGATATTACGATGAGTATGTCAAAGACGGTTCCTGGAGTAAATCAGGCCTTTTTACCCATGTGGCACAGCCCTTTTTTGAACTCAAGGGAAAAAAATGGGGGATTATCGGTCTGGGTGAGATCGGTCGCGGAGTCGCTAAGATTGCGACGGCTTTTGGTGCAGAGGTCTCTTACTTCTCGACCTCGGGTAAAAATGATAATGGTGATTACAGACGTGATACCATCTCTAATATTCTGGAGCAGAGCGATGTTATCTCAATTCATGCTCCGCTTAATGCAGATACGCAAGATCTGATTGCCCATTCCGAATTACTGATGATGAAAGATGGCGCCATCTTACTGAACCTCGGTCGCGGGGGTATCGTCAGTGAGGATGCCCTCTCATATATCATGGATGCCAAACCGATCTATGTAGGGCTTGACGTATTGGCCCAGGAGCCGATGAAAGAGGATCACCCGTTGTTGAATATCCAGGCGAAAGAGCGTCTGTATATCACCCCGCACATTGCCTGGACCTCGGTGGAGGCACGTCAAAAGCTTATTGCTTCAGTTATCGAGAATATCAAAAATTCCTAGATGATAGATGAATATGGCCCCCTTGGCCTGTTTTTCTCCAGTTTCCTAGCGGCGACCATCCTTCCTTTTAGTTCGGAGCTCGCTCTTGTGGGAGCAGTGGAGTTGGGGATGGATCGGGGTGATGCCCTTTTATATGCCTCTGTGGGTAATTGTCTGGCAGTCTTGTTGAACTATCTGCTGGGCCTCTTTCTCTTCTCCCTTATGCAGGGTAAAATCGAATCTTCCAAATGGGGCCAAAAGGCCTATGTTTTAGCGCATAAATACGGGTATGGAGCATTACTGCTCTCGCCCTTACCCCTGATCGGTGATCCCGTGACCATTGCCTCGGGGTTGATCCGCCTGCACTGGTTCTGGTTTGTACTGATTTCCTTTAGCCTGCGTGTGTTACGTTATTGGCTGATCTTGGGTGCTCTATAGCGCGTAGTATTTGAAATAATCTTAACTTCATCCTATTTCGTCGGGACTTAATCTCTATGAATCTCTCTTAGTGTAAAATATGCAGATCAAAGGGCTTGTGCCCGTTAAAGAAGTGTATATGACAGATGTTTTGATTATTGGTTCCGGCGGTGCCGGACTGGTAGCGGCGATCGCTGCCAAGGAAGCAGGGGCCGAGGTAAAAGTTGTTGGTAAGGAGTTCCCTACCCGATCTCAGACCTCAATGGCCCAGGGCGGTATCAACGCTGCGATGGGAAATGTGGATGAGGATAGTGTAGATGCCCATATACAAGATACCCTAAAGTCCTCACAAGGACTGGCTTCTCTGGAGGCGATAGAGAAGTTGTGCAAGGATGCCCCTTCGGCGGTAGAGTGGCTGGATAGACTGGGGCTTCCTTTTTCACGAACCAAAGAGGGCAAGATCGCCCAGCGTCGTTTGGGCGGGGCTTCGGGTATACGTGCTTGTTATGCCCAGGACTATACGGGTTTGAAGATCCTACATACGCTTTATGATAGAGCCTTAAAGATGGGCATAGAGTTTGTTAACGAACATTTTTTACTCAATTATATCATCAGGGAAAAGCGGGTTGCAGGTGCGACTTTTTTGGATATCAAAAGCGGAGAAGTCGTTGCTTTTGAGGCCAAAACAGTCATTGCAGCGACGGGAGGGTACTCCCAGCTCTTTTACGGGTATAGTACAAACTCTTCTGCGGCGAGCGGAGACGGGGCTGCGGCGGCGCTTCGCGCGGGGGCCAGATTATCGGATATGGAGTTTGTCCAGTTTCATCCGACAGCTTTAAAAAACTCGGCAATCTTGATTTCCGAGTCGGCCAGAGGGGCCGGTGGATATCTCTTAAATGCCGAGCATGAACGATTTACCGATGAATTGGCTCCCAGAGATGTGGTAGCCCGGGCTATCTTAGATGAGATTGCCGGGAGTGGTGAAGTCTATCTGGATATCCGTCATTTGGGTGAAGAGTTGATTGACCATGAACTTCCCCAGGAGCGTAAACTGGCCATGACCTATGAGGATGTTGATCCGGTGATCGACCTGATCCCTATTAAGCCTGTTGCCCACTATACAATGGGTGGAATTGATGTGGATGAGAAGTCGATGAGTTCTATTCAAGGGCTTTTTGCCGCGGGCGAAGCGGCAAACCGTAAGGTGCACGGCGCCAATCGTCTGGGCGGAAACTCCCTGCTTGAATTGGTGGTATTTGGTCGTCAGGCGGGAGAAGAAGCAGCGTGTTATGCTTCAATGATAGAAGCTCTTGAGGCCGATGGGACGCAGCTGAATGAAGATCGTGCATGGATAGAGCAGATCAGAGCCTATGAGAGCGAGATCAATTTTTATGAGAAACGTGCGAAATTGGGTGAAGAGTTCTATACCATGGCCGGGATCAAGCGGAACGAATCGGATCTGGAAGATCTTTTGGAGAAGGTACGCCTTGCGGAACAGGAATTACCGCTGATGGGGCCTTCGGATAGATCGAAGGTCTATAATACCAATCTGACGGAGTATCTGGCTTTTGGGAATATTCTAAGCCTTGCTGAAGCCGTGTTACTTGGAGCGATCAGCCGAAATGAGAGTCGGGGAGCTCATTACAGAGAAGATGCCCCTGAAAAAAATGATGCAGAGTTTGCAGCCCACACCATTGCATGGAAGGAGGAGGGACAGTTATGTTTGGAATTTATTGCCTAGAGGATCAAGAACGTAAGACGCAGATCAATCCTGAAGAGTTGGAAGATGGTGTAGAGGATGAAGAATATTTTCCTTTTGAGGATGAGTATGATGACGACTATGAGGACGATGAGGAATATGAACGTGAGTATTGTGATTAGGAGAAGTTGGGTATGAAGATAACTGTAAAGCGTTTTTCTGAAGGCACTGAATCGACAAAAACCTATGAACTCCCTTTTGAGAATGGGACACTTTTGGAAGCACTCAATTATGTCAAGGCAAACCTTGATGCCAGTTTGAGCTATACAGCGGGATGCCGCTCGGAAGTCTGTGGTTCCTGTGCAGTACGGGTAAACGGCAGGGAAGAACTTGCCTGCGGGTATAAACTGGATGATGGTGACCTGATTGAACCGCTAAGAAACGTACCGGTCATACGGGATCTGGTGGTAGATACAGAAAAGATGCTTCGGTTTAATGCGATTGCTCAGGCCTGGGGAAGCGAGAAAGAGCATAACCGTCCCGTGTCTGTGGAAGAGGCTGAAGCGAATGAACTGCAGAGTGATTGTATCCTTTGCGGAGCCTGTTACTCCGCCTGTCCGGTCTATGCGGTCAATGAAGACTTCATCGGTCCCTTCGCGCTGACACGGGCTTGGAGATATGTCGCAGATGTGAGAGAAGAGAATACCAAAGAGCGTTTGGAAGCGGTGCAGCAAAAAGGTATCTGGGACTGTACGCTGTGTAATGAGTGTGTTCCTGTCTGTCCTCAGGGAATTGCTCCCAAACAGGATATCGCGATGTTACGGGGCAAAAGCGGTATCTTCGGTTTTATGGACCCAAGTTTTGGTTCGGGTATGAGTTTTGGAGGAGGTTTTTCAGGAGGCCAAAGTTTTGATGGAACGCCGGACTTCGGCGCTCCCTCTTTTTAGACTTTTAAGAGGCTTTTGACTCGGCCAGAATAGCATCAAGCAGTCTAAAGAGCTCATTACTTGCTCTTTCCATCTCTTCAAAACGGGCAACGATCTCGTCGCCTGCTTCCACGTGAGAATCTTCGATACCGTCACTGAGGTATGCGACATTGGCATTGGCTGTTTCATGAACTTTTTTGTGTGGTGTTTGGATGAGTTTGAAGGATGGGGTCTCGCTGAAACGGCGGGTACCTTCTCCGTCATACCATTGTCCAAGTCTACAGTTATGGTGGTCACTGACCTCAAGTTCAGGACGTGCATTGATAATGGTGTTGTAGGCGTTGGACTTGTAGATGATATGATCAATCTTTGCAAGTGCGATAAAG
>JBFEYO010000106.1:0-7565 GCA_041562075.1 Sulfurimonadaceae bacterium | reverse complement strand
TTATATCCAGGGCAATGCTTCCCTTTTGGTGCGCAGGATCGGGATCATTCAGTTGCAGGTGAAGATCGATATTCCCATGGGCATAGAGGGGTTCTCCAAGCATCTTTAAAAGGGTCTCTATCCTGGCATGTTCGGATTTTAGCGCTGCTTTTAAAAGGGAAAAGTCTTGAAAGACAAGAGCATAGTCGCTTTTACCCTGTGCCAGATCACTCTCTCCTTTGAGGGTAAAATGATCAAATGTTCCCGTGATCTTTCCGCTGGTATGGATACGGCCTGCAAGGGGGCGCTTGGAATGGGTGCTGATGCGGGAAAGATCTGATAGGTTAAGGAGGTAGTCCAGATCAAGGGTCTGTGTAAAGAGAGAGTAGTTCCCACTGACAAGCAGGTTGTTCTTCTCTTCCAGTTCAAGATAGATATGCAGGGCATTGATATCCAGATCGAAGGTCTTTAGGGTAAGGGGCAAGGGTGAATGTTCGTTGATTCTGGCTTGCACATAGGGTCTTAGGATACTATTGCCCAAAGAGGTAAAGAGTATGGTATAGCTAAGAGTCAGTATAAAAAGTAGAAGCAGTGTGAGAATAAGTAGTGTTTTTTTCATATTATGACTTTTTCCCTGTATTTTAACACAGAGTAATATTGACGCAACCTTTTTACTGTATAATCCCTTCTTAATATAAATAACATTTATGTGTTACTGAAGGACAATCGTGAGAAGAAATGCATTCTCTTTAATGGAATTAATGATCGTAATCGTCATCCTCGGGCTTTTGGCTTCATTTGTCATGCCTAATATCCTGGGTCAAAGTGAAAAGGCAAAAAAAGGGTTGGTATGTACGCAGATGGAGAGTATTAAGAACGCACTTCGTATGTTTAAAGTGGATAACGGTAGCTATCCGACGACGGAAGAGGGACTGGAAGCCCTGGCACAAAACCCGAGTACGGAAAAATATAAAAATTATGCAGACGGTTCCTATTTCACAGATGGTCTCTTGCCAAAAGACTCTTGGGGAAATAACTTTGTCTATCTGAATGAAGAGGGTGAGCTTGAAATCATCTCCCTTGGTGCCGACGGCAAAGAGGGCGGTAAGGATGAAGGTGCTGATATCTCTTTGAGCGGCTGCCGTAAAAAATAACACCTCTATCGGAAGTAATAGACGCTTCTCTTTCTTAGGCCTGGATCTCGATGAGATCAAAGGCCAATCTCTCTTCGTACTTTTTCATGTAGATCTTTGCAGATCGATCACACATCATCTTTGAACAGACATAACGCCACTTGAGAGCATAGGAAGCGTAGAGCGGATTATCCAGGGCATACAGGACGGTTTGACCCACAAAGTTCTGATAGACCTTGGCGGTGATGTCGCTTCTTTCCTGAGGGCCCTGAATACGTATGAAACAGATCTCCTTATCCTTTTTGGCAATGAAGTCCGTACTGAAATCGGGATGCTTGGTGAGGGTATATCCCAGGTCTTCAAAATGATTCTGTACCTGTTTGAAATAATCCACCCCCTGGGAGATCTCTGTATTGCTTTGGCGTAGTTCCCGTTGTATCTCAAAGGCAAAGTCATTGATAGCCGATTCGCGTTTTTTCCATTTTTGATTCAGGTAATAATAGGTCGCATAGCCTAGGACGAGGATGGATAACAGAAAGAGAAAGCTGGACATAGATCAATTCCTTGAAGTTTGAAAGCATTATAGCGAAGGAGAGTTGAGTTTACATTTTGTCATGGATATGCATGGAGGGTGTCTGATTGGATATGCTTAGAGATGGATTTTAAAAAATTAAGCGAGGATCTCTATTATAGATCCTCTCACTACCGCTTTGCGAAGAAGCCCACGGGGTATGACAAGGGCTATACCAAGATCGCAGACTGGCTTAGTGACTTGTGTTACTACTATATGCAGCAGGAAAAGGGAGTACAGAGGAGACATGATGCAGAGTTCAAAGAGCTGGTTGAAGCACAACGACAGAAGATCCAGCAACTGCCTTCTTCTGAATATAAACAGGGTCTGCTAAGGGCTTTGGAAGAGGTCTCTTTATAGGGTCCCTGTCTCCCGCTGTGCTTCCTTGTGCAGGAGATAGAGTCTGTATTTATAATAAAGGGCCTTCTTTTTGACTTTTAGCGTCAGCATCTCCCGTTGATTGAGTATGAAGAGATTGCTGCTACCCAGACGGTATTTGGTGTTCTCAGCCTTTTCTAACTGCTCAAGCAGGTCGATCTCTTCATGGGAACTACTGAGATTTTGCAAGTAGGTATCACAGGCGTTGACGATATTTCTAAGTCTGGTCTTGATAGCAATGAGTATCTTCTCTCTTGCCATCTCATTCTCGAGAATATGTTGTTTATTCTCAAGGTTTTTAGCATCATATTTGCGCCTTTCAAGGGGAAAGCTCAGATCCAGAGATATCTTGTACCCTTCATCATACTTAAAGTCATGGACGCCATACATGGATAGGTCTACCTGTGGAAGATTGAGTAGGCCGGTCTGTTTTTGTTGCAAGAGCAGCTGCTGTATTTTGATGTCATACTGTTTGAGATCATATCGATATTCCGAGGCCTCATCTAGAAGTGTGTCAAGCACAAGGGTGTCAAAGTCCATGGTATTGATGTCAATAAGATCATACAGCTCTTCAAAGGTACTGCGGGAGATATCCAGGTACTGCGTAAAGCTTTCCATGGAAGCCGTATAATCATTGAGTGAGTTGAGCAGGGACTGCTCTCTATTGATGACCTGCTGTTTTGCTTCGACAAGGGATATCTTCGGAAGAGAACCTGCCGTAATCTTGCTCTCGATGAGTTTCATTCGCTCTTTGGCTTTTTGCAACAGCTCTTCTTGCAGGCGGGTGATTGATTTGTAATAGAGAACTTTGGCATATTCCATTAAAACATTAAAATAGAGATGACGGAGATTGTCTTTGGATTGATACTCAAGAATCTCTTTTTGTAGCGTAGCGGTATCGATGTTAAGCTGACGCTGATTGGTGCCTTTTAATACAGATACAAGGGGTATGTTCACACCAAGAAGTACCTCTCCCTCGTCACCGGTCTTGATATTGTTATACTCCTGTACCCCTTCGGCTTTTCGATAGGAAAGAGAGAGGTCGATCCCCGTTTCCAAAGGTTTTTTAATACCGATATTGTAAAACTCTCCTTCACTGGCCGGGTACTCTTTGTAGTCATATTTGGCAAATGACTCATAATCCAGGTCACCAAGATGGTAAAGATCACGGTTCTCCAGACGTTTTTGCCTGGCAATTGTCTCGTAATAGAAGGGATTGGATTCACTGAAATATTGAAAGATCATGGACTCTTCAAAGCGCTCTTTTGCGCTGATAACGGCGATCAGACAAAGAAAGACAAAGAGCTGTCTCATGATTTCTTCTCGACGACCGGAGTTACCATGCGTGGAGGAAAGGCATTCATCAGTCTCCAGATCTGATACCAGATGGGTACAGTCTCAAGGCGGATCCATACAGTGGACTGGGTACCGACTTTTAACTCTTCTCCCTTTGGCCAGGGCTCCTTTGGGTCTTCTGTGACCCGGGCATAATAAAAGCCCTTTTCATAAGAGATAGGCTCGACCTTGTCGACAAGGCCTCCAAAGGTGCCGTATTTGATCTGTGGCCATCCGGAGATCTGAAGGGCGGGCCATCCGTAGAACATGATACGTGCCGGAAGTCCCTCTTTTAACAAAGGCATGTTGAAATCAGAAATTTTCAACAGGATGCTTTTATGGGTGACCTGAGGCGCAAAATGCAAGATGGGGTCACCTTTTTTTATCAGGCGGTTTTTGTCATTTTGCAGGATACGGACAATGTAGCCATCCCTCTGGGCATAGACCTTACCGCTTTCATAGCGTTTGACATTAAGGCTGTTACGCTGGATATCCTGAGTAATGGACTTGAGCTTGGCATTGGAGCTAAGCCGTGTGTTATGAAGAAGCTTGATGCTGTTTTGCATCTCATTAAGGAATTTCTTCTTTTCCTGATCCAGTATCTTTAGATTGTTCTCCTCTATCTTGATATCTACATCGACTTTTTCCAGTTCGGTTTTGGCCTTGACGTAGCGGTTTTCGACGACTTCATAACTTCGTTTTGACTCGATCCCGTCTTTATAGAGCTGTTGCATACGCTCAAGGTTGAGGTGTTCGATCTCGTACTGTTTCTCTAAAGAGACCTTCTGCAAGCTCAGACTCTTGATCTTGTTGTCTACTTTACGTATCTTTTTATTGTAGATATCGATACCTACTTCCAGGTTGTTTTGAAGGTTTTGCTCTTTTTGGCGAATATTTTTGATCTGCTCTTCATAGTCTCCATACTGTTTTTGGGAACTTTCGTAGATAGAGCTGAGTTTTTTGTCATACTCTTTATCCAAATCAACCAGAGTAAAGAGCAGGGTGCCCTTTGTGACAAACTGGTTCTCTTTCACATAGACCTCGTCGACGATCCCGTCAATAGTGGCAAGGATGGTGTAGTCTCTTTGCATGGGATCCGTGGCAATAAGGGTTCCTTCTCCTTTGATCGTCTGCTGCCAGGGCAGGAAGAGAACGGCGATCAACAGAAGGAAGAACAGTGCCGTTGTCAGACGGATCTTGCGGATGATGGGGTGAAGGGTGACCATCTTAGTCGCCTTATATGTATGCTTAGGCATTTTTGTCTCCCTCCAGGGTCGATGAGAGTTTTTCGACCTTGTAAAAACCTTCGGCCATATCATAGATGTAGTCGATCTGTTTCATGAAGCTTTTGAGGGCATAGGTAATGGTCACGACGATGATCTCAGCGGCGACAAACTCACCCAGAGGCAAGGTGCTGTGGATGACCAGATAGCCGCCAATAATCATAAAGGAGCTAAAGATCAGCCCTTCCATAAGATAGGTAAGTGTCAACTGGCTAAGAATGACCTTGAAGATACGTGTACGTGCCTGTATAAACGATTGCAGGTATTCATCAAATTTTTGAGAAATTGTGCTCTCATCCTCTTGCATCTGGGGAATGTTTTGAAGATAGTAGATCGCCTCATGTTTGGCATTGGAACGTTCAATACTGTAGCTTATGCCATTACGTCCCAGGGCAAAAAGAAGAATCACAAAAAGGATAAAGAAAAAAAGACCGGCCTGAAACAGTACGACATCAAAGGCTAGAAGCAGCAAGAGGCTCAGCAGAAGCTTGACGATCAGTCCTGTCCCATCAAGCAGCATGATAGGAAAGATCTTTTGGATGGCCTCAATATCAAAAAAGTAGTTCATATGCTTATCCAGAGTATCTTTGTATTGGGCATTGGAGTCTTTGGTCTTGATGGCCTGTGATGCGATCTTGATCCCCATAGTGACAAAGACCTTTTGTTGAAACTTTTCGACAATATACTGTTTGGCCACCTGTAAGACGGCAGCCAGTAAAAAGGTGGTGATGATAACACCGCCGAGAACAGCAATAGAGATACTGGCGTGGGCCAGGATACTGTTGATCATAAACGAAGATGCCAGAGGGATAGAGAGAAGTAAGATGGCTTCAATAGTCGAATAATAGATAAGATAGAATATCTGTTTTTTGTCTTCTTGGATAAGCGTCTTGATACTGGAGAGAATAGATCGATCATGCTGCATTCAAGCATTCCTTCTTGGAAAATATAGTGTTTATAGATTATACAGGACAATACTAGCTTGCTTGTTCTTAAAATAGATGGATTATTGAAAGGATGATTTATAATTAAGATAAGTAAAAGTTTTATGAATAGGCGCGCCTGCATTGATTGAAGAGTTGAAACAAAAGAAGAATATGGATGTTTGTCCTTAGATTATATCTCTATTTTATACAAAACATATCTATTTTTTTCTATCAGTTATGGGCATAAGTATAGATGTTTCAGTAGGAAGCAAATCCCGATATATACATTCTCTTTGGATGCTATATTCAGTATGAAATAACTGTTTTAACCGTGTAAAGAAGAAGCTTTTAAAGAGGATTACTATATCAAGCAGGAAAACTCTATATCACATTGGTATGTGAATAATAGTTGCTAAATCTCATTAGGACAGGCTATAATAGTCCAAGTGTGTGTTTTCAATGATAAATAGGGGTTTTAAGAGGCTGTAATGGATAAAAAATATGTGAATCTTTTAATTCTATTCGTAGAATTTATCCTGATTACAACATCCGTCACGCTTCTTGTGTACATGAACCGTCTGAATAATGTGCTTAACGTGCAATCTGAACAGCGTTTGTCAATGCTCAAACTTGCCGAGGAGCTTCATCAAAGCTCTGATGATCTTACGCACTTTGCGCGTTCTTATGTTGTGACACAGGATAGACAGTTCAAAGAGAAATATTTCGCAACGCTTGATATTCGTAATGGCAAAAAGCCCCGTCCCTTGGATTACGAGACAGTTTACTGGGACCTGCCTTCAGATGTTCAGGCGCATAAACACCCCTTGCAAGAGAGTATCTCTCTCAAAGAGCTTATGGCACAACTTCCCTATGATCAATTTGAATGGAGCAAGTTACGCGAATCAGAAGACAATTCCAATCAATTGGTCAATTTGGAGATACAAGCCTTTAATGCCGTGGAAGGAAAGTTCCAGGATCAGCATAAGCAATATACCATAGAAAAAGAGAAGGACCCTGAGTTGGCGATCAGACTCTTGTATTCTCCCGAATATTATAGAGCCAAAGAGCAGATCATGACGCCGATCGATGATTTTGTCGTTCATCTGAATCAACGAATGGAAGATAGTGTTCATGAGATCGAGTCCAAGATTTCTCGAAACTATACGATATTTTTAATTTCTGCCCTCATCTTCATCCTCTTCAATGTCTTTGCATTGAGTTATATTTACAAGCGTAATAAATCCGAACAAGAGGAAAAGAACATGCTGCTTGAAGAGACCTCTATGCTTGCCAAAAAGCTTAGACAAGCCAATGAAAACCTTGAAAGAAAGATCAAGGAACGCACCCACAAACTTGAAGTAGCGAAAATCAAAGCTGAAGAGAGTACGAAAACTAAGTCGGAGTTTTTAGCGAATATGTCCCATGAAATACGGACCCCGATGAATGCGATTATCGGTATGGCTCAACTTGCACTTGAGGAGGCACTTGAGGAAAAACCGAGGAATTATGTTAATAATGTAGAGATCGCCGCAAAAAGATTACTGGGAATCATCAATGATATTCTCGATTTTTCTGCGATTGAAGCGGGGAAACTTCAGATCAGTCCCGTGCACTTTTACCTTAAAGATGCAATTTCATCGAGTCTGGAACTGATTAGGCAGAGTGCATCGGCTAAAAATGTCAATATTCATGTCAAAATTGCCCAAAATGTACCAAAGATCTATTATGCAGATACCTTACGGCTTGAACAGGTACTAATCAATTTGCTGAATAATGCAGTGAAGTTTAGTTATCAAGACGGTACAGTGACCTTAAGGCTTGTTCTTCTGGAAGAGGGTGAAGAGGATGCTGTTGTCAAGTTTTCTGTTGAAGATGAAGGAATCGGTATCTCTTCAGAGAATCAGAAAAAACTTTTTCAAAGTTTCAGCCAGGCTGATGCATCAACAAGCAGAAAATTCGG
>JBFEYO010000105.1:0-7582 GCA_041562075.1 Sulfurimonadaceae bacterium | reverse complement strand
GGGGTACGATGATGATGATACGTGTGATAGATAAGGTTCTTTTATCAAAGATCAATAAAAATACAAGTTCAACTATCTCCCTAATAGATGTGACAGAACATCCTTCTATTAAGATCTTTGATAATCATGAGTTTTGGATTGAGGCCCTGGATGATAAAACATTAAGTATCAGTACTTATCTTAATGCTCCCAATGGTGAAAAGTCTGTCATCATACAGACCGGATTTCAGCGGGAGTTTTTGATGGAGAGCGAAAAGATGATTCGTTATCTTTTTATCATGGCCGCTGTCTTGGGGTTTGTGAGTTTTATAGTCTCTTTCTATTTACTTAACTCTGAAGTGGTATCGCCTCTTAGTCACTTGGGCGCACATATTGTTAGAATCAAAGGGGAAGGGAGTTTGGAAAAATCCGGACTTTCTAAACGCAAAGATGAGATAGGACTACTGGCCACGGAGTTTAACCATCTGATCAAGGTACTTAAAGAGAAAAATGAGGTCTTGGCACGGGTGGCCCGTATCGATGCCTTGACCGGCGTGCCAAACCGTATGGACTTTGAAGAACGTTTTGAAGAGTATCGACGTAACTCGTGCCGTGAAGAGAAACAGATGGCTATACTTCTGCTTGATATTGATTATTTTAAGAAATATAATGATACCTATGGGCATGTAAAGGGGGATAATGCACTGATCTCGGTTGCCAAAGTACTTAAGGACTCATTATTGCGTCCGCAGGATTATGTAGCGCGGTACGGTGGAGAGGAGTTTGTGGTTTTACTTCCCAAGACAGATACGGACGGGGCTGTGATTATGGCTAAGCGTGTTATTGAAAATGTATTGGCTTTAAAGCTTGAGCATGCCTCCTCTGATTTGGAGCAAAAAGTGTTGAGTGTGAGTGTTGGCTGCTTCAGTTTTATCGCCCGCAGGGGAGAAAGTCAGGAAATGTTGATTGGCATGGCCGATGAAGCACTTTATACGGCTAAAGAGAAGGGGCGTAATCAGTATAGTGTCTATCAGCGGAATATGGTTTAAAAATCAAAACTCTCTTTCATGTATTTCTGAATGTCCTGGAGAGAAAACCGGTGTTGTGTAAAATAATCATTCGCCAGAACACCCTGTCCAAGAAGCATGTCCGCACCATCTTTATAGGTGATCTTCATCTCTTCACAAAGCCTTAGAAAAGGGGTTTTCTTACCATAGATGGCATCAGCACCGTAGCGGCACTGTTCTAACAGAGGCCGAAGTATCTCCATCGGGGCAGGGTAGTTTTCATCACTCAGCCCTGCCGAGGTCGTATTGACGATGAGGTCATAGGCCTTGATCTCACAATGTTGCCAATCATAGGTCTTGAAGCCGCTTTCTTGAAAATATTTAAGGTTGTTGGCACTTCGGTTAAGTACGGAGACATCAAGACCGTCAGCTCGTAATTTCATGCTTAAGGCCTTGGCCGTTCCTCCCGCACCGATGATTAAAACATTTTTGATATCACTAAATGCCTCTATCGCAAAACAGAAGCCATCGGCATCGGTGTTGTAACCGATCAGCCGGCCGTTTTCATTGATGAGTGTATTAACAACGCCGATGGTTTGAGCGAAACCGCGTATCTCATCACAGGCTTCAAAAGCGGCTTCTTTATGGGGGACGGTAACATTGGCACCATCAAGTCTCTGGGCGAAAAAGGTCTCTTTGAGTGTTGAACCATCTTCAAGATGAATACGGGTATAGCAGGCATCAAATCCCAGCGATTTAAACACGTGATTATGCATAAGCGGAGAGCGGGAATGGGATACGGGATTACCAAAGATAGCAAATAGTTTTTTAATGACACACCTCTCTTATGCTTTTAATATAGGGAAAAATTTGACGGGATTATAGCATTATTACTGTTGATTAACTAAGGGGTTACTGTCTGTTTCTGATGTTGTTGTATCATAAAGTTAATATATATGAGGAGCTTACAATGAGTATTTTTAATAGTCTATTTGGTTCAAAAACATCTGATCTTCTTTCCGTAGATATAACGCGAAATGATGTCAACAATATGAAAGACAGTAATGGCCTGGAAGAAAAAAAGCTACAGCAGGATTTGAACCAGGCTCCCAATGTTGTCGATCGCCGAGTGATGATGAATTATGAAAAAAAATTTATGGAAAAATTCAAAAAGCTAGGAAATCTAAACCAAAAGTGTCCCTATTGTGCCAAAGAGTATAAAGCCCTTCATGTCGGTGAGAAGAAGTGTACGGAATGTAAAAAGACCTTTATCGTACAAAAACGTGTTCAGGATATGGGCACAGTAGCTTTTAGAAAAGAGTTAAAAGAGCAGTTTGATCTTCAATGGAAGGTGACAAGTAATATTAAAAAATTTAAATATTACCTTCCACATGAGTTTGATTATATTGAAAAGCAACTGCAAAAACAGGGAAAGAAACATCTTCAGCACAGTGAAGTCATGCATGCCGTCTTGAATGCCTATGCGAAGAATGCATTGGCGGCAGGCTATTATGAACTGTATGCGGCATTGATCTTTCATAAGGCAGAGTTAATGCGTTCGGAACAACGCTTCGCGGAAGCTCTTGAATATTACTGTTATGTTTATTTTCTTCATAACAATGGTGTATCAAACAGTGCTCAATTCTCAAGCAGTACGGCATGCAATACTCAGTTGCGAGAAGCGATCTCAGATCTTTTGGATCTAAGCGGACTGCAGGTAAGAAAGATTAAGGATCTTTTTGATTATGCCATAGAGCATTTGAACCGGTTTAATACGGACAATCTAAAGGTCTCAGCAGCTAAGAGCTATAGCAATCTGATGAAAGAGTTTAAGTCAGAAGACGCCGCCAAAGAGGGTGTTAAACCGATGCGCTCATTTGTACTGTATACGAAGGCGAGCTAGGCCTTCAAATCATCCAGTGAACTGAGTAAAGCACCCAGTTTGTTTTTGACCTCGAGATATTCCAGCTCCGGTTTTGAATCAGCTACGACACCGGCTCCCGCCTGGAAGATGATGCGGTCTTTTTTGATCATGGAAGTACGAATAGTGATAGCCGAGTCCATATTTCCGTCGAACCCGAAATATCCTATTGCGCCGGAGTAGAAACCGCGTTTCAAGCCTTCATACTCTGCAATGAGCTGCATAGCACGGATTTTCGGTGCTCCCGTCATTGTTCCTGCTGTAAATGTGGCTGCAAGAAGATCAAACATATCCTTGTCTTCACGAAGTTCGGCAATAACGTCGGAGACCATATGCATGACATGGGAGTATTTTTCCACGTGCATCATATCATGCACCTGTACTGTCCCCGTCTTGGCAACACGGGAGACGTCATTTCTTCCAAGATCGATCAGCATCAGGTGTTCTGCACACTCTTTTGGATCATTGATCAGCTCCTCTTCCATCTCCATATCCTTGGCGATGGTATTTCCACGCTTTCGAGTTCCGGCAATCGGTTTAAGCAGCAGCTCACCATCATGCAGGCGCACCATCACTTCCGGTGAACTTCCAACGATGGAGAACGTTTCAAACTCAAGCAAAAACATATAAGGAGAAGGGTTTTTTGTTCTTAGGATACGATAAAAACTAAAGGGATCAACCTCTGCATAGGCGGTGTAACGATTGGCCATAAGGATCTGAAAAACGTCACCGCTTTTGATCATCTCTTTTGATTTTGCGACCATATCAAAAAACTTATCCTTGTCAAAGGCAAAGCTTCCCTCTGTATTACTCGCTACCGGTGTAAGAGGAACATACTCATAGGATGATTTAAGGGTTGTCTCAATATCATCAAACCGGTTCTGAATACTTGCCATGGAAGAGACCAGGGTAAGCTTATGCGTCTTGTGCGAATAGACGACGATCAGCTTTGGACGGATCAGGTCTAGATCCGGAGTATGTAGTTCATCTTCCAGGGCATCCATAGTGGATTGGAGTACCGGTTCAAAGACCTTAACCATATCATAACCGATATAGCCGATGAAACCGTCGATATAGCCAATACCCAATTCCCGAGTCTTCTCTCTATAAGCCTTTTGATCCAGCTTGGCATAATAAGACTTCAAAAACTCAAAGGGATCCTGGTCTAGAGTCTGTGCCTTTCCCTGTGCATCTGTATAGGTGGTGATATTATCTTGAAAACTTAGACGTTCTTGTGCTCCAATAATGATAAAACTGTAATTACCTTCACTGTTTCCGGCACTTTCAAAGAGAAAAGAGATCTCATCTTTGAAGGTCTGCTTGAGTTTATGATACACCGCAATGGGTGCAAATTGATCGAGTGTAAATTGGGAAGAGTGTATCAAAAATTATATCCTGGTAAGAAATGCGCCCGGCTCGATTTTACTGCGAATAGCAGAGAGTTGTTTACGGGCTGCCTTGTCACTTTGATATGGTCCGACAAGTACTTTGGTCAGGGTGCCTACCTTATGCAGTTTATAAGTGTACCCATTACCTGTGATCTTTTGAAGGAACTTTTTATCCGGTGAAAAACGTCCGAAGGATCCAACCTGAACGTAATAGCGTCCACTAGAAGTTGCTTGGACCTTAGTTTTCTTAGTTGCTGTATTGGAAGTCGGTGTTGGTGTTGATTGTTTAACAGGCTTTTCATATTTTGCCGGTACGACAACCTCTGTAGGCTCTTCTTCAAAAGTTTCTGCAGGGCCTTCGATCAGGTCAGAAGAAACTTCTTCTTCTTTTTGGCTCTGCTCTTTGATCTTTTTAGCCACATTGTCAAGGCTCTCCTGAGTTGATGGTGTCTCTTCAATGGCAATCGGTTCAAAAAGCGGGTCTTCTTCAATTGGCGCTTGTACCTGAGTCTGTTTTGGCGGTTCGATCGGTTGAGGAAGGTTGGAAGTCCCACCGGAGTTTAGGCTGCTCATGATAACAACAACAATGATCAGCAATACTGCCAGGGAAGCAACGGCAAGCATGACTTTTTTCATATTGCTGTTTCCGCCACCGCGGTTTAAGATAATATCATTTAATTCGTTCTTCTCTTCCATAGAACCATCCTTATTAAAAATTATCATAGTGTAAGCACATTTTATGCCCGATTTATAATTATTGCTATTATACATACTTTCCGTTAAAAACCGAAGCCAAAGCAGTTTAAAGTTTGTATTTCCTTCATATAAAGCTTTTGGGTGGTGAATATGGGTGTTATCTTCTCAAACCTGCTATAATTTCACCAAAGGATACCTATGAATGAATTACCAAACTGCCCGGAATGTCAGGGCGAATATACCTATGAAGATCAAGACCTCTATGTCTGTCCGGAGTGTGGCCATGAGTGGTCAAAAACGGCTGAATCAGAGGGAGGTTTTGTAATCAAGGATGCCAATGGTGCCGTACTTCAAGACGGTGACAGTGTCACAGTGATCAAGGATCTTAAGGTCAAGGGTAGCTCTAATGTGGTCAAAGTAGGAACGAAGATCAAAAATATCAAACTGGTGGATAAGCCTGATCATAATATTGATTGTAAGGTACCTGGATTCGGTGCGATGGCTGTAACGGCAGCTTTTGTGAAGAAGGCCTGATTTTTCTATAGTGCAAACACTCAGGATAAGGGTGTTTGCATCATAAATTTCTAAAGATGTTTTACTGAAGAAACACCTAAAGGTGTTTTACTAAAGAAACATCTAGAGATGTTTTGACCAGCTAGCCCCGCGCTCTTTGGCATAGACTTCCATGGGAAGGTTCAAAATATTATACTCCAGAGGCAGATCTGGGGTAGGAAAGACCCTCCATTGCTTCGGCATCTTCGCCGAGAGCTTCATCGAGATCATTTTCCCCAATTGATAAGCTTCCTGTAGGGTAGTATGCCCTTTGTGAATATACAGATGAAGGTGTCCCGGCGTCTTGGTCTCAAAGGCGGTGAAGTTGATATATCCCTCTTCACGTAATAAAAGCTGCGCGCGATGATAGAAGCGCTGGGGGTCACGTCCATTATAGTCGATGACAATATTTTCAACCTTGTCACGGGAATTGATAAGAGAATGGGCAACCGTGATCTCACCCTTGAGATGTTGATTGATCACCTGTTGGTTTAGGGGTTTGTTGATTTTTTCATATTTGTTGTAAAAGGTGCGTCCCTTGAAGGAGAGCTTAACGACTACCGTATCGGATTTGAGCCAGTAGTGATCGGACACCATCTTAATGAGTTTTAAGTCCATAGCTGTCATGAAAGCCCCCCTTCTTATAATACTTAATACGTCGGTTGTGTATATATAATAAACTGTTTTGCCAGTTCTGTCAACTCTTGTTTGACTTTCGCTTGAAGATCCGTATTATTGATATCATCCAAAACATCTGCCATGCGGTTAGCGATCAGCTCAAACTCTGCTTCTTTCATACCGCGGGATGTTAATGCAGGAGAACCTACACGGATTCCGGAAGTGACGAATGGAGAGCGTGTTTCACCCGGTACAGTGTTCTTGTTGACCGTGATCCCTGCATTTCCAAGTGCAGCGTCAGCATCTTTTCCTGAGAAATCTTTGTTCAGGAAAGAGACCAGTACAAGGTGATTATCTGTTCCCTCAGAAACAACATCATATCCACGCTCGATAAGTACTTTTGCAAGAACAGAAGCGTTGGCTTTGACCTGTTTTGCATAGACCTTCCACTCATCTGAGAGGTTATATTTGAAACCAACTGCTTTGGCAGCGACAACATGTACTAATGGACCACCTTGAAGACCCGGGAAGATCGCAGAATTGATCTTCTTGGCGATGTCTTCATCATTACACATGATCATACCGCCACGAGGACCTGCAAGGGTCTTGTGCGTTGTAGTCGTAACGACATCAGCATAAGGGAATGGGCTTGGGTGTTCACCGGCACATACGAGACCTGCAATGTGTGCGATATCTGCAAATAGGATAGCACCGACTTCATCGGCGATCTCACGGAATTTTTTGAAATCGATCTCACGGGCATAAGCAGAAGCACCACAGACAATGATCTTTGGCTGAACGATCTTAGCGATATCCATCACGCGCTCATAGTTGATACGACCGTCAAGCTCTACACCGTAAGTGAATGACTGGTAGTTCTTACCTGAAAAAGATGGCTTGGAACCGTGTGTCAGGTGACCACCGTGAGAAAGGTCCATACCAAGGATCTTGTCACCGGCTTTGATCAATGCTGCATAAACTGCACCGTTTGCCTGTGAACCTGAGTGTGGTTGTACATTGGCATAGTTACAGTTAAAAAGCTTACATGCTCTGTCAATTGCCAATTGTTCTACTTTGTCCGCGTACTCACAACCACCGTAATAACGTTTGCCAGGATATCCTTCAGCATACTTGTTTGTAAAGACTGAACCCATCGTCTGCATTACAGCAGGAAGGGTAAAGTTCTCCGATGCGATCATCTCCAGATGTTCTGATTGACGTTCAAGCTCTTGCTCACAATATCCAAATACTTCCGGATCGAAAGTCTGTAAGTTTGTTGTATTCATTGTTTAGTTCTCCTTTGGTTCATTAATTTCATTTTCTATTGATTCCTGCTCTGCTTTAGTGATTGGTTTCATCGCAGGGAAGAGCAGTACATCTCTAATCGTGTGTTGGTTGGTCAGCATCATGACAAGACGGTC
>JBFEYO010000104.1:0-7618 GCA_041562075.1 Sulfurimonadaceae bacterium | reverse complement strand
TTTTTGCCTTCTTCTTTGGTGAGCGCTGTGGGCGGGGCGAAGCGTTGGATCAAGGTGTTCGGATTCTCTTTGGCTCCGGTGGAGTTTTTCAAGATCGGTTTTGTCTATTTTCTGGCCTGGTCCTTTACCCGCAAACTCAGCGATCATCACAGTGAATTGCGCCTAAGGGATGAGTTCGCCCGTTTTATGCCCTATGCGGTGGTTTTTATTATCGTAATGTTTTTGATCGCCTTTATGCAAAATGATCTTGGGCAGGTAGTTGTTTTAGGGTTGACATTGGCCTTTTTACTCTTTTTCGCCGGCAGCTCTTTTAAGTTCTTCTTTTCTTTGATCTCTCTGGCCTTTGTCTTTTTTATCTTTTTTATTGTGACGGCAGAGCATAGGATCATTCGTATCAAGTCTTGGTGGGCTTCGATTCAGGGCTTCATACTGGGATTTTTTCCCGAGTCTATTGCCCAGCAGCTTCGTGTTACGGTGAGTGAGGAGCCTTATCAAATCGGCCACTCCCTGAATGCTATTCATCACGGCGGTTTTTTTGGTATGGGGCTTGGAAACGGCACCTTTAAACTGGGGTTTCTATCGGAGGTACACACGGACTTTGTCCTGGCGGGATTGGCAGAAGAGTTTGGCTTTTTTGGGGTGCTCTTTGTGACTATGATCGTGATTGTCATCTTGCAGCGTATCTTCAAGATTGCCAATCGCAGTCCTAATCCTGTCTTTTATCTGTTCAGTGTAGGCATCGGGTTGCTCTTTGCCTTCGCCTTTTTGATGAATGCTTACGGGATCAGCGGTCTGACGCCGATCAAGGGTATCTCCGTACCCTTTCTTTCCTATGGGGGTTCATCTATGCTGGCGGCAAGTATCGGGATGGGGATGGTGTTGATGATCTCCAAAAAGATGCGAAGATCATGAAGATTGTCATTACCGGAGGGGGTACGGGGGGTCATCTGGCCATCGCCAAAAGCCTTCGTGATGCTGCTTTGAGGGCAGGGCATCAGGTGAGCTTTGTCGGGTCAACCTCCGGGCAGGATCGCAGCTGGTTCGAGGGGGATAGCCGGTTTGAGTCCGTACATTTTTTACAGACCAGCGGAGTGGTAAATAAAAGAGGCCTGGGTAGGATCGTTTCACTTTGGAAGATGCTCACAGCAACTTTAAAGGCCTTTTCTCTAGTCTCTTCGTCGGATCTGGTGATCAGTGTAGGGGGGTTTTCCGCCGCACCTGCTTCCTTTGCAGCAGCGATTTTAAGAAAACCCTATTTTATTCATGAGCAAAACGCTCAGATAGGCCGCTTAAACAGGTTGCTTCGACCGTATGCAAGAGGTTTTTTTAGTTCCTATGAAGAGGCGTCCTTTGTGCGGGACTATCCGGTACGTGAACGTTTTTTTGAGCTTGCCAGAAAGCGCGGTAGGATTGAAAATATCATCTTTTTGGGAGGTTCCCAGGGGGCCCGATTTATTAATGATCTTGCCCTGAGGATTGCACCGCTTCTGAAGGAAAAGGGCATCGGTATCATCCATCAAGCAGGTCAACTGGAATATGATAAGGTGACTGCTGCCTACAAGGAGATGGGCATTGAGGCGGAGGTCTTTGATTTTCGTCCGGATTTGGATCAATTGATGGCCAAAAGTGATCTGGCGGTAAGTCGCTCCGGGGCCAGTACATTATGGGAATTGTGCGCTTCAACCCTTCCGGCACTCTATATACCTTACCCTTTTGCCGCGGGTGATCATCAGTTTCATAATGCGGCTTTTTTGGTTAAACAAGGGGCTTCGTGGCTTTGTAGACAGGAAGATGATCCCTATTCAGTCTTAGTAGAACTCCTGGATAAGGAGTTGTCAGGTGCCAGCGAACAATTGGAAGGACTGATCCACAAACATGGAGCAGACAATATTATTAAGGAAATAGAAAAATGCTTGCAGAACTAACAGCGTTTATTGTGACAACGGTTGGAGACTGGGGGTATGCAGGGATCATCATTATGATGGCTGTCGAGAGCAGTTTTATTCCTTTCCCCAGTGAGATTGTCATGATCCCGGCGGGGTACCTGGCTTATAAGGGTGAGATGAATCTAGCGCTGGTCCTATTGTCGGGTTTTGCCGGTTCGATGATCGGGGCATGGGTGAACTATCTATTGGCCATGAGTTTGGGAAGAAAGTTTTTATACCATTACGGCAAATATGTTTTTATCTCTGCCGAGACCCTGGCAAAGGTGGAACGGTTTTTTAAAGATCATGGGGCCATCTCTACCTTTAGCGGTCGTTTGATACCCGGTGTACGGCAGTTGATTTCTATCCCGGCAGGATTAGGGAAAATGCCTTTGGTATTATTCAGTTTTTACACCTTTTTGGGTGCGGGAATATGGGTGAGTGTCTTGGTCTTTTTAGGTTATCTTATAGGGGATAATGAAATCCTGATTAAGAGTTATTTGCGGGAGTTGGTATGGTTGGCTTTAGGGCTTATATCCCTTATTTTAATAGGGTATATTTACCTGCATAAACGTAAACAAAGCCGTCGATAATGGATGGATATATAGGGCTGAAAACCCCGTTTTCAGGGGCCTTTGGCTTTTAACGAAAAATTAACATGAAATCTATACAATTGCAGCAATATTATTATCTAATAGGGTTATAAGGATGATGGATAGATTTGTAGAAGTTCAGGGAAACTTCATGGAGTTAGGGATACTCCTGAGTGGGTATGACCTGGATAAAGACCTGCATAAAGAGGATGTCCTGGATAATATAGACAGGGCACTGAACAAGACATATGCAAGCTTTGCCGAAGGTCTGTGTGATGAAGTGCAGATATGCTCAAAATGCGAGCAGACTTCCAATGAACTGTGTGATCTGGTAGAACGTATGCGCGTGTGTACTAATGATAAAAGTGTGGATGAGCAAACGCACACCGCTTTAGTGGCGTTTTCCTGTCGCATTCCCCAGGTGCTTTCAGAGTTGAAAAGCGTCTATCTTGAAATGCTGAGCAACCGAAAAAGCTAAGTCCGGCCAGACGAAGCTTTTATAATATTTTTACTCCTTCTTGGCTATAATCGCGTACTTTTTTAATATAAGACTCCGATGATGAGTTTTGACAAGGCAATAATATGGACGTTCGTAAAGCGTTTTTAGACTATTTTGAATCCAGAGGCCATGCCAAGGTCGCCTCTGCACCTCTGGTGCCCGATGATGCGACACTTTTATTTAACAACGCGGGAATGGTACCCTTTAAATCGATCTTTACAGGAGAAGTACCGGTTCCTGAAAATCCAAGAGCGACTTCATGTCAGACCTGTCTGCGTGCCGGCGGAAAGCATAATGACTTGGAGAATGTCGGACATACAGCACGACACCATACGTTTTTTGAGATGCTTGGGAACTTCTCTTTTGGAGATTATTTCAAAGAGGAAGCCATTGATTATGCCTGGGAGTTCATTACCGAGGTGCTTGAACTGCCGGTTGAAAAGCTTTGGGTAACGGTTCACGAGAGTGATGATGAAGCAGAGGAACTCTGGAAAAAGCATGTGGCAGCAGATCGTATCATGCGCTTAGGGGATAAAGACAATTTCTGGTCTATGGGAGATACCGGTCCATGTGGTCCATGTTCAGAGATCTTTTATGATCAGGGTGAAGAACACTTTAGCGGACCGGAAGACTATATGGGCGGCGACGGTGACCGTTTCTTGGAAATCTGGAACCTTGTATTCATGCAGTATGAAGTGAAAGTCAAAGGGGGCGAGCGTATCCCATTGGCAAAACCGTCCATTGATACGGGTATGGGACTTGAGCGTGTGGTCGCGGTGAAAGAAGGCGCGTTGTCAAACTATGATTCGTCACTCTTTATGCCGATGATCCGTAAGGTCGAAGAGCTAACAGGCAAGGCTTATGAATATAAAAGCGGTGCTTCTTACCGTGTGATCGCCGATCATATCCGTACGGCACTTTTTCTATTGGCCCAGGATGTGAACTTTTCCAATGAGGGACGTGGGTATGTCTTGCGTCGTATTTTGCGTCGCGCAGTGCGTCACGGATACCTTCTTGGACTTCGTGAAGCTTTCATGTACAAGATTGTTGATACCCTGGTAGATCAGATGAAAGAGGTCTATCCGTATTTGCGGACGAAGGCAGAAGCGGTGAAGACGCAGATCCAGTTGGAAGAGGAGCGTTTTTTCAAGACGATTGCCTCAGGGATCGAACTCTTTAATGCGGAGCTTGAGAACACCAAGGATGTCTTCAGCGGTGAGGTCGCTTTTAAGCTTTATGATACCTTCGGTTTCCCTCTGGATTTGACAGAAGATATGCTCAAGGGTGAGAACCTCAAACTCGATACGGCAAAATTCGAAGCTTTGATGAAAGAGCAAAAAGAGCGTGCAAAAGCGGCGTGGAAAGGTTCGGGAGATGAGGCCAATGAAGGAGACTTCAAAGCCTTGCTTGAGAAGTTTGGCCAAAACGAATTTAGCGGCTACGAATCTACAGCCAATGAGGCGACGATTCAGGCACTCTTGAGCGAAGATTTTAAAATTGTCGATGAACTTCATTCCAATCAAAAAGGATGGGTACTTCTGGACAGGACTCCTTTTTATGCCGAGTCCGGTGGACAGTGTGGTGATGTGGGTCAGCTTGATAATCGTGCGAGGGTGATGGATACAAGAAAGTTTTTTGATCTGAATCTTTCGCATGTGGAAGTGAAAGAGACAATCTCGACAAACGAGACCGTCAAGGCAGTAGTAGACATTAACCGTCTGGAAGTAGAAAAACATCACTCGGCAACACACCTCTTGCACGCAGCACTTTATGATGTTTTAGGGGATCATATCTCCCAGGCCGGATCATCCAATGATGCAAGACGTCTGCGTTTTGACTTTTCCCATCCTAAAGCGATGACGGCGGCAGAGATCGCCGAGGTCGAGGAGCAGGTAAATTACCAGATTCTCAGAGGTATTGCCGGCGAGACCAAAGAGATGAGCATTGATGACGCGAAAAACTCGGGAGCCAAGGCCCAGTTTGGCGAGAAGTACGGCGACAGTGTCCGCGTGGTCAGTTTCGGGGATGCGTCTACCGAGCTGTGCGGAGGTACGCATGTGGCAAACACTGCGGTCATCGGTACCTTTGCGATCGTCAAAGAGTCGGGCGTATCTGCGGGGGTACGCCGTATCGAAGCGGTGTGTGGAAATGCGGCTTATAATCTTTTCAAAGAGCAGCGCCATACGCTTGCGCAGATCGAAGAAGAGGTCAAAAACCGTGATGTACTGACGGGAGTAAGTAAACTCAAAGAGCAAATTAAAACTCTTAAGCAAGAGGTACAAGATGCCCTTTCCGCTTCCAAAGAGGAGTTAGGTTCCGAGACGATCAACGGGGTGAATGTTATCGTTGAAGAGATCAAGTCCGGTGATGTGAAGACCCGTATTGATGAGCTGAAAAATGAGCATGATAAAGTCTGTGCGATGCTTTTCCAGCTCAAGGGTGATAAGGTCATGATTGCCGCCGGCGTTAAGGGGGCTGATGCCAAAGCGGGTGACTGGATCAAAAAGATCGCACCTATCTTAGGCGGCGGCGGTGGTGGACGCCCTGATTTTGCGCAAGCAGGCGGGAAGGATCCATCCAAGCTCGAAGAAGCGAAAACGGCTTCTTTGGAATATATTAAAGGAGAATTGGCATAATGAAACAAGCAATGACAGACCTTTTCTGGGCCTATCCTGAGCTAATCGTATTTTTACATGTGATCTCTGCCGTGATCTGGGTCGGTGGGATGATCGTGATGCGTTTTGCAGCACACCACTCTTTTGCGATGATTGAGGACCCGCGCATGAAACTTCAGCGTATCGCCCACGCGCTCAAGCGACTATTTTACATCGTGATCCCTTTTGTGATCATTCTGATCATCACTGCCGTGCTGATGGCGGTAGGTTGGGATTTCAGGAATGCGGCAGTGGATGCCAATTCCAATGTGATCGATGAACATGCCATGTATATCTATAATCTGGTACATGTCAAAGAGGTGCTTTGGATGGTCATGGCGATGAACCTCGGTTTCATGTTTTATCTTCGTTCTAAGGCAGAAAAACTGATCGGTGAAGACAATCTGCGTGATGCACAAAAAAAGCTTGGCTTGATCGGAAAGTATCTTGTACCGCTTAATATCATTTTAGGGATTGGGGCAATCTACCTCGGCGTCATCCTCCGCTATTCTCACTAATATTTTTTTGGCTTGCCCGGGGATAAGGCAGGCCGATTTACTACTATTCTAACAAGCAATCTATAACCCTTTCCTATCACATTTATGAGATTAAAATAACAAAATAAAAACTTATAATACTAGATTAAGTCGTACTTAGTTACCATCTTCAGGAAGTATATTAATAAGGGAAGTTTTAATGAGTGATACGATCTATTTTTTGATGACAAATTTCACCAACCAGATTGTTTTTTTACATGTCTTTTCTGCGGTCATTTGGGTGGGTGGAATGGTCTCTGCCCGATATGGAAGGGTCAAGCCTCTTAACAGTTTGACGGAGCCTGAAGAGTATATCTTTGAGACGAAACGTTATACCCGTTTTTTCAAGATGATGACCCCTTTTATCGTTCTATTGTTTATCACCTCGATTATCATGGCACTAAGCTTTAATGATAATGCCTATGATGCTGACGGGTTTATCCTGGATCAGACAGCAGTGGATCTGCTTAAGATGATTCATACCAAGGGTGGTATCTGGACGGTTATGGCGATGAATATGGGACTGATGGCATGGATCAACTGGAAGGCATCCAAAAGTTTTGTCTCCTGCTCAAACGTAAAGGAGTGCAAGCGCTGTAAAGAGGCTCTGGAGATCATCTATAATTACCTGATGCCGGCAAATATCATCATGGGTGCGATAGAGATCATGCTGGGAGTCGTCCTCCGCCACGCCTACTAGGCTTCAAAGTGGGTATAATGCGCCCATGAAAACAAAGAGATTACGTTTATGCTCCCAGTCCCCATCGCGGGCACTGCTTTTAAAAAATGCCGGTGTCGATTTTGTACAATCGCCGGTAGACTTTCCTGAAGACGATATCATCGCAAGTTCACCTAAAAATTTTGTATACCAGGCAACCTTGGGTAAGTTCAACATGGCGCTTAAGACTTTTGATTTTCAGGAATATCCTATCTTATGTGCTGATACGGTGGTGACTTCGCAGGGAAAAATTTTGCGAAAGGCCAAGAGTATCGATGAAGCCCGAGAGATCTTGCTGGCTCAAAGCGGTAGCATCACCTCTATAGTCTCTTGTTTTATGTATAAATCAGCCGCTTATGAAGTCGTGGATATCTCCAGTACCGACTATCTTTTTGGTGTCTTTGACAGACAAGATTTGGAAAATTATCTTTCTTCAGGGGAGTGGCAGGGAAAGGCGGGAGGCTGTATGGTAGAGGGATTTTGTAAGCCCTATATCAAAGAGGTCAGGGGATATGAATCCTGTGCGATGGGGCTGAGTGTTGAAAAACTCCTGCCGTGGTTGGACTGAAGCATCATGTGGTATGAAAAGGAACTCAAGGCGCTAAAGCGTGCAGGCCGTTATCGTCAGCGTAAGGTCTACGAACAGCAGGAGATTCTTGATCTGGCATCCAATGATTACCTGGGATTAGCGCA
>JBFEYO010000103.1:0-7629 GCA_041562075.1 Sulfurimonadaceae bacterium | reverse complement strand
CGTGAAGCGATATAGCCTACGATCTCACCGTTGTCATCAAGTTTGGGTACGATATTGACGATGACCCAGTAGAACTTCCCGTCTTTGCGAAGATTTTTGACATAGCCTTCCCAAATTTTTCCGCTTTGAATTGTTTTCCACATTTGATCAAAGGCAGCTTTGGGCATGTCTGGATGGCGAAGGAGGCTGTGGGGCTGACCGATTGCCTCTTCTTTGGAATAACCGGACATCTCTACAAACTTACGATTGACAAAGGTGATGACTCCCTTTGTGTCTGTTTCTGAGATTAGGCTTCTGCCGTCAAATAGTACTTCGTCGTCAACAGGTGTTGGTCGTTTCATTCATTTTCCCTTGTTATTGTTCATAGGAACAAAATATCATAATTTTGTCATTTTAGCGAAAAAAAGGTAAATGTCTATATCCCTCTGGATTTTCCTCTTTTGTAAGTTATGGGAGATGGTTTAGGTTTAAAGAAGCTTTGCAAAGGCTTTGGTATAATACGCTAATTTCAAAGAACGGTGGTCCATGCTAGCTGATGATGTCAATGCACTCTTAAATGACAAGAAACTCCTATTAACCGAGATCTATTTCAAACTCCAGGAACATTTTGAGTCTAAGTATGGGGAACATACCGTTGTGTTTATGGAGATCGGGACCTTTGTAGAGGTGTATGAGGTCAATAATGACGAGCTTCAGATCGGTAAGGCCAAGGAGATGGCTGAACTGCTGAATATCCAGCTAACAAAGAAAAATAAGACTATTGTTGAAAACTCTGTAAAAAACCCTCTCTTGGCGGGGGTCCCGACGATCTCTTTTGAACGTTATCTTAACCGTTTGATCCAAGAGAAAAAATATACGATCATCTATATCAAGCAAAAAGGCGAACCGCCGAAGGTCTCCCGTTATGTGGCTCAGATCATCTCTCCGGGCACCAATTTTGATTATACGACGGACAGTGAAGATAACTATATCGTCTCATTATTGGTAGATAAGCACAAGGATATCTACTCTATCGGGTATGCCGCCATTGATGTGACTACGGGCAAGACTTTCTTATATGAAGCCCACGGGACCAGTGAAGATCAGAATTTTGCGCTGGATGAGATCTTCAATCTTCTGCATGTGTATAAGACCTCAGAGGTGGTGCTGACCTTTTTAGACGGTGTGGATGACCAGAAGCACATTCTGCGATATCTGGAGATCGACGAACACTATACCTATAGCGTGAATAATCAGCGTCCCAAGATTGAATATCAAAATGAACTCTTTAAGCGGGTGTATCAGATCCAGTCTCTGCTATCACCTATAGAACATCTGGATCTTGAACGTACCCCGATGATCTCCGAATCACTGGCTATACTGGTGCATTTTGTCATTGAACATGATTTTCATATCATACAGAAACTCTCACGTCCTCAACTTATCGATAACCGTCGTTATATGTATTTGGGAAATTCAGCCTTTGAACAGCTGGGCGTAATCTCCAAGGACAAGGACGAGATGACCCTGCTGCGTCTGATCGATAAGTCGGTGACTGCCATAGGCAAGCGTCTGCTTAAAGAGCGTCTGCTTAATCCGATCATGGAAGAAGAGGAGCTTGAACGCCGCTACTCGTTGGTAGATAAGGTGATGAGCCATGTGAAACTGCTTGAAGAGAACCTGCGCAATATTTATGACCTTGAACGCCTCTGCAGACGGACAAATCTAGGACGCCTGCACCCCTTTGAAGTGAACTTTATTTATGATTCACTCAATGGCATTCAGGAGTTGATGCTCTATATCAAGAAGCATAAGATCTCCAAGACGCCTTTTTCAGAGAGTGAGGTGATCACCTTTATCAAAGAGATAGAGAAGACCTTCAACCTGGATGTGACCCGAAAGTTCACGGTACAGACCGTGGATGAAAACTTTTTTATGCGGGGGATTGATCCGCATATCGATGAGCTCAGTGACGAAAATGCCAGAATGTTTCAGACCATTAACATCATTATGGATACGATGGAAGAGATGCTTTCAAAAGTCGCCAATAAGAGTGAAAACCGTCTGGTAAGCCTGGGACAGTTGGAGAAAGAGGGCTATTTCATTAACCTCTCCAAGAACCGCTACAGTATGATCGAAGCCGAGTTTTTAAGCGGCGGTGTCGAGATCGACGGGGAGTTTATTGCCTTTAAAGAGTTTAGTGTCAAAAAACTCACCAATAGTGTCAAGATCACGTCGGAACTGATTGATTCCCTTTCGGACAAGATCATGCGAAATCGCAACAAGATCGTAGCTCTGGCTAAAGAGAAGTTTGTGGAGAAGCAGCATCAGATGGAGCGCCGCTATACGCTACTCTTTGATCGCATGATCCATTATGTGGCCGATATCGATGTGGCTGTCTCTACGGCCAAGAGTGCCCAGATGTACAACTATGCCCGTCCGATGATCGTCAAGGCTCATGAGGATGAGAACTTTTTACAGATCCTTGAGTTGCGTCACCCGTTGATCGAGGTACAGGAACATCAGGGGATCTATGTGCCTAATGATATTATCATGGGGAACAGGGAGTATATGGATCTTCCTTATCCCGATAGCATCATGCTGGATCCTATGGTACATGACGGGCATCAGGTGCATGGGGTATTGCTGTATGGGATCAATTCCAGCGGTAAATCCTCGTTGATGAAGAGTATCGGTCTGTCCGTATTGATGGCACAATCAGGATTTTTTACTCCCTGTTCGGCGATGAAGTTTTCCCTCTTTGAATCGATCTTTACACGTATCGTATCCAAAGACAACCTCTCCAAGGGTCTGTCGACTTTTGCAGTGGAGATGTTGGAAATGAAGAATATCTTCAACCGGGCTAATACAAAAAGTCTTATTCTTGGAGACGAAATCTCCCATGGTACGGAGACGCTCTCTGGGGTTGCCATTGTCGCCTCGGCCATTATGAAACTGGCCAAACTTCGCTCACTCTTTTTATTTGCGACCCACCTGCATCAGCTCTCTACGATGGATGAGGTCGTTAAATTGCAAAATGTGGTGAACCTTCATCTTGAAGTGGCCTATGATGAGGCACAGGACAAACTCGTCTATAACCGTACCCTGCAAAGCGGAAGCGGAAGCAGTATTTACGGTTTGGAGTTTGCCAAGTCCTTACATATGGACAGAGAGTTTTTGGATGTGGCCAATAATATCCGAAAACGCCTGGCCAATGATTATGATGAATTGGAACTGCTGGTCAAGAAGAAAAAACGCTCCAAATACAACAAAGACCTTTATGTCACCAAATGTGTTATCTGTGGAAATATTGCTGAAGATGTGCACCATATCTCTCACCAGTCCCTGGCAAATCGTGCAGGGTTCATCGGTCATTTTCACCAGGATCATAAACATAACCTTATCCCTTTGTGTAAAGACCATCATAATGAGATTCATAATGGAAAGATCATCGTCAAAGGCTTCAGGATGACCTCTACCGGCCTGGAACTTGATTATGAGGAACAGCTAAGGAGTTAATCCTCTTTTTCTTCCTTTGTATACTTCTTTGAGTTTTATGTTATAGTATATTCTATACTTATATGTATGAAGGGGTGTGGATGAAGATATTCCTTTGGCTTATATTATCCTGTAGTCTTCTCTTGTCTGAAGCGTTGGAGGATTTACTTGATACCTATACCTACAACAGTGACCTTTCAAAGCAGACCAAACTGGAAAATGGCGGAACCGTCACAATCTATACCCGCCAGGATATAGAACAGATGCAGGCTCGTACATTAAAAGACCTGCTTAAATCCCATCCAATCGTGCGCTATCAGGAGAGCAGGCTTGGTTTGCCGGATATGTTTTATCAGGGCGGAGTCGCAGCATCCAATAGTAGTAATGTCCGTATCTATATCGATAATCAGGAATTGACATCTGCCACCTTTGGAAGCGGCTTTTTGGTAAGTAATAATATCCATATGAACTTTATTGATCATGTTGAAATCTATACCCGATCTCCTTCCTATGAGTTCTCGACAGAGCCTACGTATATATTGATTAAGCTGTATACGAAGCTTGCAGAGCGTGATCGAGGGGGAGAGATTGAGGCAAGTTACGGGACAAAAGATTTCAATGAAGAGTCGGTTATTTATGCCGATGAGTTGAAAGATCTCTCCTATGTGTTGGCATTTACGCGTAGAGACGATAAGAAAAAGACGTACTACAGTCATAATATTCCCATTGACCGGGATGTTGAGAATTACTCTTTTTTGAGTACACTTTATACAGATGAGAATAAACTGCAGGTCTTGATCGGAGATAGTGACTTTGGTACTTCTATTGGGACAAGTCCCACTGCCACCTATGATACATCACAGGGCGAATACAGCTTTGTGAATGTCGCCTATGAAAACACATCCTTTGAGAATACCTTTCTTTCTGTCGGATACCAGTATGCCCGGATAAAGGGCTACTTTGAAGAGAATCCGGGGTTTGTTTCCCCTCTCTCTCCGGAGTATGAGTATGACAGAGGGGAAGAGGTGTTGACACTGGAGGTCAAAAACAGTCTTGAAACCGAGGGCAATCGTTTGATCTTCGGTGCAAAGTATCGTTACAAAAGTTTTGATGACAAGGGTGTGAAAATTAATGGTTTTGCCTACCCCTCCAATGGGTATAATCAACAAGAGGTGATGACGGCATATGCGGAAGAACGCTACAGTCTGTCTGATAACAATATCCTAAGTGCAGCAGGGCAGTACTCTTATGTACGCAATAATGCGAATATAAGGGATGATGATCTGTTTCAGTTTCGTCTGAATCACACCTATATACATGATGATTTCGTGTTTAAAAGTTTTTTATACAGGGTGGAGACCCTTGTGGAACCGACGATTTATATCGGAGCTACTGCCCCATTGCATCTTAAGCCTCAGCTGCTGCATGCTTTGAGTGAAGAGATTAAATATACCCAGGAGGCAGACGAGATACGATTGGTGTTGACCTATGCCCGTATAGACAATCAAGTGTTGCAAGAACCGATCCCCCTCAATCGATATTATAATAGTGAGGATGAACTTTATAATGCCTCGGGGTTTATCGAATATACCCATCGTTTCAATACCTATAACAAAGTGATCGCCAATGTGAATCATACCTATGTTAAGGAGCGCTCAAGTAATAAAACAGCGGCATTTATTCGTTCATTGAACCGTATTGCTAAGTTTGATATATTTAATGAAGTGATCTATAACCATAATAACAAAAATCATGAACACTATTATGATTATAGTGCAGGGATTGAATACCATTATGATGATACCTTGAGCTTTTCATTGAAAGGAGAAAATATTTTTGATGCCGGGTATGAAGACACCTATGGCAGGGTCAATATACAAACCCTACCCAGCATATCGATTACACCGGATGAACCCTTGATGATTTCACCTGTAGAACAGCGTTTTTATATGAGTGTGGAGTATGTATTTTGATTAAAACTACGTGGTTGATTTTACTTCTTAGCATCTCCCTTCAGGCCTTTGACAGCGGCACGGCTGCAAAGATCTTCGAGAAGATTTTTGTTGCCATGTTACATAAGGAGTCCATACAGGTATATACAGGCAATGAAGCGTATTCGAAGGTGATATATTTGGCACCGAGTCTATCGGTCACCGGAGATTTTAAAGCAGCGGATATTATTCTTGTGGATGATTTTGATGAGATACCGCAAGGGAGCGAAGGGATGCTGATGTTTTCAACATCATACCCTGTATACAAAGAGGTGGATGATGCTGTCGGTGCATTTTATTGGGATAGAGGACGTATTAAAATTGAATTTTCAAAAGAACGCTTGAAGGCCAAAAAAATTACCCTGCCGGATACGTTTAATAAGTATGTCAAGAATGGGTCGTAATGTTAGCATTTAGAACGATTAGAACAAAAATACTCAGTACGGTCCTAAGTGTGTTTTTCTTAGCATTACTGATTCAGACGGTAAGTCAATACAGACAGGTGAAACATAATGCATTTATGACGATGGATAGCATTAATGAGACGATCACCAAGATTCTGGTTGAATACACAACGGCCTATATCTATAATCAAGATGAGATGAATATCCAATTGACCATTGATGCTATCGATAGCCAATATATCAAAGCTATCTTTATTCTTGATGAGAACGGAGTCATTATCACCAGAAATGGGGGCAAGGGGGTGCAACATATAAAGCATCCCAAATTTGAGGCCTTATATGAAACCCCAAAACATAGTATTAAAAACAGTGATGAATACCTGACCCTTACGGTTTTCTCGATTTTGGACGTGCCCGTGGGATACATGATTGTTGAAGCGAATGTGAATACCTATTATGACAATTTGTATGGGGAGATGAAGGTGCATTTATTTGAGATTGCGATCTTGAGTATCGTCTTTATAGCTTTTTCTATTCTATTGTCAAATAGTCTGAGTGCACCCCTTGAGAAGATTATTGAGAAACTGCAAAAGGTCAAAAGTAATGAGTTGATGGTGTTTGAGAAACAGGAGCAGGAGGAGTTTCAATATCTATGTAACAATATCTCTCATGCACACAATTTGCTTAGATCCGTCAATGAGAACCTTGAGTCGGAGGTCAATAAGAAGACGCAGGAGCTTCAAGTGCTTAATAAGACCTTGGAACGCAGAGTGGAAGAGGCGGTAAAGGAGATCGCAGATAAGAACAATATGTTGCAGCAGCAGTCACGCCTGGCTCAGATGGGAGAGATGATATCCATGATCGCCCATCAATGGCGACAGCCCCTGGCAACGATTTCTGCGGTTACTATCAGTATGAAGATGTCTTTTGCACTGGAAAAGTTTGATTTGTCAACACAGAAGGGAAGAGATGAACATCTCAAATTCTTTGAGCACAATCTGGATGAGATATCAGACCTTGTACAAAGCTTGACATCGACGATTAACGATTTTAGGAATTTTTTTAAACATAATAAAGAACGTGAGATCGTCAGTATAAATGGGCCGGTACAAAAGGCATTGAATATCATTGAAGTATCAATGAAAAATCGGGGGATAGTTGTGGATCTAGATCTATCCAGTAAAGAAAAGCTCCCCATGTTAGGTTCAGAACTGATGCAGGTGGTTTTGAATATTTTGAAAAATGCTCAAGATAATTTTGAAGAAAACGGGATAGGTCAGGGAAAGATAACAATTTCTACCAGGGATATTGAAAATGGCGTATTACTGGAGATCTCGGATAATGGCAGCGGTATTGATGAAGAGGTTCTACCTTATATTTTTGATCCCTATTTTTCTACAAAGGATGAAAAAAATGGAACAGGTTTAGGGTTGTATATGTCCAAAACTATCGTTGAAGAGCATCATCAGGGTAAGTTGGAGGTGTTTAACAAGGAGCCTGGAGTCTGTTTCAGGATTGAGATTACAAAAGCATAATCTTTATATGTATCTAAGGAAGTAGTAAATGATTGACGCAAAGAATCAAAGGAGAAATGGGAAATGAAATGCTTATAATTACTGGAAGTAGTTGTCGGTATCTTGTGAATTATAAAGGATATGATTTGGCCTATGAGTTTTTTGGGATACATCGCCTCTACAAAAGAGGTCGTATATGCTGTTAAATAAATTGATCAAAACCCGACTGCTTGTACCTGCGCT
>JBFEYO010000102.1:0-7631 GCA_041562075.1 Sulfurimonadaceae bacterium | reverse complement strand
GTACCCGAATAGGTGTTTGTACCCGCATCATATACCGCGACACCATCTTCTACCCAGATCCCCAGCTCAATATCATAATACCACAGCGGGATAGTAGCCGGAGTCGTCTCGATATTACTATCCATAGGATACGTCAATCTTGCCGTGGCTCCATCTGCTAAACGTAAAGTATTTCCATTTTCATCTTCAAGGGTGACATCAATAAACCCGTAAGATTGAAGGACCGTTTCATCCCCATTGGTTTGCAAACCGATATAATCTCCTGGAAATGCTTCTCTTCCTATCGAAGAAGTCACCTGATTAAAGGAGACCCTGGCAACGACATTACCAGTAAACGCAGATCCATCCTGATTGACAATACTTGAGGCACCAAGTTCGACACTCGCGCCTTTCGTAGAAATTGTCGCACCGGTATTCACGTCAAAAACCATCACCTTATCCACGACGACAAGCACCATATCAAGCTGAGCGACACCATCTTCTTCCATCACCACATTACGGGAGTTTTGCGCATAATCCGCAAGCTCTGCACTTACACTAAAAGTCTCACCTGTGGGAATATAAAGCACATACTCACCTGCTGCATTGGTCACGGTATCATAACCTTGTGTAAAGACGTGTACACCTTCTAACGGCTCTCCCGCAACATTACGGATCACACCGCTGAGTTCTCCTAGAACGGGAGAGACAATATCCTCTTGCAAGGTAAAGTCAACAACGATCTCTGAACCGTCTAGTAAGACGTCTTGCTGTACCGACACATAACCCGATTTACTAACACTCAGGCTTACATCCCCTTCACTTGGAAGCTCAGAAAAGCTGTAAGCACCCGAAGCATCACTATGCGTTGTCTTGTTTCCATCTGCATAATAAACGACCACTTCTGCACCGCTTATCGCTGTGCCCGTTGTTTCAGAGATTGTCCCTTTGATCGTGCTCTGATTTGCTTCTTCTTCACATCCGGTGAAAAAAACAAGCGTCGCAAGCAAGATCAGCTTTAAAATGATTCCCCTCATTTTGTTGTCCTTAGTTTTTTTTTATTATTTTTAAACGTGAAATTGTATGTAAAACTTCTTTAAAAAGATATAAAGATAAACTGCATAACTTTTTATTATTAATCTGTTTTTGTTTACCAACTTTTCACAAAATAAGGGTATAATTCTTCGCAATATAATCTAAATCTCAAGGATGATACACTTTTTATGGACCCCTCGTTGTATAGCTTACGCTTAAGTAAGGAAGCCTAATGGGTTTGCTTCTATTTTATCTCTCTATCGCACTTTTCATCTCTTTTATCTGTTCTATACTTGAAGCTGTATTGCTTTCTATTACACCATCGTTTATCGGCTCATTGCCTGAAGAATCTATACATAAAATACGTCTACAGTCACTCAAAAAGAACCTGGATAATGCTATCTCCGCCATCTTGATCCTAAACACTATAGCCCACACCATGGGTGCCGCCGGTGTCGGAGCCGAAGCGATCAAACTTTACGGACCCGAATGGCAAAGCATCATCGCCGTTATCCTGACCCTATTGATACTCTATATCTCCGAGATCATTCCAAAGACCATCGGTGCTACCTATTGGAGAGAGTTAGCCAAACCGTCGGCGACGCTAATCTCTTTTTTGACCAAGATACTCTTTCCACTGATATGGATCTCTTCTCAGATCACCAAACGTATCCAGAAGAATAAACGTCACGGCCCTACCCGCGAGGAGATCTCTGCCATGGCAGAGATCGGTGAGCGAAGCGGTATCCTTGAAGAGAAGGAGGAGATGCTCATCCAAAACCTCCTGCAACTTAAACAGGTACGTGTCAAAGATATCCTCACCCCCCGTTCCGTGGTCTTTTCTCTGGATGCAAATGAGTCCATTGAATCGGCCCTGGAGAAAAAAGAGATCTTTACCTATTCACGTATTCCCCTATACGAGGGATCCAATGAAAATATCATCGGTATGGTATTTTCCCGTAAGATTCTGCGTTCCACCTCTTTGGATGAGGAGGATCACAAGCCCTTGAAGACCATTATGAAGCCGGCTTTCAGGGTCTCAGAGAATCTTCCGGTCTTTTATCTGATGGATAAGTTCATCAAGCGAAAAGAGCACCTTTTCGTCGTACATGATAATTATGAGCAATATGTAGGGATCGTTACCCTGGAAGATGCTATCGAAACGCTCTTGGGTGTGGAAATCGTCGATGAAGTCGATATCGTCACTGACATGCAGCAGCATGCCAAAGATATCTCTGTGGTCAAGAAACAGGAACAAAAAGAACAGCACTAGGGCCATTTTTTTCACACTTCTTCTGTTTACAATGCCGTAAACACAAGGAGTATGCTCATGCACATCAGTAACACTCTCTTATTTGGACTCTATGCACTCTCCGTGCTCTCCCTTATCGTCCTTGCTCTCTATTACGCCGACCGTCACAAAAACTCATCTTGATACCTGTCTCTGATCTCTAAAAAAAGACCAAAGTTATCCATAAAAAGATCAACGATACGCGGATCAAAATGTTTTCCACTTTGGGATTTTAAAAACGCAAAGATAGCATCCAGGTCCCAACCCTTCTTATATTTACGTGAAGAGCTCAAAGCATCCAGTACATCCGCTACGGCGACAATACGTCCAAGAATATGAATCTCTTGTCCCTTCAAACCCCGTGGGTATCCGCTGCCATCCCATTTCTCATGATGCTGGTGAGCAATAATCGAAGCAATCTGCATCAAGGGTAGCTTGGACGTCTTTAAGATCTCGTAACCTGCCTGGGCATGCTCTTTCATGATCACCCACTCTTCATTTGTATGCTTGCCCGGTTTGTGCAGGATATGATCCGGGGTTGTTACCTTGCCGATATCATGCATGGCAGAGGCTTTTTTGATCAGTTCCGCCTGCTCCTCTCCGTATCCGAGTAGTTTAGCGATCAGTGCCGAGTACTCCGACACCCGTTCAACATGTCCCGAGGTCTCTTCACAGTGCTTGTCGGCCAGCGTACTCATCATATAAACGAGTTCCAGCTCTGTCTGCTCCAGTTTCTGTTCTTCAAAATATTTCAGTTTCAGATGGGTCTTGATCCGTGCAAGCAGTTCTTTGGGGCGAAAGGGTTTGGTCAGATAGTCCACGCCGCCGACCTCAAAGCCCTGAGAAACCCCTTCGATATCATTGACCGCCGTCAAAAAGATTACCGGTATTTTTCGGACCTGGGCATTTCCCTGTTTGAGTATACGGCATACTTCATATCCATCCATCTCCGGCATCATAATATCAAGAAGGATCAGATCAACCTTATGGTTTGCTTTCAAATAGGCGATCGCTTCGGCACCGCTTTGAACCAGCGTCACCTTATACCCATGCTTATCCAAAACATTTTTCACCAATTGAAGATTGGTCGGCGTGTCATCAACGCAGAGGATATGAAATACTTTAGTCTCAAAACCTGTCATCTAATTTCTCTGTTTTTTCTAATATACCCTATAAAAACTAACAAATAGTCCGCACTACATTTTATACGTTTCATTATAATCAAGTGAGATTAGTACTAGCTTCAATTATTCAAGCAATTTTTTTAATACTTCTTAACATGGAGTGCGTTATCATTATCCATTACAGAAGGAGAAACGCGTGCAGGTACAACAACGGTATGTTTACAACACCTTACATAGACAGATACCTGTAATGATCAGCCTCTCCCTCTTTCCCGGTTTGGGATATATTCTCCTGGGCTGGATTAACGGGATTGTTATGCCCGCACTGTTCTGGTATTTTCTGACCGTCATTCTTTCGATTTGGGGGTACAGACTCCAACAAGAGTTTGATTACCTGAATATGGATGATACTGCCCTCATACAGTGGCACAATAAACTAAGGCTTTTTTATCTGCTCATCTTCGCTTCATGGGCACTGATCTTTTTACTGTATGCGGGTGAGGTGGAGAGTAAGATGCATTATATTGCCATCTTCACCGAGCTGGGAGCATCGGTTGTTGCAACGACCCTGCTTTTCGCCGATAGGAAAACCCTTATACCGATTCTGCTTATTTTGATGCTGCCTCTGTCCGGGTACTTTCTCATGATTGCAGAACTCTATTCCTACGTGCTTTCCCTTTTTTCTCTGATATTTCTAGGGGTCTTGCTCTATTCGGCCAATAGTTCGGACAAACTGCTCCAACGTACTCATTATCAGGCCTCTCACGATCAACTGACAAAACTCTATAATCGCCATAGTTTTATCGATTCCCTTCAAAAGAAGATCAATGGCCTTATCAGTAAAAACACCTACTCCTACCTTCTCCTCATAGACCTTGATCACTTCAAAACGATCAATGACTCTTTAGGGCATGATGTCGGTGACAAGGTTCTTGAGGAAGTCGCTCATCGGTTACGGAACCTCGCAGACAGCAATGAGATTGTAGCGAGACTAGGCGGTGATGAGTTTATCTTATTGGGAGAAGATTTTACACACAGGCAAAAGGCCATCTCCAAGGCACAGGAGCTCTCTGAAGAATTGCTTCAAAGCTTAAAAAACACCTATATTATCCATGAACACCATCTCTACCTAAGTGCCAGTATAGGTATCAGTCTGCTTACCCCGGATCAGATCAATGCCAATGCCTTCATCAAAGAAGCGGATATCGCCATGTATGAAGTCAAAGAGAAGGGACGGGATGATGTGATACTTTTTAATGATGAGCTCTCCCAGCGGGTTCAAGGGCATCTGAAAATCGAGCAAAAGCTCCATTTCTGTCTTGAGATGGAAGAGATATATCTGCATTATCAGCCACAATTCAATGACAAACAGCAATTGATCGGATGTGAGACCCTGGTGCGTTGGGAAAATGAAGAACTAGGCTTCATTTCTCCGGATAGGTTTATTCCTATCGCCGAGCAGACCGGTTTTATCCTTGAACTGGGTTACTACATCCTAAAAGAGAGTTTCACCACCTTCTCTTCATGGCAGGCACAGGGGATTTCTCTGGAACAGTTCTCTGTCAATATCAGTATCCGCCAACTTCTTGATCCAAAGTTCCTCGATCAAGTGACACAACTCTACAAAGATCATCTAGATGAAGCCCTTTATGATAAGATCGTTTTTGAGGTGACCGAGACGATGTTGGCCGAAGACATGCAAAAACTCATATTGATCATGAACGCGCTGCAGGGACTGGGAATCCGCTTCTCTTTAGACGATTTTGGAACCGGCTATTCCTCACTGAGTTATCTACAGCAACTTCCTATCGATGAGCTTAAGATCGATCGCTCCTTTATCAGTAAAATGGATCGAGATATCCAAGACACCCAAATGGTACGCATCATTTTGGCAATGGCAAAGACCTTTGAATTACAAGTAGTCGCAGAGGGGGTGGAAACACTGGAACAATTCCAATTTCTTTATGATAATGCCTGCGATATGTATCAGGGTTATTTCTACTCCAAACCCCTCAGCAAAGATGCTTTTGAGGCTTTTTGCAAGGAGTACACCCCGGGCTTTTAATTATCGATATTCTCGATACTTTTCTGAGCGTCATTAATCTGACGGTTATAGCGTTTTTCATCCATGCCCTTCCCCGAACTCTGTTTTGAGGCACATCCTGTAAAAGCGATCAATGCGATCAATGTCAATCCTATAAATTTCATGAACTCTCTCCTTTAGTCAATATGTTTAATCGCTGCCACGACTTTATCTTCAAGCTTTTGAAGTGTAGCAAAAGCCGCTGATTCCTGTGGTGCCACCGTTGGTCTAACGTACATCACTGAGGTTTTACCCGCTTGCTCGACCAATGTCACACGAATAGGACAAAATGCCATCATTTTGGGATCGGTGTTGGCAACCTCATTCCCAAACCAACCGTTACACGCGATCACAGCCTTAATCCCTGTCAATTTATTCGTATTAAAGTTTTTACCGAATTTTTCGGGCAATCCGGCTCCTTTGAACTTCTCAAGAATGTCGATCTGAGAGACAACAATCAAATGCGCATCCTCAAAAGAACGCAGCAGTTTGGCATGTACCGTATCGATGGATTGATCAAAGGTCTGTGTATATACACTGTTTGCCCACACACTTACACTGATCACTAACATCACAAAAATCTGTTTCACTTTTTTCCCTTGCTTGAATTGAGATAGGATAGATTATAACGCAGTTGTTCTTTAAAAAGTGCTTTGCCTCCATAGGAGGGGTGACGTACCTTATGATGCTCTATACCCATCTTTTTAAGACTCTGTGAAGCGACATTCCCCACGGCAATGACCTTTTTAATAGGAAACAGCTTCATCAGGGTAAAAAGATAGGCTTTTCCTATATGAAGCTCTTTGGCATTGGGTTTACGATTGGAAAAAGGGTTCCCCGGCTTATACGGGTGAAAAGGAAAGGCATTCCATAAAAGCGGCACGCTATCATACTCCTGAAGCACCGACCACATGGCACTTGCACTCTGCTCCTTTTGTGCCTTTATAGCACTGGCCTTATACCCGTTATGCGACCCGAAAAGCTTGCCATCGCACACTCCCTTAAACACGATATCTTCCGAGGTAAAGGGTATCCCCGTCAAACGACATCCGTTGTAGCCAGGAGCCTCCCCTACCAAGATGACCTCCGGCTGCAATGTCATCATATGCGCCAGATATCGGTCCAGATTGTAACGCTGAAGGTTTTGACGTTTTGCCTTATAGAAATTATTAACATCCACAAGATCAGGTTCATCCTGTAATAAGCGGGTAAATTTCTTAACGCTTCTGGTCAACGGTGATATCTTTGTGATACTTTTCTCCTATAATTTTTGTACAGACGGACTGATTGTCACTGTTTTTTAAACATTAGCGACTCCTCCTTTATCTATTCCCCTAATCATAGATAAAAACCCTATTGAAAAAAGTACCCGTCTGTCATGATTCATTTTTTCTCAAGGAGCCCCTAACTCCTTGATGGACAACATCTGATCAATTTGTGATGCCTCCCTGGGCTCACAAATATAATACCCCTGAGCATAATCAATCCCCATCTTGGAAATCATCTCGAAAATAGCTTCATCAGCAACAAACTCCGCCACCGTTTTTGCGCCGGCCAGATGCCCAAACCGGTTAATGGTCTGTGTAATGTTTTGACTCTGTACATCCTCTATAATATTTCGCACAAATTGCCCGTCGATCTTAATATAATCCACTTGCATCAACATCAGGTGAGCAAAATTGGAGTTCCCTGCGCCAAAATCGTCTATGGCGATCTTAAATCCCAAGGCCTTCAATGCCTTGATCGTGTCAATCACATACTGTTCATCTTTATAGGTACCGGTTTCAAGGATCTCGATAATGATATTACGGGTATTCACCACCTCATGTTCTATCATCTTCTTAATATCATGCAACAGGTTTGCCTCCTCAAAGTCTTCAAAGGAAGTGTTGATAGAAAACTCTACATCCGGAAACTTCTTGACCTGTTCAAATACCTCTTTTAACATCAACAAAGTGATATCCGAGAGCTTCCCCAGCTGTTTAGCAATATGTAAAAAATGGTAAGGCAAGATCACCTCATCTCCCTCGATCATACGCACCAATGACTCAAATTTGTTAACACATCCTTCTTGAATATTATAAATAGGCTGAAAAAAAGCGACAATGCGATGTTCATG
>JBFEYO010000101.1:0-7885 GCA_041562075.1 Sulfurimonadaceae bacterium | reverse complement strand
CTAGGCTCACCTCTTGAGCCTTTGACCTTTTCTTCTTTTGTATCTCTAGAAAAACTTCATATTGTGCTTTTGCCATTTCAAAAAAAGCAGAAGCTGGCTGTCGTGGTGGATGAAGTTGCAAAGCCGGATTTTAAAACAGTCGAGATTATCGATACTATCGACTCTTTTTTTTCGCAGCAGCAAGCGGATTTCGCTAAGTTTATCAGTGAGTATTATTGTTGTTCTCTGGGGGAAGCCTTGGCCCTTTTTCATCCCTTTAAGGATGTGACGGATGGGTTTTTGCAAGAGGACTTCATTCGTGAAGAAACTTTTTTAATTACCTTGTCGGATAGACAGGAAGATGCTCTGAAGAGTTTACAAGAACATAAGGTATCCTTGCTTTTTGGTGATACGGGCTCAGGTAAGACCGAGATCTATATGAAATGGTTTGAAGAGGTCTTGGCGGAGGACAAACGGGTCTTGATGCTGATGCCCGAGATCTCTTTGACACCGCAGATGCAGATTCGTTTGGAAGCGCATTTTGATGAGCATGTTGTCATGTGGCATTCCAAGTTAACGAAAAAGCAAAAAGAGAAAGCCCTGGAGAAGATCCATGATGGTACTGCGCGTGTGATCGCAGGGGCACGTTCGGCTCTTTTTTTGCCGATAAAAGATCTTGGTCTTATCGTAGTAGATGAAGAACATGATGACTCCTACAAGGCTTCT
The DNA here is from genome assembly GCA_041562075.1 of Sulfurimonadaceae bacterium. Lineage (GTDB taxonomy): Bacteria > Campylobacterota > Campylobacteria > Campylobacterales > Sulfurimonadaceae. The sequence goes on along the minus strand of JBFEYO010000101.1, from coordinate 7,180 downwards.
TCACGTCCACGCTATCATGCCAGAGACATGGCAATCTATTATGCCAAGTTATTGGATATTCCTGTGCTTTTGGGATCGGCGACTCCTTCGCTCTCTTCGTATGTCAAATTCCCTCATGTCCGCTTGAAAGGGGGGCATTTTTCCCAAAATCGCCGTTTTGTGTTTGAACCCCATGTAGAAGAGGTAACGCCGATCATTGAAGAAGCGGTGATAAAAACGGTAAAGAAGCAGGAGCAAGCCATGCTCTTTTTACCGACACGGGCAAACTTCAAGTATCTTATCTGCGATCATTGCGGGTATACCTATACCTGTCCCTATTGCGATGTTGGAATGAGTCTGCATAAGTTCGCCCGCCGCGTAAAGTGTCACTACTGTAATTTCTCAGAGCCCATTCCTGAAGGTTGTCCGGAGTGTAAGGTAGGCAATCTGCTGTCCAGCCGTTTAGGTACGGCTGAGGCCGTGGAGCATTTTGAGAAGAAGTATCCGGATCTGCGAGTGGCTCAATTTGACAGGGATAAGATCACCACTCAGAAAAAACTCAAAGCTTTACTGGAGTCTTTTAATAGTGGTGAGATTGATCTGCTGATCGGTACACAGATGTTATCCAAGGGGCATGATTATCATGACGTGACTCTGGCGATTATCCAGGGAATTGATAATATTTTGCAGATGAGTGATTATCGTGCCAGGGAGAAGGCGCTGTCACTGCTGATACAGATTGCCGGACGAAGCGGACGGAAGAAAGATGCCGTCGTTCTGGTACAGAGTTTTTACCAGGAGTTCTTTGAGCCTTATATCAACCGCTATGAAGCTTTTTTGGATGAGGAGAAGGAGTTTAGAAAAGAGCTCTATCCTCCCTATAAAAAACTCTCACGTCTGACCTTTGCCCATGTAAAACAGGAAAAGGCGAGCAGAGCGATGCAGGAGGTTTTACAGGGACTTTATAATTTTAAAGAGGTGGAGATAGTCGGTCACGGTCCTGCTCCGATTGAGAAGATCGCCAATAAATACCGCTTTCAGATCCTGCTTCGTTCAGATAAGAGCACCTCTCTTTTACAGGCGATCAAAGCCAGTCAAAATAGCCTCTGCGAAGTGGATATGGATCCTATTGATTTCATTTGATAACTATTGTGATACTTCAAGCTATTTCTTACTATTAACAAGATAAAATCCCTTTATGATAAAACGCTATGAGACGAAAAAGATTTACGTTGGAGATGTACCTGTCGGCGGGGACGCTCCTATATCTGTACAATCGATGACCTATTCGGAGACCCATAATGTCGCTGCAACGGTAGAACAGATCAATAGACTGCATTTTGCAGGTTGTGATATCGTCAGGGTTGCTGTGCCAAATGAAGAAGATGCTTTGGCCCTTAAAGCGATCAAGGAACAGATCTCTTTGCCCTTGGTAGCGGATATTCATTTTAATTATAAACTGGCTCTTATAGCGGCGGAAACAGTAGATTGTGTTCGTTTCAATCCGGGTAATATCGGTGAAAAATCCCGTATCAAAGAGATTGTCAAAGCCTGTCAGGAACGCAATATTCCTATTCGTGTCGGAGTTAATGCGGGCTCTTTGGAGAAAGAGTTTGAAGATCGATATGGCCAGACGGCAGAGGGTATGGTCGCATCTGCGGAGTATAATATCAAGTTTTTAGAGGACCTTGGCTTTGAAGATATAAAGGTCTCTTTGAAGGCTTCGGATGTACAGCGTACAGTGGATGCTTATAGAATGCTTCGTCCTAAAAATCATTATCCTTTTCACTTGGGTGTGACAGAGGCGGGAACGGTCTTTCATGCGACGATCAAGAGTGCCATCGGTTTGGGTACACTTCTTTTGGATGGCATCGGTGATACGATGCGCGTCTCTATTACAGGTGAACTTGAAGAAGAGGTCAAGGTCGCCAAGGCGATCTTGAAAGACTCCGGTGCAGCAAAAGATGGTCTGAATATTATCTCCTGTCCAACCTGCGGGCGTATCGAGGCGGATCTGGTCTCGGCCGTAGCTGAGATCGAAGAGAAGACCAAGCATATCAAGGCACCGCTGGATGTTTCGGTCATGGGATGTGTGGTCAATGCCATCGGTGAGGCCAAGCACGCTGATGTAGCGATCGCCTATGGAAAAGGCTCTGGTCTGGTCATGGTTAAAGGGGATGTCGTTGCCCGTTTGGATGAGAAAGACCTGGTGAAGCGTTTTGTAGACGAGGTGGAAAAAGCCGCAGAATCGAGTAAGCAGGAATAGATGGAAGAGACCCTATATAATATCAGTATCGAACGTTCGGTACTCAACTCGATCATCTTTGAGCCTTCACAATTTGAAGATGTCGAGGCCAAGCTTAATAGTGATGATTTTTATCTTCCGGCCCATCAGGAAGTATATACGGCCATGGTCGAGCTCCATAGAGAGTCTCATCCGATAGATGAAGAGTTTATCAAGAAGCGTTTGAATGCCAAGAAGCGTTTTGATGAAGCGGTCTTACTGGATATCCTTTCATCTAATCCGATCTCCAATACACTGGCTTATGTGAATGAGATCAAGGATAAGGCGGTCAAGCGGCACCTTCTTACCCTTACGACTGAGATCAAGCGTGTTACCGTGGAAGAGGACCTTCCAAGTAGTGAAGTGATTGATGTAGTCGAGAAGAAGTTGTACGAGATCACCCAGGCCAATGAAAACATCGATTTTAAAGATGCCCAGACGGTGACTTTTGAGACGATGGAATATATCAAGGAGATGAAGGCCCGTGGTAATTCCGTCCTGGTCGGAGTGGATACGGGTTTTGCCGAGCTCAATAAGATGACGACGGGATTTGGTAAGGGTGACCTTGTTATTATCGCGGCGCGTCCGGCGATGGGAAAGACTTCTTTCGCTCTGAATATCGTTCTTAATCAATTGGTCCATGGAAACGGTGTTGCTTTTTTCTCCCTGGAGATGCCGGCAGAACAGCTGATGCTGCGTCTACTCTCTGCACATACCTCTATCCCTCTTCAGAAGCTTCGTGTGGGTGATCTGAATGATGAGGAGTGGTCACGGCTGAATGCCAGCTTGGAGATGATGAACAGTGCCAAACTCTTTGTGGATGATGGATCTGGGGTGACGATCAATCAGCTGCGCTCTAAACTGCGTAAACTAAAGTCCAAGCACCCGGAAATACAGATGGCGGTGATCGATTACCTGCAGATCATGAATACGGCAGGACGTGATCGACAGGCAGAGGTATCAGAGATCTCCCGTGGACTGAAGATGCTCGCCCGTGAATTGGGGATGCCGATCATCGCTCTTTCACAGCTTAACCGTGGGGTTGAGTCGCGAAATGACAAACGTCCGATGCTAAGTGATATTCGTGAGTCCGGTGCGATTGAGCAGGATGCGGATATCATCATGTTTGTCTATAGAGACGATGTATATCTCTACAAAGAGGAAAAAGAGCGGGAAAAAGCGGCGAAGGCGGAGGGCAAAGAGTTTACTCCGACCTATGTTGAAAAAGAGGAAGAGGAGGCTGAGATCATCATCGGTAAACAGCGTAATGGTCCAACGGGGCATGTTAAACTGCTCTTCCAGAAAAAGTTAACACGATTTGTGGACGCTCCTGCCTTTGGCGGAGTAGAGATCTCCTTCGAGAACGTCCAGGCTACGGAAGCGCAGATGGATGTTGGCAATGAAAGCATCTCCCAACCGATTATCTAGACCGGAACTCTTTCATTCATTTTCTCAACAGGCCTTTTTATTGGGTCTGCTCTCTTTCATTTTCTTACTCTCTTTATACAGCGAATATCGACAATACCAGAAACTGGTTCAATTTGAGGATTATACTACACAGGCCTGGGTGAAGCAACAGTATCGTAAAAATGGTCATTGGGTATTGGAGTTGATAAGTATAGAGGGCTTTCGTTTTTATACCAGTTCCTATGACTCTTTGAAACCTTTAGAGGGCCAGCATCTGTCGGTAAAGATGTTTACCAAAGAGCTAAACTTTTTAGAGTTTATACAGGGGTTTTACGTGCCGGCTCATCTAAGGGCAAAGTTACCCAAGAAGCAATACCGGTTTGAGCTGATGGAGGCCCTTGAGCAGATGCACAGTAAAGAAAGCGCCTCTGTTTATGGGGCCCTGTTCTTTGCAGGGCATATCCCCAAGGAGCTCAGAGAGAAGCTTTCAGCACTGGGGATCAATCACCTATTAGCCATCAGCGGTTTTCATGTGGGTGTGCTCACTCTTATTCTGTTTACGCTGTTGACATTTGTCTACAAGCCTTTTCAAAGCAGATTTTTTCCCTATAGAAGCAGTGTACGGGATATCTCTCTTGTCGTATTGATACTGCTTTTCGTGTATGTATGGTTTTTGGATTTTACACCTTCACTGCTACGTGCCTTTGGGATGAGTCTTTTTGCCTATGGTTTATATGATCGGGGAATTAAACTGCTGTCGTTCAATTCACTATTCCTCGTGGTATGTGCCTTGATCGCCTTGTGGCCGAAACTGGTTTTTGCACTGGGGTTTTGGTTCTCGGTGGCAGGGGTCTTCTACATCTTTGTGTTTTTATACTATGTACAGGATGTCAAACCCTGGCAGAGTTTTATCCTTCTGCATCTGTGGGTCTATTTGGCGATGCTGCCTGTTGTGCATTATTTTTTTGGAAGTTTTTCACTGCATCAGCTCTATTCACCGCTGTTGACCATGCTGTTTATAATCTTTTATCCTATGGCTTTAGGTTCGCATATGGTGGGTTTGCCCACCCTCCTGGATCCGGTGATCGAGGAGTTATTAAGAACTAGGCTTTTCGTGATCGAGTCCTTCACTCCCGCTCTTTTTTTCTATACTTATCTCATCATCTCTTTGCTGGCTGTCTATAAGCGCTTTTTCTTCTTCGTGACGCTTCTCTTCAGCCTTTTGTTCCTGGTCTACCTTCTCTATGGTGTAGCAGAGTTTTAGACCATAGATAAACAGGATCCATGAGACATACACCCATAAAAAGAAGAAGATCAGCGTGGAGAATGAACCGTAGATAGTCGCATAGGTCTGGTTTTTATGCAGGACATAGGAGATAAAACCGACCTTGAAAAAATACCAGGTAAAGGAGATTACAAAGGAGCTGATACCGGCGGCTCGATTGGAGATATCCGTATTGGCAGAGATCTTGTAGATCAAAAAGAATAGAGACCAGATGATAAGATAGGGAAAGAGCTCAAGGGTACTTAATAGTCTGGTAATGTCATTTTGAGCCAGGTAGTCTCTAAGCTCATTGGAAAGGTAAAAGGAGAAGACTAGAGCAATAGGGGTCAGTGTGACCAGTGTCCAGTAGATGCTCAAGGATTCCCAAAAGCCTCTGGGTTTGGTTTTGAATATCTTGTTTACGATGTACTCAAAGTTTTGAAAAAAGAGCATGGAGGAGACGATGATAGCGACAATACCGATGATACTCAATTGAATGGAGTTTTGCATAAAACTGTCGATAAAGGTGGAAAAGACCTCCGAATCAACAGGAACGATATTATTCATGATGAAGGATTTGATATTATCGTAAAAGGCATCAAAACTGGTCAGTGAAGTCGATATAGAGAGGACGATCAGCATGACGGGAACCAGGGTAAACAGGGTGTAAAAACTCAAACTGGAGGCGTAAAAGGTAATATCTCTGTCAAAGAGAGAGATAATATAGGTGCGTATGATCTTATAAAGGTGCTTGATCTGTTTGAGGAGTGATGATCTCTGTTTTTTTCGGGGTTCTTTTTTTGGGGTCTCTTGTTGTACTGTCTCAGACATAGCCATCCTTTGAAATGATGGCTATTATAGCGAAAGTTAAAAAATGCTTCTCTTTTGATAGTAGTCAGCATGATTACACGGATTTTTCGGATTATTAAACATCAGTGTAATCACGCTGACGATTGTTTGTATCGAAGGAGGTTTAATTTAGTCCCATTTTATGAGGATTTAGAATGTTATTCGGGTCAAAACAAGCCGAGGCGGTCGCGAAGCGATGTTTATCCCTTCACTGGACCTATAGTGTTATACACTAAATTAATTCAGTCCCATTTTATGAGGATTTAGAATGTTATTTGGGTCAAACGCTTTTTTAATGCTGTTAAAAAGATTCATCTCTTCATCCGTAAAGGCCATCGACATATAGGGTGCCTTGGCGATACCGATACCATGCTCACCGCTTAGGGTACCACCAAGGTCAACGGTGGCCTGGAAGACCTCTTCGATGGCCTGATAGGCGATCTTGACCTGCTCGGGATCAGAACCGTCAACCATGACATTGGTATGGACATTTCCATCTCCGGTATGTCCAAAACATGGGATGTTGATGTTGTATTTCTCTGCAATTGCATAAAACTTTTCAAGCAGCTGCGGCAGAACGGCACGTGGTACCGTAACGTCTTCATTAAGCTTTTTAGAACCATAGACGGTGATCGACTGGCTGGCATTACGGCGGGCAAACCAGAGGTCTGCTGCTTCTTTCTCATCTTTGGCACGCTTGAACTCGGAACATCCATTCTCTTTGAAGATCTTTTCAATAAGATCAAGCTGGAAGTTAAGATCATCTTCAAGGTTTCCATCAACATCCGTTACAAGGATCGCGCCTGCCTCTGTCGGTAAACCTTTATTGTAAGTCTGTTCTACGGCACGGATAGTCAGGTTGTCCAAAAATTCCATCGCAACAGGGGTGACACCGCCTGCCATCGTCTTATAGACTGCTTCCATGGCATCCGTAACACTTGGGAAGATTCCCATGGCTGTTTTGGTCATCTTTGGCTTTGACAGAAGTTTTACCGTGATCTCTGTCGTGACGGCAAGTGTTCCTTCTGAGGCGATGAGAATACCTGCGATGTTATATCCGGCTACATCTTTAATCGTACGTTTTCCTGCTTTGATCACGTCTCCGTTTGGCAGGACTGCACGAATCGCCATGACGTAGTCTTTGGTGATACCGTATTTGGCGGCACGCATACCACCGGCATTCTCATTGACATTTCCACCGATCGTTGAATAGTCCTGGCTTGCTGGATCCGGCGGATAGAAAAGACCGACTTCCTCTACGGCTTTTTGAAGGTCCATATTGATTACCCCAGGTTGTACTACGGCGACCATGTTTTGCATATCGATCTCAAGGATCTTGTTCATATGTTTTTCAAAGGCTAAAACGATACCGCCTTCAGACGGGATGGCTCCTCCCG
>JBFEYO010000100.1:0-7947 GCA_041562075.1 Sulfurimonadaceae bacterium | reverse complement strand
TGCTTAGAAAGGTCATCATATACGATAAGACCGTGACGTGCATTATCACGGAAATATTCACCCATACATACACCAGTATATGGCGCAAGGAATTGAAGTGCCGCAGACTCAGCTGCAGTAGCAGATACGATAATTGTGTAATCCATCGCACCGTGATCTTCAAGTTTACGAACGATCTGAGCAACCGTAGACTGTTTTTGACCGATTGCAACGTAGATACAAACAACACCATTACCTTTTTGGTTGATGATAGAGTCGATAGCTACTGTCGTTTTACCAGTTTGGCGGTCACCAATGATAAGCTCACGCTGACCACGACCGATTGGCACAAGTGCATCAATCGCTTTAATACCAGTTGCAAGAGGCTCATGAACCGATTTACGTTCCATGATACCAGGTGCTTTTTCCTCTACGAAACGTGTTTCAGTAGTTTCGATCGGACCTTTACCATCAATTGGCTCACCCATTGCATTTACAACACGTCCAAGAAGAGCGTCACCAACTGGAACACGTAAAAGTTTCCCAAGACGTTTAACTGAAGTACCCTCAGTCAGACCCTCTGTTGCACCTAGAACAACAACACCTACCGCTGCCTCTTCTAAGTTCATCGCAAGACCTTGAGCTCCATTTTCGAACTCAACCATCTCACCAGCCATTACATTTTTAAGACCGTGTACCTTTGCAATACCATCTGCCATTGAGATGATCTTACCAGTTTCATTAATATCAACGTTAAGTTCAAAGTTATCAATACGTTCTTTGATAATCGATGAAATTTCGTCTGCTTGTATTTTTGCTACCACTATGTTTCTCCTTTCTAAGGTTAGATTGCTTTTAAGATGTGATCGATAAGGCTCGAGTTAATTCTCTCTTTAGAGAAATTCAATTCGATTCCAAGATCTTCCACTTCAACTTTAATACCGTCAAAATCCGTTTTAACAAACTCTAAAGAGATGTTCGCGTCCACTTTTTTACTCAAACCACTGCTTAATGAGTCAACTGTCTTCGAATCCATATCTGTATCCGAGAAGACCTTACCTGTATAAGCATTGTTAACCGCTGCCATCTCTTTGGAGATTTGACTGGCGATTTCCGGAATAATCTCAAAACGGTTTTTCTCTGCAAGAAGTTTGATCAGGTTATTGATCTTATCACTTTTTGCTTTTTCAACTGCTGCCAAAAGAATCTCTGCTTTTGCATTCGCATCCACCATTGGAGCAGAGATAAAATCAACAAAAGCTTCGCTTTCAAACTGACTTGAAAGTGCATCAAAAACAGCTGAGATAGCCGCCATGTTCTCTGCATTTTCTCCATCAAGAAGCGCTTTTACATAACGCTTTGCTACTAAAGCTGCCATTTATGCCACCTTCTTCAAGATGATGTCCGCAAACGCATCTTTGTCAAGAACTGAAGCGTCTTGACTTAATGCATCTGAAAGAACTTCTTCAACAAGATCACGAACCATCTGGCGCTTTTCAAGCTCCATGATATCGTTTTGTTGTCTTTCAAGATTATTCAAATCAAATTCAAGCTGTGCCGCCATCTTCTCATTAATAATCACATTCTCTTTTTTACAGCTGCTCATGATCTCTTCTGCAAGTCTTTTTGCATCTTCGATATTCGCCAACGCCGCTTCTTTTGCTGCTTTGGACTCTTTTAGGCGATCCTGTACTTTTTCAAGTTCAGCTGCGATGCCCTGAGTACGCCCTTTAAAGTATCCTTTAATAGGTTCAGCAATAAGGTAGTAAACAATACCAGCAAAGATAAAGAAGTTAACGGTTCTCTGAACGATATCCGTTTCAACCTCTGCAACCTCTGCGTGCTCCGCTGCAAACGTTACCGCTGCAATCATCGCCATCAATAATATATGTTTCATACGTTCAGATCCTTATATCTTGCTAATCTTAGCTTTGATCGCTTCTTTGAAAAGAGGAACCTCAGACAACAGTGCGTTGTTAAGGCTCTCCTTCTCTTCATTCAGCGATGCGTTGAACGCTGCAAATCTCTCTGCAAGTTCAGCTCGTTTAGCTTCAATTTTGCTCTCTGACAGTTCTTTAGCCTCATTTACAACCTTCTCGCGCAGTGCCGTAGCTTCCGCTTTGGCATCGGAGACGATCTTCTCAGCCTGAGCATTCAAAGCCGCGATTTCATCATCATTGCTACCGACCTCGTTAAGGTCACGCTTGATATCGTCATCACGTTTTTGCATGTAAGCAAGAAGGGGGTTATAAAGCCAAGAGTTCAGAAGTGCGATAAGGACCAAGAATACGACTAGTGTTGAGCCTAGTTGAACCGGACTGATATCTAACATCTTACCTCCCAAGTTAAAACACCGAAAACCTTTGCGCTCTCCTAAACATCTGAATGCTTAAAAAAAACCGCAAAGATTTCCAGCCAAAATACTTAAAATTTTGTGTGATTATACTCAGAGTAAATTGAAGAGGAGTTAAAGTCTGAAGAAATTAAGAAAAGAATTTTGAAAATGTTGCAATTTCTTCTTCGTTGGAAAAAGTAAAGCGGATAGAATTGTTTTTTACCTCATAATCAATTAGATGCTCATCTAAAGCATCTTTTAAGATCTGCATATCCAATTCCGTACTTTTAGGGGCTTTGCTCCCCTTATTTTCCGGAGTTCCCTTAAACTGCTTCACCATCTGTTCGACCTCACGGACAGAGAGTTTTTGCCCGATAATGGAATCCACAAGCACGTTTTGGTCTTTATTGGGCAGTCCTACCATCACCTTGGCATGGCCTGCTGAGATCTGCTTTTCGATAATCGCTTTTTGAGCCTTTGACGACAACTGCAACAGACGCAGTGTATTGGCAATATGCGAGCGTGATTTATGAATAATCGTCGAAAGCTCTTCCTGGGTGATATCATGCACCTCTATCAACTCTTCATAAGACTTTGCCAGCTCGATCGCATTCAATTCTTCCCGTTGAATATTTTCGATCAGTGCAAGCTCACGCATCTCCTCATGGGTTGCAGAAACCACCACAGCCTTGATTGTCTTTGTCTTGGCCATCTTCGAAGCACGAAGACGACGTTCACCTGCGATAAGCACATACTCGTCCATCTGCTCCACAACCACAACCGGTTGTAAAAGCCCATGGGCTTTGATCGAATCAGCTAATTCAGAGAGAGCTTTTTCATCAAAATGTTTACGGGGCTGATAAGGATTGACCTTGATGTTGCTTAGCGGGATTTCCAATACCGATCGTGAAGGTGACACCTCATTATCATAAGCCTCTTCGATCTCGCCTAGAAGTTCTCCCAATCCACGGCCAAGCGCTTGTCCTTTAGTTGCCATATTCACCCTGCTAGGATAGCGTTTGCCAGATTTTGATAAGCGACCGAACCTGATGACTTCACATCATATAAAATCGCCGGTTTACCAAAAGATGGAGACTCTGCCAATTTTACATTACGTGGGATCACGATATAGTCATCCTTGTCGCCGTCTTTAAACAGTTTGTTTTCAAAATGTTGTGTCAAGTCTGAGAACACCTGCTTGGAAAGATTGTTCTGCGCCGTAAACATTGTCGGCAAAAAGCCTTTGATAGAAAGCTTCGGATTGATCGTCTTACGGATTAGACGCACCGTATTCAACAATTGTGCCAGACCTTCAAGGGCAAAGAATTCACACTGGATGGGAATAATCACCGAGTTTGATGCAGAAAGCGCATTGATCGTCATCGGCCCAAGTGCCGGAGGAGAATCAATAATGATATAATCAAATTCTTTGGCCACTTTATCAATTGCACGTTTTAATATAAGTTCACGTCCCTTGGAGTTTTTAGCGTCATAAAACTCTTTTTCAACCCCAACCAGCCCGATATTCGACGGTGCCAGTGAAAGTGTCGGCAAAGAGGTTTTCAGGATAATGTCATCTAGTTTTTTCGTGCCGATCAACACGTGATAGATATTATATTCATAATCATTTCGATGATAACCCAAAGAGGTCGTTGCATTCGCTTGAGGATCGGCATCGATCAGAAGAACCTTCTTTTCTGCGACGGCTAATGATGCTGCTAAATTAACGGCTGTTGTGGTCTTTCCCACCCCACCCTTTTGATTTGCTATAGAGATTACTTCACTCATCGTAAACTAACTATCCTTTGTCCATTGACGTTTAAAGAGCCATCATCATTCAGCTGAGCAGTTTCCAAGGAAATCGACTCATTCTTAAAATGTGTTGTATGATTTTTACTTAACGAAAATTCTATCTCGTATTTACTAAAAATTTGCTTCCATGGTGACTTTTTTTTAATCTTTTTAAAAAATTTGTTTAATAATTCTTTTTTATCTATGTCAATATCCAAATGGGCGAATTCCTCAGGAGAGGCATGAAGGTTCAAGCCTATCCCGCAAAGGAAGTCACTGCCTTTCATATGGGTAATTGTACCGCCTATTTTTTTATCATTCATATAAAAATCATTAGGCCATTTCAACCATACTTTAGAACCCTCTTCAGCGAGCGCTTCTTTTAAAAGATAAGAAAAATAGATAGAAGTCGATTCCAGGGCCAAATCCTCAGGCAGATCGTCTCTGCTGATTGCAAAAGAGAAGAAGAGATTACCTTTCAAACCTATCCAGGAATTGCCCCGTGAACCGACTCCCTCGGTCTGTTCCTCTGCCACTACGGCTACAGGAGCGCTACACTCTCCCTTTTGCAAGGCCTCTTTTAAGTAAGTCTGGGTCGATCCCAGACGATCAAACCAGAGTATCTGCACGCTCAAGCCTCTTACCGTTTAGATAAGCACTGATCTCCATCTCTTTTTTGCTCGGAGGCTGTACCCGGGTGATCTTGACACTTCCCTGTTGGCAACCAACGATGATAAAATTCTTGCCGATTTCCAAAACCTCACCGGGTGCATGACTCCCTTGTGCACTTGCCAGTGTCATCTGCTTCAGCTTCAAGCCACTCTCCAGATAGACCCCAGGCCATGGGGTGTAGGCACGATATTTGTTATAAAGGGTCTGCGCATCATCAAAGACGACCAGACCATTTTCCTTGCTTATCTTTGCACAGTGGGTCGCCTGGGCATCATCCTGTGGCCGGGGAGTATAGGTTTCAAAGTTTTTCAGCACATCCACCGTCAACTCCGAAGCGATATCCGTCAACGCTTCAAAGAGTTCACCCACGATCATATCATCCGGGATATCCATTGTCGAGATCTTGAGTATATCCCCCGTATCCAAGCCGACATCCATCAACATCGCTGTGACTCCGGTCTGCTTATCACCGTTTAGAAGAGATTGCTGTATCGGGCTGGCGCCACGATATTGAGGCAGTATGGATGCATGAAGGTTGATACAAGGTGCGATTTCTAAAATGCTCTTAGGCAGAATCTGTCCATAGGCTGCCACCACGATATAATCAGGGTTTAGCGCCCTGATATGAGCCTCTGTCTCTTCCGAGCGAAGATTTTGAGGCTGACAAACCTCTATCTCATACTCCTGGGCTACTAGCTTGGTAATCGGCGGAGTCAAGACCTTTTTCCGACCCACCGGTTTATCAGGTTGGGTATAGACTGAAAGGACCTTGATCCCCTCTTCCTCAATCAAGCGCTTTAGAATACTTGATGCATAATCGGGCGTACCCATATAGACAATATTGATCATCTGAACAGTGTCCCTCCCTTATGGTTTCCATCCAAGAGAAAACTCTTGATATCACTCAGATCAAATCCACTGGCCAAAAACATGGACTTGCCATGTCTAAGCAAGAAGTCCGCCGCCTTGAGTTTGGTAACAATCCCTCCCGTAGCGAAACTGTTGTTTGGTGTCACCACCGCTTCTAGTTCACTTGGGGCAATAGAAGCGACCTCTTTTAAAACCTTGGCATCTTTATGTTTGCGCGGATCCTTATCATAATACGCATCGATATCGGAGAGAATGACTAGCATATCTGCGTCAAAATCATGAGCCACATAAGCTGAAAGCTGATCATTGTCCCCCAGAACCAGTTCATCAACTGCCGTCGCGTCATTTTCATTGATGATCGGCAGTACCCCGTTATCGATCAGGGCATTGATCGTATTACGTGCCGGTTCGGTTTGCTCAGGCGTGTTTAGGTTTTTAGCAGTCACCAAAACCTGAGCTACCAATACATCATGTGCTTCAAACTTTTTCTTGTAACGATTCATCAACAGAGGCTGACCAATAGCCGCTAACGCCTGCTTATTGGCCAGAACACTCTTATCAAGCTTCAATTCCGTGTAACCGGCAGCCACCGCCCCCGATGAGACAAGTATAACTTCATTTTCCTTGCGAAGCTGAGCAATAAAATCCACCAAATTCCGCATACGTTCACGGGCGATCCTGTTTTGCTCTGTCAATACAGCAGAGCCTACCTTGATAACAATGCGTCTCATCGATGCTGAGAGACCAGGTCAAACAATGCCTGGGATAGCGCACGGGTATTTTTGTGAGTCACTGAAGAGATCGGTGCCACAACAAAGGGAAGATCATGCTCATATTGACCGGCCGCATCAGGCACCTGCTCAAAATAGGGAAGATCATCATCAAAACGGTAGCGATTCGTCTTTTCCGCTTTAAGTCCCAGCATCTTGATAAAGTTGTTCACCTTTTCCTCCGCTTCTTCCGGGCTCATGGCATCCGAACGTGTCAATGCAATAGCGTAAGACCGGGTAGCGAGCACCTTCGAATAGTTCTCAAGCTCCACTTTAAGGTTGTCATACTGATACTCCATCTCGTGATAAGAAGCCAGGTCGATCATAAATAGCAGAGTCTTTGTACGCTCGATATGCTGAAGGAACTGTGTTCCCAGTCCTCTACCTTCAGAAGCCCCTTCGATAATACCCGGTATATCTGCCATCACAAAGGAGTCATAATCACCGATATCTACCTGACCAAGTTTTGGTGTCAGAGTCGTAAACTCATAGTTGGCAATCTCAGGACGAGCATTGGAGACCGTTGAAATCAGGGTAGATTTCCCTACATTTGGGAATCCGACCAGTCCTACGTCCGCCATCAACTTTAAATCCAGAATCACTTCTTTGGTTTCTCCCGGTATACCAGGCTGGGCATAGGTCGGTGATTGATTGGTAGAGGATTTGAAGTGGGTATTCCCCAATCCGCCCTTACCTCCTTTGAGGTAGACAAACTCATCTCCATGCTTGAGCATATCACAGACGATCTCTCCTGTTTCCTTGTCCACGACCTGCGTCCCCGGAGGTACGATCACATAATGGGTCTTTCCGGATTTCCCGGTACAATTATGTGCCCCGCCCGGCTGACCGTTATCTGCCTTGGCATGGTGACGCCCTCGAAAGTGCGAAAGGGTGTGGGTATTATTGTCACATCTGAAAGCAAGGTCTCCGCCTTTTCCTCCATCGCCACCTTCCGGACCACCTTGGGTTACGAACTTTTCTCTACGAAAAGCGACACATCCTGCCCCGCCTTTTCCAGAGGATACAGTGATTTCAACACGATCTACAAACATATCTATTCCTTACGGTAGGAAATAAGCAAAAGGAAGCCGTTTCATCTTGATCATTTCCTAAAACTCAAACCAGAGGTTTTAATAACGAAAGTATACTATTAAATATTGAAATTAGGATTTAGAAACTATTTTTTAGAAAGGAGTGACGCCGAAGAAGATTTCAACAAGATTTATAGATTGTCACGTGGGCCTTCCGCTGAGGAAAACCCAGTGTTAACGAAGACAAAGGAATGACTTCCTTTGGCGTTTCAATTAAGCTGGGATAATTGAAACTTTTTTACGTTTTTTGTCATAACGTTCAAATGATACAACACCGTCAACAAGTGCGTAAAGAGTATGATCTTTACCCATACCGATGTTGTTACCCGGGTGGATCTTCGTACCACGTTGACGGATAATGATATTACCCGCACGTACAGTCTCACCGCCATATTTTTTAACGCCTAAACGACGTCCAGCAGAATCTCTATTATTCTGT
>JBFEYO010000099.1:0-8059 GCA_041562075.1 Sulfurimonadaceae bacterium | reverse complement strand
CTGAAGGTCCCATCGGCATCTGCGACAAGAGCATTCTCACCACTGAAAGCAGAGGATTGTTGAATATCTTTTGTCGCCAGAGTAGTTACATCAATGGTAAAGCTTTGTGGAGCAACACCATCTGCCGCAGTGATACTCGCCCCATTGCCGGAAACAGATGTTGTTCGGCTGAGATAAAGAAGATCTCCGCCTAATCGATCGGTACTACCTGAAAAAGAGGTCATAAGCGAATCAATTAGATCATAGGCCTTTGTCTTTTGCTGAGTGTTTTCTATCTTAGCCTTGATTGGGTTGATCTGGAGTTGTTCATCGTTTGCTTTGAGTTTCTCGATGGTATCAGCGCTCAAGGCACCGGATGAACCAAGTCCTAATGAACTAAGTGTTCCCGCCATAATTTATCCTTTTTCATCAAAGATGATACCCACGATCTCATTCATTTTTCCAGCAAGCGAGTGTGCTTGCTCTACTGGAAAACGACGGATCATGTCATTGGTGCTTGTATCGACCACAGACACAAAGAAGATATCATCACGGTTGTCAAATCCAAAGCGTATTGAAGTGTTGAACGGATCTAAGGCCTTATTGAGTGAATCAATAAGGTCTTTTAATTCTACTTCCGAGGTAATGGGCTTTGTGCTTCCCCCATCTTCCTTGACTGTATCGACCTTGACTTTCATCTCTTGTGCAGGGATGGCATGGGATTGAACAGCCTTTTGCTCTGTGTGGATCTGAGTAGTTTGTTGTTTTGCAATATTATTAAACAGTTCCATTTCCTAAAGCCTTTTTTGTAGAGTTATATCTCTATCATCGACAAAAATAGAATATTCTTTAGTCTTTTAAAGGAATTTTCGAACCTTTTATTTAATGTGACTTATCAAGCATTAAATGTTCCATGCTACACTTTCATACAGGCTTTTGGGCCACTTATGTTTAAGACAGACAGGTGATTATGAGACATTATGTTCAACTTTTAAAGGATGAAGCGGTATTACGTCGTTTAAGTACAATACAGCTTATCTCCTATTTTGGGGCATGGTTTTCCAATGTCGCTATTTATACTCTTTTGGTTCACTTGGATGTATCCGCCTTTATTATTGCAATGGTTGCCTCATTTCACTTTCTTCCTGGAGTACTTCAAGCCCCGATATCGGGAGTGTTGATTGATCGCTTTTCCGCTAAAAGATTGATGCTTCTTTTACTCCTTATTGAGATTATTTCAACCTTTTCTCTGTTATTGGTCACATCTTCGGCATGGTTATGGTTGCTGTTTGTATTGATCTTTATCCGTATGGGAGCTGCAAGCTTTTATTTTACCCTTGAGATGTCTTTATTGCCCAAGATACTCAAAGGGAATGCGCTTCAGTTTGCCAATGAGATCCATTCGATTATATGGTCTTTTTCCTATACGTTGGGTATGGCAATGAGTGGACTGTTGGTTTATCAATTGGGAGTGTATACGGCTTTTATCGTTGATGGGGTACTCTTTGTTATCGCATTTTTAATGCTCATCAACCTACCGGTAAATGTCGCTACAGAACAGAAAGGACAGAGTTTTTTTACAAGCTTTAAAGAGGGAATTGTCTATTTAAAAAATCATCCGAAAATCATCCATCTTATTTTAATCCACGCCTGTGTCGGCTTTACGGTTTTTGATGCCTTGGTGACCTTGATGGCCAAGGAGTTGTACCATACCCTTTTAGCTATTCCTTTAGCGATAGGAATACTGCACGCTGTTCGTGCTTTGGGGCTGGTGTTTGGTCCCATGCTTTTGGGAAAATGGATTAATAACAAGAATCTTCTCTATCTTCTTTTGTTTCAGGGTCTAGGGATCATGATCTGGGGGATGCTCCTGGAGAACTTTTATCTATCATTAGTGGGTTCTTTTATCGCCGGCTTTTTCACGACGACGCTTTGGTCATATACCTATACCCTTATCCAAAAGCACACGGACAAAGCATTTTATGGAAGAGTTGTGGCATATAATGATATGATCTTTTTATTGACCAGCGCGCTGAGCTCAATGCTGGTAGGTGTCCTTCTGGAGTCTGGGTGGCCGATTCAGAAGGTTTTGTTTATGATAGGATTTGCGTTTATACTAGCTGCATTCTATTACCGTTACATAAGAAGGGCGTATGATGTTTAGTTTGGCAGTATTGGGTGGTATCTTACTTAATGTAGGGGCTTTTTTAATGTTCCGGGGTCTGGCTTTTCAGGCGATTATTGTTTATATCTTTGCAGATATTTGCTGGGTGTTAATGGCGGTACAGAGGGAAGATTATTTGGGGGCTTTTTTTATTTCAATAGGAATGACACTGGGGTTTCTCGCTTATTTAAGGATGCGATCGGGGAAGATGCATAAAAGTCTCAATAGATCTGCTGAGGATGAAATATAGAACAGGCATAGCAACTTAGGGAGAAGAGATGAAACAGGTTAAACTTTCACGGGATGTGGGATTAACACTACTACTCTTATATGGTTTGGGCAATATCCTTGGTGCAGGTATTTATGTGCTGATAGGAAAGGTTGCCGGGATCGCCGGATATTTCAGTCTCCTCTCTTTTATACTGGCGTGTATTATTGCTCTGTTTACCGCCTTTAGTTATATGGAGTTGGCGTCACGTTATCCGGTGAGTGCGGGAGTGGCGGTATATGTACAAGAAGGCTTTGGATCCCAAAGACTATCTACGGCTGTCGGGCTTATCATCTCTATTGCCGGCTTGGTCTCATCTGCTACTCTTATGCACGGTTTTGTGGGTTATCTTACCCAGTTTGTTCAGATTGATGACACATTGGCCCTATTACTTATCATTACTGTTTTAGTGTCAGTCGCGATCAGGGGTATCAAGCTTAGCGCCATTGTTGCAGGAGTCTTGACCTTGATAGAGATATTCGGGTTATTATTGATCATTATGTACGGTATTGACGGTATTATTGATGTGAAGATAGAAGTTTCCGCCTTTATCCCGGAATTTAGTTTTTCCGATATCTCTGTGGTTTTTTTAGGGGCCTTTATCGCTTTTTATGCCTTTATCGGATTTGAGGATATGGTTACCATCGCTGAAGAGGTCAAGGAGCCTCATCGGACCTATCCCTGGGCTATTGGACTCTCTTTGGGTATATCAACACTCTTATATGTATTGGTGCTGATGGTTGCTTTGGATACCTTGAGCCTGGAGGCCTTGAAAAACTCAAAAGCTCCCTTTGCCGATATTTACGCAACTCTGAGTGGACATGATCCGGTGATTATCTCCCTTATAGGTATGTTTGCCGTTATCAATGGTGCCCTGATACAGATCATTATGGCTTCGCGAATCTTATATGGTATGGCGGTACGTTCCTGGATCCCGACACTTTTTTCAAGGGTGTCCGAACGAACGAAGACTCCGGTATATGCGACACTTTTGGCAGGTATAATCGTCTTACTCTTTGCACTTGCCTTTGATATCGTCTTTTTAGCCGGTTTTACCAGCATACTGATCCTCGTGGTCTTTATATTGGTCAATGGGGCTTTGATCCGTGTCAAAGGAAGAGAACCGGACCCTGAAGGAGTCATCAATGTACCCTTGTGGGTCCCCTGGACAGGTCTGCTGTTGAATGTTTTACTTATGGTGCTCAGTGCTCTGGCAGCCTAGCTTGCATAAATAGGCTATACTTCCATCATGATTTATACATTTAAAGACGAGACATACGATTTAAGCAAGGTTACACGCCTCTATCCGGCAGCGACGATTGAGGTACCGGGCGGGGATACGGCTCAGGTTTCCTTGGAATGGGCGGATTTGAAAAGCGATAAGGTCAGTGTGGCCTATTATGTACTGGTATTTGATTTTGATCCGGTAGGTGAAGTACCGACCAATCGCAGAGAACTGAAATGCGATACCAAAGAGGAGCTCTTTCAGGTGATGAAAGAGGTCAATGTCTACTACAGCAAATAAGAGTTCCCTCTCCAAGATACTTTCTATCGCCTTACCGGCAGCTTTGAAAAACCTTCTGGATATGATCCAGGTTATTATCGACCTTCTGATGGTCGGCTCTCTTGGTGTCTTTGCTTTGGCCGCCGTAGGGCTTGGTATGCAGTTTATTATGGTACTTAATGCCGTGATGACTTTGTATGTCGTCGGCGGAAATGCAGTCATTGCCCGTCATATCGGTTCACGTCGCTTCCACCGAGCCAATATTGCTTTTTATAACAGTCTTTTATTGGCCCTGATGCTCTCGCTTTTTTCCCTGGCAATCGGATATTTCGGTGCGCGAGATTTTTATCTGTGGATGGGAACGGGAGAGAGTGTTGCCGATCTTGGAGTAGAATATTTTGGTATGCTCTCCCTGGGAATGCCGCTGATCTTTTTAGACGCGCTTTTTTTTAATGCTTTGAGTGCTGCTTCAAAAACAAGTGTCTCTTTATATATCAAGATCGTCTCGGCGGCTTTGAATGTCCTACTGAATTACACTCTGATCTTTGGAAACTTCGGTTTTGAGGCCATGGGTGTTCAGGGGGCTGCTATTGCAACCATCATCTCCTACGGTTTCAATGTAGTTGTTTATTTTATACTGGTCTCCAGGGCTGAAAGTGTGCTGCGTTTTTATGCCTATTTTTCATTAAAAAGCCTGCGTAGTATATTGAAGATCGGTGTACCCGCCAGCGTCGAACGGCTCATCTCGGTGCTCTCTTTCATGGTCTTTGTGATGGTGATAACCAAATACGGTACCGAAGCTCTCGCCGGTTATCAGGTGGGGCTTCGTATCGAGGGTATCGCTTTTATGCCGGGATTTGGATTTTCCATCGCGGCTATGGCACTGGTAGGACAGGGACTGGGAGCAAAAAGTGCGGATCTGGCTCACTCCGAGGCAATCACGGTCACTAAGATTGCAGCTGCTTTTATGGGCTTTATCGGACTGTTCTTAGTCGCTGTACCGGAGTATTTTTGCAGTTTTTTTACCCAAGATAGTGTGACGATCGAGATGGCCTCGGTTTATTTACGTCTGGTGGGGATTTCACAGATCCCTTTGGCGGTGGTTTTTGTGCTTAGCGGTGCTTTTAGAGGGGCAGGGGCGACCCGTACGACTTTAAAGCTGAACGTAGGTTCCTTGATCTTTTTACGGGTGATTCCCTCGATCTATGTCAGTACGATCACCGAAGATATTTTTTGGATCTATATCGTGATGATTTCGGAGACCTTTATCAAGGGAGGTCTGTTTTGGTACATCTTCTCTTTGGGAAAATGGAAAGAGATCAAGATCTAGCGTGTCGCGATGAGGTGAAGGGGATCAATATGATAGTTCTTCTGTGTGACCTCAAACATCAGCTCGTCATTCACCCGACCGATAATGGATCCCTGTTTTAGACGTTTTCCCTTTTTGATCGTCGGTGCTATCTTGTCCAGGTGTGCATAGATGGTATGCATGCCGTTGTCATGTTCGATGATGACGATATTATTGAGCATAGAGGTCTCCTTGGCCAGGATGACTTTTCCATTGAGTACGTTTTTGACCTTGGCATTGCTCAATTTTGGTTTCATAGAGATGGACTCATTGAAAATCTTGATATGATAGATCGGGTCTTCATAGGGACCAAACTTCTTCACAACAGTGAAGTCATCAAGAGGAGAGATCGTCTTTTTCCCTCTATAACGCTTGGTCTTGACCGAATGATAGGCATCGGTTCGGGATTTGACTTCAGGCAGGTTCTTTGTCGGTTTGGCTCTGGAAGCATTTGCCTGTTGTTGCTGTTGGAGTTTCGCCAGACGTGCCTTCTCTTTTTCTCTGGCAATACGCTTGGCCTCTTCATCTTCTTTGATGATATTCAGCTTGGAGAGCTCGTTTTTCAAGCTGTTTTGCTGCTTGAGAAGCTTTTTGACCGAAGCTCTATAGTTGTTTTTTTGTTGTTTTAGCTTACTTAGCTTTTTCTTCTTGGCCTTGGTGATATCCAGGACCTCAAGACGCTTGGCATCGATCTCGTCGATGGCCTCTTTGAGTTTGGAGATTTTCTTCTCCATGGTAGAGATCTTTTGAGAGTTTGTGGAGAAGTTCCCCTGCAAAGAAGAGATATTCGCCTGAGTGATCTGATTTAGGGAGGTGAAGACCTCTTCAGTGATCAGCGCTTCATCATTTTTAGCCTTGTCCTCATCTAAAATAAGGGATAAAGAGACATTCTTTGCCAGCATAAAGGCCAGGTCCTGGCGTAACTGCTCCTGGGTCTTTTGTAACTCTTCCTGGGATTTTTTTAGAAGTTTGAGTTCCTGGCTGTTTTCCTGATACTTTTGTTCTTTGAGACTGAGTTCAAGCTGGAGTTCTTGCAGCTTTTTTTGCTGCTTGAGGGTCTCTCTCTCCTGTTCGATGATCTGCTTGGCCGTCTTGGCAAGGTTTTTATGGACCTTGGAATAGGTTTTGTCGAACTTTTTCAGACGTTTTGTCGTCGTATTGATCTGTTTGTCAATATTGGTGTTCGCCCAGATCGCAGAAGCAGTGATAAACAGACAGATCAGAAGGAAACGCATTAGACCTCTTCTTTATGGTTGATGACCAACATCAGTGCCAGAATAATCGACAAGGAGAGGGCAATACTAAAATGAATAAAGCTGTCTTTGGCATAATCAAAAATAGTGACATTGATATTCATATCTGAAAAATAGGGTTGGGCCCATTGGTTGGAGTCGATGATACTAAAGAGTGCCAGTATCAGGGACGCCGCGATGATCGCATCAATAATGGCCAGTCTGAAGAGCACTGCGGAGCGCAGCATGATTGGAGCACCAAAGAGGGCCATGATGTTCATTCGCTCG
This sequence comes from Sulfurimonadaceae bacterium, assembly GCA_041562075.1. Classification (GTDB taxonomy): domain Bacteria; phylum Campylobacterota; class Campylobacteria; order Campylobacterales; family Sulfurimonadaceae. The sequence continues at coordinate 1,276 of JBFEYO010000099.1, read as the reverse complement.
GCATGTTGAAACTGCCAGATGCGCATCTCTTTGGCGATAAGCAGTAAGGTGACGATCAAGATGGCAAAGGCAAAGACCTGAGTAACCCCCTTGTATAGCAGCAGCAGTTTATAGATCTGATCATGGGTCTGTGAAAAGCTCTCGACACGCTTGACCTGCTTGAGGTTTTGCAGCTGTGAACTAAGCACTTCGATCTCGGAAGGCTGCGGATAGTGCTCCAGGGTGACCTTGTAAAACTTTGGAAGAGTTGCGCGCAAGAGGCCAAGACTGGTCTTGTCCATCTCTTTTTCCAAGCGTTTGATAACGTTATCCGGAGAGATCTCTTCCACGGAACGCAAGAGCGAAAAGCGGGAAGTGAGGGACTCTTCTTCCAGGGCACTGGTCGCGATGACGATGATAGAGTAGTTGGCGCGAAGGGTCTCTTCGTAGGAGTTGATAGAACGCTCAAGAACCTGATAGATCTGTATGGTAAACAGGATCGTAAAAAGGGCTGCGATCAGTGAAAAATGGTTCTTAAGAGACTTCATAGATACTTCCATACTCGATGTGAAAATGTTTATAATCAATCTTCATCGTCTCCGGGATATGGTGGGTTACGACGACAACGGTTGTCTTCAGTTGCGTACATGCACCTTCCAATAGGTTCCAGATGACCTGAGAAGAGTAATCATCAAGGTTACCCGTAGGCTCATCGGCTAAAATGATGATGGGATTGTGGGCCAAGGCTCTTGCCATGGCGACACGTTGCTGCTCCCCACCACTCAGCTCAAGGGGGAATTTTCCCAATTGATGATTAAGCTTTACATGCGTCAGCAATTTTTGTACCTGAATCTCACTGACATCCTTGGCATAGCCGGAAATGATCAGGGGGAGCATCACATTCTTCTCGATTGTCCACTCTTTGATCAGTTTGTAGTCTTGAAAAACGATACCGACATGACGACGAAGGAAATTAAGCTTTTTGCTGCTGATATCGTTCATCTGTACACCGCCTACCGTCAATTCTCCCTGCTTGGGTTCAAGGGCACCGTAGAGAGATTTTAGGAGGGTGGATTTCCCGCTACCGCTGGCTCCGGTGATAAAGACGAAGTCACCGGAATTAATATCGAAGCTACACTGATTGATGATGGTCTCACTGCTGTTGTAAGAGAGGGTAAGGTCTTTGGCGATGATTACTTTATCCATAGAGTAACTCTTTCAATTTGAGATGGGAGGTATAGTTGGTACGAGATGCGATCGGAGATGCCGGAAAATAATAGTTTTTCTCATCGGTGAT
>JBFEYO010000098.1:0-8065 GCA_041562075.1 Sulfurimonadaceae bacterium | reverse complement strand
GATGTTTTTCGTCCCTCTTGCGTGATCAGACCCTCGGTCTTCACGCCCAGACTCTTGAGCATCAGCAACAGTTCCCTGCCGATCTCATCCTGGCCGATCACCGAAGCGACACTGACACTTGCACCCAGGGTACGAAGATTATTGATTACGTTCCCCGCACCGCCAAGTACCGTCGTCTCTTTTGCTACATTTACCACCTGCACCGGTGCTTCTGGAGAGATGCGATCACAACTTCCCCAGAGATAATGATCGATCATTAAGTCACCGACGACTAAAATATTGGGCTTGGTATTACGCAGACTCTCTATCATTTTTTCACTTCGCTTTCATACACACGTCTGATCTCGGGGACATAGGCACGGATAGCTTCCTCCATCTCAAAGGCCGGAGCATATCCCAATGCGCTCTTTGTCGACTCGATATCTGCTTCCGTATGAAACTGATAAGAACCGATAAAGGGGTTAGGAATATATTCACATTCATAAGAGGTTCCCAACTCCCGTTGCAGGATATCAACAATATCCTGGAAGGAACGGGCTTTGTCTGTACCCACATTGTAAATACCCGATTCATTCGGATGCATCGCCTTGATGTTAGCCTGAATGATATCTTCGATATAGATAAAGTCCCTGAGGATCTTATCCGAATCCTCAAACAAACGCGGGTTCTTCCCCGCAAGAAGTTGATGTCCAAATTGAATGACCATGGAAGCCGTCGAGTTCTTAAAATACTCTCTAGGACCGTACACGTTAAAATAGCGCAGTCCTACAATAGAAATTCCGGCCTTCTTCATATAATCCCTGGAGAGGTGATCCATACTCAGTTTAGAGAAGCCGTACACATTTTGAGGAGATTCTCTACCTACTCTTTGCGGGGATGGAGCATCTCCATAGGTCGCTCCCGAACTTGCGTAGATCATATTGGCACCATGCATCATGGCCATATCCAAAAGTTCTTTGTAGGCATTGACATTGGTTTTGATCATCAGGTCCTGTTCAAGGGCCGTCGTATCCGAAATCGCCGCCTCATGAAAGATATAATCAAAACGGTAGTTTTCTCGAAGGTTCTTCATATCTGCGGCATTATTGATATCACCGCTGATGATCTCTCCCGTAAATCCGATCAGGTTCTTAAAGTGGCCAAAACTTTTCAAATTACCGTTTGAGAGGGTGGCTCCGCTTCGAAAACAGTCAAAGACGACCACATTCGCTTCGGGATGGTTTGTCTGAAAATAAAATGCGAGGTTTGAGCCGATAAAACCGGCTCCACCAGTGATGAGGATTGTCTTTCCGCTAAGGTCTTTATCGGTATATTTCACATGAGCGCCTTTTGTGGAGTAATAATACGCGATTCTAGCAAAAATGTATTAATAGAAAAGTTAATTGCCTATGCCTGTATATCCGAGAAGCGTTGCTTACGCGTCACTGTTAAAGATATCCCGGGTATATACTTTTTCTTTCACATCCATAATACTCTCTGAAAGCCTGTTAGCGACAATAACATCCGAAAGTTCTTTAAATTCATCCAGATCACGGATCACTCTTGAGTGAAAAAACTCATCTTCATCCAGCTCCGGCTCATACACGACGACTTCGATTCCCTTGGCCTTGATGCGTTTCATAACGCCCTGGATGGATGAGGCTCTAAAGTTATCCGAACCGCTTTTCATGATCAGGCGATACACCCCGACCACTTTAGGGTTCTTCTTCAAGATCGATTCCGCGATAAAATCCTTACGGGTACTGTTAGCATCCACAATGGCACTTATCAGGCTGTTGGGAACATCCTCATAATTTGCACGTAGCTGTTTGGTATCCTTTGGAAGACAATACCCGCCATACCCAAAAGAAGGGTTGTTGTAATGCGAACCGATTCGTGGATCAAGTCCTACCCCGTCAATGATCTGTCGCGTATCAAGGCCATGGGTCTGCGCGTAGGAGTCTAATTCGTTAAAATAGGCCACACGCATTGCCAAATAAGTATTTGAGAAGAGTTTGATCGCCTCCGCCTCTGTTGAGTCTGTAAAGAGAATATCGATATTCTCTTTCATCGCTCCCCGGGCCAATAAGTCTGCAAAGATTCTGGCCCGTTCACTTACCTCTCCGACAATAATACGTGAGGGATACAGATTGTCATACAGGGCTTTTCCTTCACGTAGAAACTCCGGAGAAAAGATGATATTCTCACAGGCAAACTCCTGTCTGATTTTTTTGGTATAACCTACAGGAACCGTTGATTTGATAACCATCGTAGCATCGGGATTGATACTAATGACATCTTTGATCACCGATTCAACACTCTTGGTATTGAAATAGTTCGTTTGAGTATCATAATCTGTCGGCGTAGCGATGATAATATAGTCCGCTCCCTTATAAGCTTCCTCTTTATCTAAAGTCGCCTTGAAATCAAGGTCTTTGTTTTGTAAGAAATCTTCGATTTCTACATCGGAGATTGGGGATTGCTTCTGATTGAGCATATCAACTTTTTCACTGAGTACGTCTAAAGCGACGACCTCGTTATGCTGCGCCAGTAACACACCATTGGATAAGCCGACATACCCTGTCCCGGCAATTGCAATCTTCATTATCTTTCTCCTGTCCTGTCTTAGATGCGGATTATATTCAAACTTTGTTTAACACAACTTCAATTTACAAAAAACAACATTTAATATTTATATCAGTGTTGATCTTCTTTCCTATACTCTTTTTTACGGCGTTCTTTTTCTACTGCTTCATTCAGGGCATCTTCCCCATCATCAAGCACCGTATTCATCATCTTGTCCTTATCATCGAACTGTCCGGTCTTAATCGCCCAGATCACACCAAACATCGCAATTGCCCCAAGCATAAGAGAGATCCCCAACATCATCAACACGATTCCATTATCCATCACCATCCTCCTTTTAACATCTATTGTCTATTCCATTTCCATTTAATACGAAGAGAGTTTCCCACTACCAAAAGAGAGCTCAAGGACATCGATGCCGCTGCAATCAGCGGGATAATATATCCCGCCATCGCCAAAGGGATAGTGATCAGATTATAAAGCAAAGAGATCCCGAGGTTCTGCTTCACCAGAGCATAGGTCCGTCTTGAGATCAAAAAAGCCTCCTTTAGACTTTTAAGTGAATCATTCATCAGTACAACATCACTGATCTCAATCGCGATATCCGATCCGGACCCCATAGAAATACCGATATTTGCATTAGCCAATGCCAGTACATCATTCACTCCGTCACCCACCATCACACGCACCTTATGAGCATGTTCCTGGACGTATAAAGCCTTTTGCTCCGGAGTCAGCTCTGATTGATAATCTTTGATTCCTACCTCATCTGCTATCGCCTTGGCGGCATCCTCATGATCTCCTGTGAGCATCACCACCTCAATGCCCCTTTGATCACACATCTGCAGCAGTTCTCCTATCCCCTCTTTGGGGTTGTCTCGCAGTTCAAAGCTTGCAATCAACTGATCTTCTACCGCAAAAAAGAAGAGCGAATATGAAGACTCATGATTGACTTCGATACCGTTTTCAGCCATAAATGCAGCATTACCGCCTAACACCTTCTTGCCATCATATACACCGGCGATCCCCCGCGATCGGATCTGATTTGCCGATAGCAGTTTAACGGCCCTCAACGATGCGTCCTCATCTTTGAGATATGAGGCCACCCCCTGTGCGATCGGGTGAAGGGAGGACTCACACAGGGCTAGTAAGAGCGCCTTGTCCATCGACTCATCGGCAATGACCTTCAAAACCTCCGGCTTACCCTGCGTGATCGTACCGGTCTTATCCAGAATCAGCATATCCGCCTTAGCCATGGTCTCCAACTGGGCAGCTTCCTTAAATAGGATACCTCGTTTACCTCCCAGTCCAAGACCGATCAATGTCGCCACCGGAGTGGCCAAAGCTAGAGCACATGGGCAGGCAATGACAATCACTGAAATACCCACCATAAAGGCCCGGTCAAAGGAGTGAGGCCAGGCCCACCATGTGATAAATGTCAACAAGGCGAGTATCAATATGACCGTAGAAAAATATCCGGAGATCCTGTTTGCCAACATCTCTATAGCGGGTCTCTTCCCCATCGCATTTTCAAGCATGGAGACAAGATGTGAGAGGGTAGAATGGGAAAAGTCCTTTTGAACCCTGTAGCGAAAGAGCGCATCGACACATATTGTGCCACTGATGACTTTATCGCCCTTCTTCTTAAATATCGGCCGACTCTCACCGCTTAGACTGGCTTCATCAAAATAGCCTTCCCCTTCGATGATTTCTCCATCCAAAGCCGCCTTTTCCCCCGGTTTGATTTCTATGATATCATTGACCTTAACCTCGTGCACACTTACGCGGGAGCTCCCTTCATCTCCCATTACCCAGACCTCATTTGGCACATGTCTTGAGATCACATCCATTGTATCTGCCGCGGACTTTTTACTCAGGGCCTCCAAAAACTTGCCCACCAGAACAAAGGTGATGATCATAACGACAGAATCAAAATAGGCTTCTCCCCTTTGCAAGAGTGTGATATAGATCGAATAGACATAGGTCAAGAGTGCCCCGGTGGCTACAAGCGTGTCCATGTTCACAAGCTTGTTTTTAAATCCAAAATAGGCCCCTTTGAAAAAGACCCATCCACTGTAGAATAGAACCGGTGTCGCCAGAATCCACTCCGCAACATTCAAGATACTCTTCATCTGCGGGTCTATACCCGTAAAATACCCCGCATATTGGGCGATGGCGATCCACATGATATTCATAGAACCAAAAAGAGCGACAATCATACGCAGGTAAAAATCCTTACGCTCTTTATTGGCTCGTTCCTCTTGTATCGTTGGATCATAAGGATAAGCGTTATAGCCGATGGCACGAATCATATCGATAATGGCAGAGAGTTTGATAATATGGTCCGCCCATATAATTTTAGCCTTATGATTGGCATAACTGATATTGGCATCGATCACACCTTCGAGTTTGTGCAAGGCCTTTTCATTCAACCAGACACAGGCTGAACAGTGTATCCCTTCGATGATCAGTGAGATCTCCTGGAAGCCCTCACTGTTCGTCGTCACAAACTGCTCATAAAAACTCTGGGTATCAAAAGAAGAGCTGTCCTCAAAGGTATGTGCCGGGGCAGCAAGTTTGTTATCCCCGACTTTATCATAAAAGCCTTCAAGGCCTGAATCTGAAAGCAGATGAAAAACACCCTGACATCCTGTACAGCAAAAATAGCGAATAGTGGTCTGCGTAGCAGAATTTTCTTCAGAGAAATAATGCTCTTCATCTTTGATCATTACCTCTTCATCAAAATCAAGATGACAGTGGCTGCATTCAACCTTCGACACGCTCGAACCTTCCTGCCGCCCTGTTTTTCTTCAACTCTGAATGATGGGCCACTGAACCCTGCATACAGATATACACCCCCGGAGTGATCTGAGATTTGGCGTACCCCAAAGCCATCGCCAGATTGGCAGTCGCTTCAACGGGGTCAACCTCAAAAGGCACCATCGCACCGGTAAACACGACCACCTTCTCCTCCAAGACCTCATCCAAAAAAGCAGCAGAGAGGTCCATGGTATCGGTGCCATGGATAATGATGAAATGGCTTTTATCCGAAGCCGAGATGATCTTGGCCATCATCTTGCGATCATCCATGTCCATATCGAGGCTGTCTTTATAGATCACTCCTGCAACTTCCACCTCATAGGTAAAGCTTGAAAGTATCCTCTCCACAGCCACATTATCAAAGGGGACTTCCATCTCACCGTTTAGAGGGTTATAACGCTTATTGAAGGTGCCTCCGGTGTTTAAAATCAGCATATTACTTCCCTCAAGCTATGAATTATTCTGGATGCCGAACTCTCTTTTGATGCCTCCGTAAAGAGATAGGTCTCATTCACTCCCGCAGCATGGGCAGCATGAATATCTCGTTCGCTGTCTCCAACCAGGACTGAGTGTTCCAGATCGATGTTTAGGTCTTCTGCCGCTTTAAGCAACATGCCCGGCTTTGGTTTTCGGCAGTTACATTCACCGCTGATGTCAGGATGGTGAGGGCAATAATACACCCCGTCTACATGTATATCATGCTCTAAAAAACACTCGTTCATCCACTGGGTTAAGCGTGCGAAATCCTCTTCACTGTAATAACCCCTGGCAATCCCGGACTGATTGGTCACGACGACAATATAAAACCCCTTATCAATATAATACCGACACAGATCAAAAACCCCCTCTATAAACTCAAAGTCTTCTGCTTTATAAAGATAGTTCTTTTCAATGTTGATCACACCGTCTCTATCAAGAAAAAGGGCCGGTTTTGTATCTTTGTCAAACATGAATCAGGAAACACCGTCTCCAAAAAGTTCTTTTTCTATAATGTCACAGATCATATGACCGATCAGTATATGTGATTCCTGGATACGCGGCGTATCATTGGATGGAACAATGATCGCATAATCTGCAATTTTTCCCATCTCTCCACCGTCTCGGCCGACCAAGGCAACGGTTGTTATCCCCTTGGCCTTTGCCGCATGAATCGCATTGACGATATTTTCAGAATTTCCCGACGTCGAGATTCCAATAAACAGGTCACCTTCTACACCCATTCCTTCTACTTGACGGGAAAAGACCTTGTCATACCCGTAATCATTACCTATGGCAGTCAGGTTAGACGTATCCGTTGTCAGTGCGATTGACGGAATAGATGGACGGTCAAACCCATATCGGCCCACCAGTTCTGCTGCGATATGTTGCGCATCTGCAGCAGAACCGCCGTTACCGGCCAATAGTGTCTTTTTACCCTTATTATAAAGCTCAACACACTCCTGCGCGACCGTAGAGATCATCTCCATCAGTGTCAGGTCTTCTAAAATTTTCTGTTTCGTATCAATAGAAGCTTGTATCTGTTCTTGTATATATTTAAGCATGTTCTATCCTTTTAAGCGCCTAATTATACCATTGAATGGTGAAGCTGGGTAAAATCGATAAAAATCACGTTTTTTAACATATGTAATTTTTCTGTAATGTCTCTTTTTTAAACTTACTTATATATATTTTTTGATAAAATTCATAACTTTAAATAATATTGAAACACAATTTAAAAAGTAAATCATATTTTAAGAAACAAAATAAAACAGTAATCAGGACTGTTTTAAGGGAATCCATTGCTCGTTTTAGGGACAAAATACAACTTTACAACATTAGAGCTTGAGCGTCTGGCAAAGCGAATTCCCTCAGGGATCACCAATATACCCGTATACCTTCGCCCGGATGAGGATGTCATTCGTGATGTGGAAGAGTACCTGCAAACAAGTACAAACAAGATCATCGTCTTGAACCTTCGTCAAGCTCCTTCAGATCATCTTATCAAGTTTTTAACCCGGATCGAGCTTGAGGGGATCAAGTACTACACCTTTGACAATTTCATGGAGCAGGTACTCCATAAATGTTTTGTCCCCGATAATGACCTGAACCACCTCTCGTTTTTGGAATCCGTATCCCACTTCAGTCGGTGGCAATTCTTCCAGAAACGTATCTTTGACCTGGTCGCCGTGATGTCCCTTTTTATATTTGTCTGGCCGATTCTTCTCTTTGCCGCCTTTCGTATCAAGCAAGAGTCTGAAGGGCCCATCTTTTTTAAGCAGTCCAGAGTCGGTCTAAACGGAAAGCCCTTCATGTGTGTTAAATTTCGCTCCATGCATGTCAATAGTCACTTTGACCCTTATACACAAAAAAATGACACCCGTATCTTCCCCTTTGGGAACTTTATGCGAAAGACCCGCATCGATGAACTCCCGCAGATGTGGAACGTACTCAAGGGAGAGATGCATTTTATAGGCCCCAGAGCAGAATGGGATATCCTGGTGCAGGGATACGAAAAAGCCATTCCCTATTATAGTGAGCGACATATCGTCTGTCCCGGCATCACCGGCTGGGCCCAGGTTCACTACCCCTACGGTCAAAATGAGGAAGACACCAGACAAAAGCTGATGTACGATCTATACTATATCAAACACTGGAATCTGCTGATCGAATTTAAAACGGTCTGGAAAACGATTGAGGTCGT
>JBFEYO010000097.1:0-8088 GCA_041562075.1 Sulfurimonadaceae bacterium | reverse complement strand
TGCCACTGCCCCGCATCCGGTGAGTAATCACACCTTCACAAAGGCTTTGGGAAAGGTATTACACCGACCGACGATCTTTCCCATTCCCCTCTTTCTCCTTCGACTGCTCTTTGCCCAGGCCGCCTGCGTCCTGACCGACTCTAAAGAGGTCTATCCAAAGGCACTTCAAGAAGCAGGCTTTAACTTTGACTATCCGCATATTGATGCAGCTCTGAGGGATATACTCAGGTCGGAAGACAATTAATCGACATTTTTGACCTACGAAAACATGCCTGTTTGATCTATCATTAGATAAAAAAGCAGGCAATATGAAACGCGCAATTGTACTAATGAATATGGGTGGCCCCAAAAACCTTGATGAAGTCGAAGTTTTTCTAGGGAATATGTTCAATGACAAATATATCATTGGCGCACCCCAGCCCTTTCGTGCCCTCATATCCAAACTGATCACCTTCAAACGCAAAGATGAAGCCAGGGCAAACTATGCACGTATCGGCGGCAAGTCCCCTATCATCAACTATACCAGGGAGTTTATCAAAGCCCTCGAGACACAGGTGGATGCGACGGTTCATATGGTCATGCGTTATACCCCTCCCTTTGCTAACGAGGTGTTAGACAAGCTAAAACATGTGGATGAGATCTATGCCATTCCCCTCTACCCGCATTTTTCATCAACAACCACACTCTCCAGCCTGGAGGATCTAAAACGCAGTGCCAAACAGCATAACATCACTGCACCGATAAAGACACTGGAACATTACTACAAGCATCCCGACTATATTCAGGCCATTATCGAACGTATCAAAGAACAGCTTGGGGACGAAGATCCCGGCGAATATGAACTGGTATTTTCTGCCCATGGCCTTACTCAACGCCTTATCGACAAGGGTGACAGCTACCAGCGACATATCAAATATAACCTGTTTTATGCCCGAAAAGCACTTCTTCAGGCCGGTATTCATTTTCATAAGACCCATTTGGCCTATCAATCCCGACTCGGACCTCTGGAATGGATACGTCCTTACCTGGAAGACAAGCTGGCAAGCCTAAGCAAAAGAAAGGTCATCCTCTATCCGCTCTCATTCACCATGGACAATTCAGAAACAGAGTATGAGCTGGATATTGAATACAAAGAGCTAGCGGCCGAGCTTGGATTTGAGACCTATAAAGTAGCGAAGGCACCCAACAACCATCCCTCCTTCGTCAAATGTATCGCTTCTTTATATGAGGAGATGAAGGGATGAAAGAGTTTGCAGTCGTAGGTGCGGGTATCGGAGGGGCCAGTATAGCCGCCTATCTGGATGCCAAGGGTTATGACACGGTCCTGTTTGAGAAAGAGCCCTATCTAGGAGGCTGCAGCTCTACCTTTTCCCACGGAGGATACCGTTACAATACCGGTGCTACCACCCTGGCAGGCTATCAATCCGGCCATATTGTCAAGGAGATGTTTGATGCCATTGGTTTTACACCTAAGCTGATCCCCACAGACCCTTCCATCGTTGTCATACAAGGGGATAAAGTCGTGCCGCGCCACAAGGACCTTGATACCTTTGTCAGGGAACTGAACACGCACTATCCCCATCCAAAACATCAAGAGTTCTGGTCTCTTGTATACACTATTGGCGACTCCTTTTACCGTATGCATGGACATCACTATAAAAACAGCTCTTTTCTACATAAAATCGTCTCTTTGCCAAGCTATCTTCCACTTCTATGGAAGTTTAAAAAATACCTCCTAAGTAATGCCCACGATTTTATCCATGATTTCTATGGCACTCTGACACCGGAATATACACGCTTTCTAGAAGCGCAGATCATGATCGTTGCCCAGGCCTATTCCAAGGAGATCAATTTCTTCACCGCTGCACTTAGCCTGGGATACACCTTCAATGAGACCCATTACGCTATCGGAGGCTTAGGCACCGTCTTTAATGACATGACGTCTAAAATGAAAGATCTCCGAGCGAACACGACCATCACGAAAATAGAACGCAAAGAAAATCATTTCCTGCTGCATACAAGAAAAGAGACCATCAAGGCAAAACACCTTATCCTGAATTCGACGATCTATGACAGCAGTCAGCTCTTTGAAGATAAACAGACAAAGGCCTATTATCAGCAATACAAACATCTGCAAAACCATCAAAGCTCTTTCATGCTCTATATGACGGTCAAAAGCGACAGATCCTTTGCCCACCATTACCAGATCATTCAAGAAGGCCTGCATCCTTTCACCATCTCCAATGCTCTTTTTGTCTCCATATCTGACAAAGATGACAATATCATCGCGCCAAAGGGGCATTACAGTATCACGGCATCCATTCATACGGACAGCCGGCTTTGGGATGATTCGCAGCACTATAAAGAGCAAAAAAAGCAGCTTGAACTACTCCTTTCTCAACTCATTTGTGATACACTAGGTATCAAAAGTGAAGAGATCGTACATTGCTTTTCAGCGACACCAAAGACATTCAAACGCTATATCATGCGTTCGCAACTCGGAGGCAACCCTATCACGATGAAGAACTTTCTGCCAAGACTTCCCGGAAATGACACCCCCATAAAGAACCTTTTTCATGTCGGTGACAGCGTCTATGCCGCTCAGGGATGGCCCGGTGTCATGCTTGGGGTGGCTAACTTGAGGAGACTTTTGGATGTATGATATAGAACTACGCATCAAACCAAGGGACTGGCTCTATATCCTTCTAATCGGTATTGTTCTTGGGATACTTCTGTCCTCCCTTGGATATGCCCTGCTTGAGCGTTCATGGAGTGAAGGAGCCCGGTACGGCCTGATGCTTGGTTTCATGATCACCCTGTTTTCGCTAAGCTTTATCACCTTTATCAACCAGCAGGTTTTACCCAGAGTCAAGAAAATCTATTGGCTTCCTACGGCTATCATCTTCTCCTTTCTTGCGGGATTTTTAGGTACGCTCTTTAGTACCTATCTTGCCCGGATGCTACAGATCGGCTTGATCCCCATGTTTCATACCCATACGCTGCAGATCTCCATGGCCATCGGAGTTTTGACCTATATAGTGGGTGCCCTGCTCTACCGGTTTGTACGGATGCGTAATGAAAAAGAACTGGTCGATCACCATTATGTCCAGAGCCGATTACGTTCCTTGGAGACACAGCTTAATCCCCATTTCCTATTTAATGCCCTTAATTCCATTGCTGAATTGATCCATGCCGATCCCAACAAAGCGGAAGAAGCTCTTTTAAAAGTCTCTGCATTCCTGCGTAACACCATGAAAGAAGAGGCCCTGATCAACCTCAAAGACGAACTTCAAAATGTCAAAGCCTATGTCGAGCTGGAAAACATACGCTTTTCAGGAAGAGTCAGACTCAATATCGCACCGGACACTCCCCAATGGAGAGTCCCCAAATTTTCGATTCAACTTCTCGTCGAAAATGCGATCAAACATGGATATCAACAATCCGGCCACGACTTGAATATCACTGTAAGGTGGGATAAAGACAAGAAGATCATCATCGTCGAAAACGATGGTGAAGCAATGAAAGAGCACCGCTTTGGTATCGGCCTAAGTAACCTTGATCAGCGCCTGAAGCTTCTATGTGCAGGCTCACTGCAAATCAAACAGACCGACACACCACAATTTTACATTCACCTAGGAAAGAACCATGAACCTACTGATCGTTGATGACGAAGAGCTCGGACGAGCACGGCTCAAGCGTATGCTTACGACCCTTGGCTATGAGAATATCACGGAGACAAGCAATGCCCAAGAGGCACTCGAAGCCCTCAAAACACAAGACTTTAATATCGCTTTTTTAGATATCAACATGCCTCAGACAAGCGGTCTTGAGCTTGCTTATGAGCTGAAATATCATCAGCAGAATATTGCTATTATCTTCCAGACAGCCTACAGTGAACATGCCCTCGAAGCCTTTGATATCGGTGCTGTCGCTTATCTCGTCAAACCCTACAGCATTGAGCAGCTCAAACAAAGTATTGAGCGTGTCGTCTCCTCTACCCAGAAAGAGGATGACTTTCGCCTCATGAGTAAAAACGGCGAAAACTACTATCTTCTCAAACCCGAAGAGATCTTTTATGTGAAGGCGGATCTGTCCGAAGTGATGATACGGACGATCAAGGGTTTCTCCTACTATGCCCAAAAGATCTCTTCCCTTGAGGCAAGGCTCAATGCCTATAATTTTGTTCGCGTACACCGCTCTTACCTGATCAATATTGACAAGATCAAGGAGATGGAAACCATTGAACAGAGCAAACTACGCTTTTATTTTGACGGTATTGCCGATGAAGTGGAGTCCAGTAAAGACGGGGCTAAAGCCTTCAGAAACCGTTTCTCATTCGAACAGCAATAATCCAAATGCCGATCCACCCGTTTTAGACAACTAAAATCCATATTGTAGTATCATTAGACAACATATAATCATTGGGAGAATACTATGAAGCATCTACTGCTTTTAACACTTATAAGCCTGGGAGTTTACGCCTCTGACATCACATGGTTCAACACTTATGCGGAAGGGTCCAAGACAGCTATAAACGGGCACAAACCGATGCTCGTCTTTATGCAAAAGCCGGGATGCGGTTCATGTGAGTATATGAAAGAGAATGTCTTTACAGATACCGATATCATTGCTTATCTGAACGAACACTATATCTCTATCGCATTGAACATACAAGACAACGATGCCCCAAAAAACCTTCAAGTCAATATGACACCGGTCTTCTATTTTCTAAACTCTGATGGCAGCCAAGCGCAGGAAAGACTGGTCGGCGGCAAGACAGCACCTTTTTTCCTGAAACTTCTCAAACAAGCAAAGGCTGTTGCACACTGATGCAAAAGCATCTTCTTCTACTTCTGATCTCTCTTCTCGTATATGCGGACCAGGATACGCCTCTGTTTGTCAATGAGAAAGAAGCGCTGAACACCTTCTTTCTCAGTGGACATTATCGGGGCCGTTTTGATATCTATGACGGTGTCAACAAACTTGCTTATGGAGATGAGGCTATCGATGCCAAGGGAAATCCCCGCGGCAGTTCGAATGACACGATCTACCTGCAGCAGATCATCGCCGGTTTTACCTATGTGCCCAGCCCCGATTGGGAGTTCAAGGCCTACATGTATGATTCTCGTTCCTGGGGGTCCTCGCTGGATGCGGATGACTTCACAAAAAACTCCGGGACCAAAGACAGCTATAGGATGAGCTTTTATGATGATCATCTGGAGCTGTTTACGACCTATGCCAAAAAACGAAATTTCCTTACTAAAGGGCTAAATATCACCCTAGGACGGCAACAGCTTGGGTATGGAGACCGACGAGTTTTCGGGCCCGGGAAATGGGGGAATACCATCGGTTGGCTCTGGGATGCGGCCCATCTCTCCTATAGACAGCAGAAGAACTTTATTGATATCTGGTATGGCCAGACCCGGACCAAGGAGCCTGATGATTTCAGTCTCCTTGAAAAACACCGCTATCAGGGCGTAGGCCTCTATAGCCATTATGAAGCCGACACTATCAAGATAGAGCCTTTTTTTGCCTGGCGCAACACCCTCTATCACGACGAGGTTGCCAATGAGAATGCCCGTTATTACGGTGCACGTATCTATGATAACACTCCTGGCGTCATCTTTGACATCACCGCCGTAAAAGCATTTGGGAGTAATGGCTCATTGGATATTGACAGCTATGCCTATGCTGCCAAAGCAGGATACCAGTTTGACACAAAATACAAACCAAAGATACAGATAGGTGCTATCTATGCGACAGGGGACAAGGACCCCAATGATGGGAAGAAAGAGACCTTCTTTACACCCTTTGGCTCTAATGACGGCAGGAACTATGGCCGTATGGACATCATGTTCTGGATGAATATGCACGATTATCAGGCGACGGCCTCAATGCGTCCGCTAAAAGAGCTCTCTGTCGAGCTGGCCTACCACCACTTCTCCCTGGCCCAATCCAGTGACAAATGGTATACCTTCGGTTATCAGAACCAACCGGGAAATAGCTACACGCAGATCGGAGACGAATATGATCTGATCGTGAAATACAAGGCCACAGATGAGCTGGGACTTCTCGCCATAGGAAGCTACCTGAATGCAGGGGACTTTATTACGAAAAACGATATTGCAGGCAATAATGCCTCAAAAATCTTCCTTCAGTTTTTATATACCTTTTCAACACAATGATATACGTGTAAACACTTTCTAAATTTTATCGGTGTCTCTTTCAGGGTTTAGACAATACCTATACGCTCACCTAATCAAGGTATGCTTTATACAAATCAAGCATACTTTTATGAATATCATTAGTTAGAGTATCGAAATCATATTCAAAACCATCTTCACGGTCTTCAACTATGTTGATTGGGATTTTGGCATTATAATACTGTTTACCACTATCACATGACATATTCAATATATAGACAAGTGTATTCTCACGATAAGCGTTCTGAAGCAAGGTATCAAAACTACGCTTATCAAAATAACCATAAATCAGACAATCGATATCATTTGCATTGTAAACTTTTTGCAAACTGTTATTGTTATATGGCCCTAGGTTTTGATAAAAGTCTTCCAATGCCTCCTCGCTTTGGGCACTAGCGTGATCTAACCAAAAGGTTTTTTGCTTATAAGGATACTCTATATGAGACCTCAGTGAGATACGTGATAGTTTATTCTTTTTTCGATAATTATTTATCAAGTACCATGAATCTTCTTCTATATAACCAATAAGTTCTTGAATGCTCTCCAGTTCTATTCTCCTATCCTCACCCATCTCATGTGACGATAGCGGAAGATATGGAACGACAATTCCCATTGAATGATTATCCTTCGCATTCAGCTGTACTAAAAGCACAAGTAGCAACAACAATCGCATCCGAAACTCCTCAATATATTATCAACTAAGACCAAGTCTTCATACACTTAACCTCGCACACCCTGACTACCTTTACCTCTGTTCTCGTCGTGCAGCTTATCATGTTTCTTGATTTCATCTCTTATCTTCTGTTTGAATTTAGGGAAAAGTTTTGAATCCACTTTTATATCACCACAAAGCTGTTTTACCAGTTTTTTCTCATCCCAGCTCAAATTTATGGTCATGACATGCTTGGTCTCAGGGTTCTTGTACCGTATTATGCTTGGACGTAGTTTTTTCCATTCGACAAGCTCCACTGTTACGTTTTCATTGTTATTACATTGTATCTCTATAGTTTTATCATTGAGTTTTCTGTCACTAATATCTTCTATCATGCATTCGTAACTACCATCTTCATTCCATTTCTTGACACTTCTGGACCATTTGTAGTGTTTAGACGTCGGGCATGCACCAAAATTTATATTCGCGGATTTGGGAATAGAGTATTGATTGAAATATTTCTCACCTGCTTTAATCACACGTGCATTGCGAAAAAATTTTTCACCTCCACAGACTCCTTTTCGATAGCCTTTCTGGTCTTTATCATGACACCAAAATGTAAAAATTTCATTATCACAGTTATTGATTAGATATTGTTTGTCTACTTTATCCCATTTATACTCTTTACCGTAGCCCGTATTAATGCAAAAACTGTCTGCAAGAAGAATTGGAGCAACTACCAAGCCCATAAAAATAGTTTTTATACTCATATTAATACTTTACTTGAGAATATGCTTTATTGATCTCGTTGACACAAGTATCTCTTTTTGTCTTCCATTCACCGTAATCAAAATCCCCATATTGGTATTTCCAATTGGTGTATTCTGTATTGCATTGTTGTTTTCTTCTTTCTATGTCTTGAAGCTCCTCTTCAATCCATCCTGGCAGATGTTTTCGTGCTCCTTCATCACATAACCTGGAGACTTTGCTATATCCATCCTGAAATGCTCTAGGTTTTAAGCTCATTCTTTTTAGATAATCCAAACCATCATCAAAACAAGCGTTTTTTAAGGAGTTATAGAGCCATTCATATCTTTCTTCCGAACCTTCATAATCATGTGCATAATGACTATAATCTCTTTTAATATACCTATTTTCCGTAGGTTTTAAACATCCTGCAAATTTATAGGAACCACCTGTCATCCCCAGAACAATACATTTTTCAAAGATGTC
>JBFEYO010000096.1:0-8088 GCA_041562075.1 Sulfurimonadaceae bacterium | reverse complement strand
TACGGTGGGTACAAAATTCTCACTCAGGGTACGCCCAAAGAAGATGGAATGGGCTCCCCCCTCTTCCAAGGGAGCGGATCCCACCCCGATGGAGGCATGTCCTTGAGTATCAAAATCAATCAATAATACAGAGTGTTTTTTTGCCAGCTCTGTTGCCAGGTTAACCGCGGTGGTCGTCTTTGCAGAGCCACCTTTTCGGTTGGATACTACAATCGTTTTCATTCACTACTTTTAATCAGGTTTATTCAACCTTTGTTCTTTCATCATAAGAGGCAGTCATTCATATCAAAACCCTCAAGCACTTGCTGATACAGCTTACGCTCTTTCGAGAACGCGAACTGACAAGTGTAGAGTTTTTTATAGGCTAACATCTGTTGTATGATCGCTAGATGTAAATCATCGCAATTACTCATATCAAATGTCACTTCTTCGGGAGCCAGCTCATTTAGCTTCTCACGCAAAGGAACGACTTCATCCTCGTAGATCACCGCTTCAAAAGCAATTTTCGCTCCATCATATACAATTGCCATTATGCACTCCTCTTCTCAATGCTGATATCTTTAACGATTGTCACAAGATTGCCTTTATACTCCAGAACCGATGCCACTTCCATATGATCACCCATATTTTGTGTACCATCCACATCATGTAGGACATTCTCTTCGACATGTACAATATCCTCGACGGTATCAATATTAACGCCAAAAGTACTATTGTCCTTACCAATCAGAATAAGGCACCGTTGCAAGGTAGCCGCCACCTTTTCAGTGATATCAGAAGCCTTATTCAAATAGGCTATAGTATTTTCATAGATGCCATGGATATGCTCTTCTACAAATGTTTTAGCCCCAGCCGGATCTTTTTGTCTTTGATCAAGAACATCAATTGCTGAATGATGTAATCGCTGATGATGATAATTAAGGTTTTTCATGACTTCAATCACATCCGGATCATCAGGATGAAAGGAATCAATCCATTTTCCAAGATGACATGCATGAGGATCCGTTGTCTTCTCAAAAGGTGTCCCATGTTCAACACTCTCTTCCAGGGCAGCAACCCAAGCTTTGTGCTGGGATTTCAGTTCAGGAAACATTTTCCTAAGTTCGTCGGTATAACCTTGAAGTCCCAAAACCTTTCTAAAGTTTAATACCTTGATAACATCATCTTCATATTGGAACATACCTTCAATATGCTCTCCTTCATCCGGTACCATCGTCAAAACCTGCGAGGGCAAAATACGGCGAACACACTCTATGTCTATCCCATATCGTCTCTCCTGCACCGAGAAGATCACAAAAGATTTCATGAAACATCCTTCAAAGGTGTTTGTAATTGATCACATACGGCCAACAAACCGACCGGATCAATCATCATAATGATCTGACCATTTCCTAAGAGTGCCGTACCACTGAACACAGGATGTCCTTGTAACATTCCTGTTAATGGTTTTTGAACGACATCAAGCTGACCCAGGAGTTCATTAACCACAACGGCCAGGGCATTGCCTTTGATATTAAGCACCACAATACTGAGTTGTTTGTCCTTAATAGCTTCCAGGTTCAACATTGAATTGACAAACAATAATGGAATAACTTCTCCACGTAGGTAGATAAACGGTTCATTATGTAAGGACTCAATTTTATCTTTATCAATTTTAACCGT
The DNA here is from genome assembly GCA_041562075.1 of Sulfurimonadaceae bacterium. Lineage (GTDB taxonomy): Bacteria > Campylobacterota > Campylobacteria > Campylobacterales > Sulfurimonadaceae. The sequence continues at coordinate 6,426 of JBFEYO010000096.1, read as the reverse complement.
CTCTTGTACCGCATCCATCGGCATTCCATAATGAATACCGCCCATCTCTACATGCAAGAGAGAAGTCACGGCGAGGGACACCGGTATGGCTAGAGTAATGGTCGTACCGATATCTTTTTTAGTACGGATATTAATCGTACCGCCAAACCCCTCAATAGACTTTTTGACCACATCCATACCCACTCCCCTTCCGGAGAACTCGGTAATCTCTTCTGCCGTTGACAATCCTGCCAATAATACCAATTCTGCTTTAGCATCATCATCCAAGGCATCGATCTGGTCCATTGTCATAAGACCTTTTTCTATCACCTTATTAACGACACGATCCACATTAATCCCGGCACCATCATCAATCACCTCAATGATAATTTTGTCTGATTGTGCATAGGCTTTGAGATTGACATTACCTTCTGCAGACTTTCCTTTGGCTGTACGATCTTCGGGCATCTCGATTCCATGATCCAGAGAATTACGCATAATATGGATCATCGGATCGGCCATCATCTCAATAATATTTTTATCCAGCTTCGTCTCTCCGCCGTTCATCGTCAACTTGACTTTTTTACCCAGTTTCTTGGAAATATCCCTCACAAGTTTAGGGTAACGGTCAAATACATAAGAGATCGGCAACATACGCATAGACATGATTAAATCCTGCAGCTGTTCTGAAAGACGATTAATAAAGGTGTATTTTTCCATAATCGCACGGCGAACACCGTCCGTTGTCATCTCGTGTACTGAGTCTGCCAGGTATGGCAAGGAGTTCTTAGCTACCAACAGTTCTCCGATGATGTTCATCAGCGAATCAACCGACTCCTGTTCTATCTTGACTGTTTTTCCGATCACATTACGCTTTGACTCACCTTTTTCACTATTGGATTCAACTGCGACAGGCTCTTTTTTCTCTTCCTCAGGCATGCTCTCTTCGACAGGCGAAACCTCTTCTTCCACGAGCTCCGGAGTCGGTTCAGGCTCATTAATACCTTCACTAGGCACTTCTTCGACAAGAGCCACTTCAGGCTCATCCTCACCTATCAAGGATGCGGCAAACCCTGCAAGTTCCTCTTTGCTGTTGATATTTTCCATCGTCACGCCAAACAGTGTTGCTGTTTTCTCCAGCATAACCTTTACACGTTCAAGCGTTGCAGGATCATCAGAGCCTTCCAATTGCATCAATTGCTGCTCAATAATCATCTTTGCCCCGGCACGTGCCGCTTCTGTGACCTCCGGTTTTTCTTCTGCTACAGGCTCTTGATTAACAGAAGGTTCCTCTTCTGCCATTACACTCTCTGCACCAGATAGATCTGCTGAATAAACCGTTCCGGAAGGAAGTAAATCAAAAAAGCCACTGACTTCAGAAAGATCATCATTGCACTCCATCAGATCCAAAAAACGCTCAAGTTGTGCATGTTGAAGTGTCTCTTCACCGATAAGACTCAAGGATTCCTTGATCAGCTCTTTAACCTTATTCGTATCAGAGGCCAGCTTCTCTTTTACCTTGGAAGCCAGATCCTTCATGATATCTAACTTATGCACTTCACCTCTGTCAACCTGAAGTAACATGTTAACATCCAGTGGTAAAAACAACAGCTCATCAATAAAGTTATATAGGGCTTCTTCGATTTCAGCATACCCTGCGTATACAAAGGCTACGATCTGTGTTCGCAAGGAGAGCCCATCCTCATCATCCAGCCCACTGAGAACAGACTTTGCCGCGTCCTCACTCATACAGGAATAGACTCCCTTGACCCCATCACCCAAAAGTGATAGGGTGTAGGCCGGATCATTTCCGTACACCATACATGATTCATCCACATCAAATAATAGTGCATACAAACGCGGTTCATAGAAATTCTCTTCTGTTATCTCCTCAGCAGTCATAGGCAAAGAAATATTCGCTTCTCGCAGAAAATGAAGAGGAAGGTTGACAATACTTTGTTTATCATCTATCAGATGAATCGGAAGACTCCAGGCTTCCTTCTGTGTACTTTTTCCCATCTGGGCACATAGTGTCTCAACGATCTCTTGTACCGTGTCTTCATCTGCCTCAACGATATCTTCCGTATCTTCAGCAGCTTCGACAAGATTCATTACCTCATCAAAAGCGTTATACAGAGCTTCTACCACCGCATCATTAGGCTCAATGTCTCCATCGCGAACCATGTCCAAAAGATCCTCCGCATGGTGGGTGATATCCTTGATAGCCGAAAATCCCACAATACCTGAGCCACCTTTAAGCGTATGTGCCGCTCTAAATACGGAGTTGAGAAGTTCAGCATCTCCTGAACCAAGATTTTCGATGTTTTGATCGATAAAAGAGAGATTTTCTCTGGCTTCTTGTAAAAATGAATCTAATAGTGGGTTCATGATCTCTCTCCTATGGAATTAAGATAGATAAATAGTTCTTTAGCACTTCTGGTTTAATCGGTTTTGTTTCAAAAAGGTTTGCCCCGACCTTGAAGGCTTCTACCTTGTCTTCTTCATGGGCTTGGGTAGTAATCATAATAATAGGAGTTGTCGCATATGCCGGTTCATTTCTAATCTCCTGTACGAAGGAGTAACCATCCATAATCGGCATATTTACATCAACCAGGTAAAGTGAGATATCCCCATTTAAACTTCTTTCCATTGCTTCCATGCCGTTTTCGGCTTCAACGACTTCAAACCCCATCTCTTTTAAAAGTGACCCATGGTACATCCGCACCGTTTTGGAATCATCTACTACCATCACCCGTTTCATTGCCATTCTCCTTTAAAAGAACTCGATCTCATGTTCATCCGAATCATTATTGACATGACCGCTAAACGCCTCTTTTTTGGCCTTGGCGTCCTTCAGAACCGTATCCATCTTCGAACGGAGCTTTATGACGCTTTCATCGGCAATCTTTTCATCCTCTTTAAAATTGTGAGCAAACATCTGCAGGTTTTTCTGTACAAGTTCAATCGCTTCGATTGTTGCAGAAAGCTGCTGGGAAACAATGTCCTGATACTGCATCGCTTCCGCCGCCTCATCATCCAATTCTAAATTATGCTTTTCAATAAATGAGGAGATCTTCAATTGAGACTCTTTTGAGATATTGATCGTATCTACTTCTACCTGCTTGATATGCTCAAGCAGTTCATTTAATGAATCAAATATCATAACATCCTACCTCTGATGCTATTGTCAACTTTAGTAAATATCATACCTTTACTCCTCATATCCGCCTCTTAAATAAACTCATTCATCTGCTGTGCATATATACCCTATGCAGGCAGACGAAGTACCCTTGTAATCGCTGACTTCAACTGTGTCGGGTTAAATGGCTTGACGATCCATCCTGTTAATCCCAGGGCCTTTCCTTGTTGCTTTAACTCATCTTTTGTTTCCGTTGTCAGCATCAAAACGGGTGTACGCTTGGTCGCTGGAAGCTCTCGTAGAGCCTTCAACAGTTCAAGACCGTTCATCACCGGCATATTCAAGTCTGTAATAATCAGATCAGGCACTACTCCTGCTTTAACATCATCCAAACATAATTGTGCTTCCAAGTACTGTTTTACTTCTATAGGCATAGATGAAACGGTCATACGAGTCGATGCCAATGCCGTCTCTGAATCATCTATAAACATTACAATTGGTGTTGCCATTATTTTTTCCTTTTAAATCTTATATATATACTGTGAGAAGTATTCAGATCATTCCGAAAACAATCTGAATACTTCTCCACCTCATATCTCTCGTTTCACTGTGCAAAATAGAATCTGCATCACTTCTGTAAACTCCATTACCTTACACTTCACTTCTCTAAAGTCCATTTCATTTCTGATAGATCATAGAGTTTTCAAACTTCTTGGCTTTAAACACCGAAACAATACGAGACATATATTCAGCATGGCCTAAAAAAACATATCCTTCTGGTTTTAGCATATCATAAAAATTCATTGCGACTTCTTTTTTACTCGCATCATCAAAATATATCAACATATTTCGCGAAAAAATGACATCAAATTTCCCCAGGTCACGTATCGCAGCACGATCAAATATATTGACAATCTTGAAATCAACTGCCCCTACAAGGTCAGGGATCAACGTATATGCAAATCCCACCTTCTTGAAATACTTTGCAATCTGTGCGGGAGGGATAGCATGAACAGAGCGTTCCGAAAATTTACCGTCCTGAGCTTTCTTGATGACATTAGAATCAATATCGATTCCGACAATCTCCACATCTCGACGTTCGATCAACTCTGCCTCTTCCAGAAGGTAAAGCACCATAGAGTACGGTTCTTCCCCCGTTGAACATGGGGCAGATAAAATCCGAAGCGGTTCACTTTTAGGACGCTTCTGATCCAACTCCGGAAGCACATGATTGACCAAGACCTCAAACTGATCATGCTCTCTGAAAAAATAGGTCTCATTGACCGTTACAGCATTCATCAGCTCTTGGAACTCTGTCCCTTTCTGATCCTCAAACCTCAGACGGAAAAAATACTTTCTAAATCCATCCAGGTCAAGATCACTACATCGCTTATTAATAAATTTTTCCAGCTTTTCGTAGTGTTTGGACTCTTCGAGAAAAATACCGCTTTTACGATAGATGAACTCTGCCAGTTTTGAGAAGTTTCCTGAATTAAACATCTGCTACGCCTCTATGGATTCAATGGCCGCATCGACTGCAAATTGAGCATAGGTCTCACCTTTAAAACGCTCCTTGACCTCTCGTAGCAAAGGAATATCTTCGGGTTGACCTATTTCAGCCATATAATCAACAGCTGTCATCGCCACATTGATATTTTCCTCACCTTCTAAAAGCTCTATCAACATCTCCCTTGACTCGGCGAAATTGACATCCCCCAAAACATTAATAGCAAAAATACGAAGATCATAATCATCACCGATCAAAAACTTCACAATATAATATTTAATTGCGGGACCATAATCCTGTAGGATACTGATCCCAAGATTACGAATATAGGCATTGGAGAGTTTTAATAGCTCCATGACTCCTTCGATAGGAGCTTCATCAGGATTCATGTTGGACAAAATGGCGGCAATACGCGCTGCTGTATCCTTATGGGTATCACGCTCAATCAGTTTATCCACCAAGAAGTGCGGACCATCCTTGAACTTCACCATCTCTTCAAGTGCATATGAGCGTTTGTCAAAGGCTTCATTGTTTTCATAAAAGATGATTGCCTCTTCCAGAGTGTCAAACTCCGGTAATTTTTCCTGTTCTACTTTTTTATCACGTTTGATTAGTGCCATTATCTATCCTACTGAAATCTCAAAATTTTATGTAAAATGTCTGCAAAGTCTAATACTTCCGAGGCTCCCCCGCGCTCATAAGCTTCCTTGGGCATTCCGTACACTGTACATGAGGCCTCTGACTCTGCTATTGTATATCCGCCCGCCTTTTTGATCTCTACCATCCCTTCGGCACCATCATCCCCGATACCGGTTAACAAAACGGCAAAGATTTTATTCGCAGGGAATACTTTCAAGGCCGACTCAAACATCTCATCTACCGAGGGCTGAAAAAAACGGTCATTTTTCTCATTCCCATCAAAGGTCACTACCTTGCCTGAAGCTTTTTTTCTAAAATGCATATGTGTACCGCCCCGGGCAAGATAGATATGTCCGGGAAGGACTTCATCATTATTTGACGATTCATGTACCGGTAGATCACTTACCCGTGCCAAACGTTGTGCAAAGGCGTGCGTAAACTGTTCTGGCATATGCTGCACGATACAAATCGGCTGAGGGTAATCTCTTGGCAAACTGGCGGCGATTTTTTCAATCAAGCCCGGACCTCCCGTAGACACACCGATCAACACAACTTTATCAAGCTTATGGGGATTCACATAAGCCGCTTCCTCTTCCTCTTTTGCCATACGTCGTTCCCGGCGCTTTTCAGAGATCTGCGTCGGTGCTTTCAGACGACGGCGGGGAATACGACTAAGGGATTTCACCTTCTGAATGATCTCATCCCCGGACTCTTTCACACCGACATTCATCGTACCCGGTTTCAAGATAAAATCAATGGCACCATGCTCCATGGCTTCTATGGTTACGGAAGCATTCTCAGAGGTCAATGAACTCACCATAAGAATCGCTGTCGGATTTTTCTGCATGATCTCTTTGACGGCAGAGATCCCGTCCATCACCGGCATATTGATGTCCATGGTAATGACGTCATAATCTGTTTCAACAGCCATCTCAACGGCCATCTTTCCATTTTTAGCCACATCGATCTCAAAACCGAGATGTTCTATAAGGCCTTTGAGCTGCTTACGTACTAAAGCAGAATCATCAACGATCAAAACCTTTTTGCTCACGCAACCCCTTCTTCTTCTGATAATGATGCCATTAGAGCATCCGTATCAAACATCATCACCAAACGTTTTCCACCATCAAGTTGTAAAATATTGGAAAAGAGGCGACTATCC
>JBFEYO010000095.1:0-8193 GCA_041562075.1 Sulfurimonadaceae bacterium | reverse complement strand
TCACTTGTCGGTTTTAGTTTTGCCTTTGAGCAGGAGAAGGGGTATTATGTACCTTTGGCCCATAACTATCTGGGTGTAGGTGATCAGATCAGCAAGGAGATCGGTGTCAGGGCTTTAAGGGAACTGCTGGAGTTTAAGGTCATCGGACACAACCTGAAGTTTGACCTGAAGTTTATCTGTCCCTATCTGGGATTGAAGTCTTATACGCCTTATGCAGACACGATGGTATTGGCCTGGTTGGTAAACTCGGAGAAACCTGTGGGACTGGATAAGCTGGCACAGCTCTATTTCAAACACACGATGATCTCTTTTAAAGATACGGTGAAAAAGGGAGAGAACTTCTCCTCGGTCAGCTTGGAAGAGGCAGCCGATTACGCGGCGGAAGATGCCTTGATCACCTATAAGCTTTATGAGCGTTTGATCGAACAGCTGAAGCTACAGGGGGCTGAACATCTAATCAAAGAGGCCCAGGAGGTGGAATACCCCTTTATTCAGACGCTTATTGAGATGGAGGAAGAAGGCATCAAGATTGATACGGACTTCTTGGCTGCCTTTAAAGCAGAGACAGAAGGTCTATTGGATCAATTACGAGAAAAGATCTACGCTCTGGCCGGAGGTGAGTTTAATATCAACTCTACCAAACAGCTGGGTGTCATACTCTTTGAGACCCTGGGACTACCGGTGGGTAAAAAGACTAAGACCGGTTATTCTACAGATGAGAAGGTCCTTAACGGTTTGTATGACAAGCATGAGATCATTCCGGTTTTATTGGAATACAGAGAGGTCTTTAAGCTCTACTCTACCTATATCGATCCGCTCTTAGCCCTTGGTCTTGAAGCGGAAGACAGACGTATCCACACCTCTTTTTTACAGACGGGAACGGCAACGGGGCGTTTGAGTTCGAAAAACCCGAACCTTCAAAACATTCCGGTCCGATCCTCCATGGGGGCGAAGATCCGTCAGGCCTTTGTCGCCTCAGAGGGAAAAACACTTATCGGTATCGATTATTCCCAGATCGAGCTGCGTCTGCTGGCACATTTTTCACAGGATAAGACCCTGATGGATGCCTTTGAGCATGATAAAGACATCCACCGTCAGACGGCTGTGGCCCTTTTTGGCGAGGAAGAAGCAGATAGCAAGCGCCATATCGCCAAAACGGTCAACTTTGGATTGCTGTACGGAATGGGACCGAAAAAACTTTCGGTGGATATCGGGGTGAGTACCAAAGAGGCTAAAGAAATCATCGAAGCCTATTTTGAGAATTTCCCGACGGTCAAGACCTTCTTACGCTCCATAGCAGACGGGGCTAAAGAGGTGGGATATGTCGAGACACTTCTGGGACGACGCCGATATTTTAATTTTGAGACAGCTCCTCCGATGATGAAGGCCGCTTATGAACGGGAATCAGTCAATACGGTCTTTCAGGGCTCTGCCGCGGATCTGATCAAACTGTCGATGAATATGATCTCGGATGTGATAAAAAGGGAACATTTACATGCCAAGATGTTACTTCAGATCCACGATGAACTGATCTTCGAGGTGGATGAAGCCCAGGCACAGAAGCTTGCAGAACGTTTTAAAGATCTGATGGAAGGGATCTACACGCTGAAGATCCCTCTGCGCTCTTCGGTCAATATTGGCAAGAACTGGTCCGAATTAAAATAGGCATGTAACGTTGCCTTAACCTTGGCAGGTTAAAATACGCATATTTTATTAAAAAGTGAGAAAAATATGAAAAAACTATTTGATTTTATATCATCTATGAGATTAACAGCAATATTATTGACAATCTTTGCCGTCGCCATCGGTGTGGCGACCTTTATTGAGAGTGATTTTAGTACACAGACGGCGCAGGCTGAGGTTTACAGTGCCTTATGGTTTGAGGGGCTTTTACTGTTGTTGGCGCTTAACCTTGTCACTTCTATGGTGAGGCACTCCATGTTCAGTGTCAAAAAATGGAATGTGGTCCTTTTTCACGGCTCTTTTCTGATCATCCTTGTAGGGGCTGCGATTACGCGTTTTGTAGGATATGAAGGAAGCATGCACATCCGTGAGGGGGAGACGGAAAACCGCATTACCTCCCGTGAGACTTACATTCAGGCACTTTTTGATCAAAACGGGAAAAAGAGCGAATACAAAAAAGTAGTGATTCTGTCTGAACTGAGTGAAAACCATTTTGATGAGGATATCGATGTTAATGGGGAAAATGTCAATATCCGTCTGCTGGAATATATCCCAAATGCCTCCTATGAACTGGTAGAAGACCCTGAAAACGGGAAGACCGTACTGGATATGATGATCAGTATGGGCGGTGAAGGTAAGACGATGCAGCTTAGAGAGGGCGAGTATATCGAATCAAGCGATGTCGTTTTTAACTTTGGTGCAGACCCTAAGAGCGATAAGAAGATCATTGATATCTCTTATGTAGACGGTAAGCTTCTGATGAATAATCCGGTAGAGTTCACAACGCTTGATATGGGTACACGTAGCGGTGGAAGTCTTGCCGCCGGCGAAGCCAATGAGCTGAAGACCCGTACACTCTATCAAACACCGGAAACAAACTTCGTACTCAAAAGCATCCTTGAGAAGGTCAGTGAGAAACTTGTCTCCAAGGAGGTCAAAGGAAATCGCAACCGTATGCAGGACGCTTTGCGTATGCAGGTGAGCTATAAAGATCAGCATAGAGAGTTTGTCGTTATCGGACGTTCCGGGGTTGTGGGGTATGAGAAGGTGGCGGTGTTTGACGGTATGCGTGTCGAACTCTCCTATGGAGCAGTGATCAAACGTCTTCCGTTTGCCCTCAAATTGCGCGACTTTCAGCTGGATCGCTATCCGGGTTCAATGAGTCCGTCTTCTTATGCTTCTGAAGTGACTCTGATTGATCAGCAAGAGGGTGTGAATATGGAGTATAGAATCTATATGAATCATATTCTTGATTATCAAAACTTCCGTTTTTTCCAATCCTCATATGATCAGGATGAGGGCGGCACTATTCTTTCGGTAAACAATGATCCGGGAACCCTTCCGACATATATCGGCTATACTCTGTTGGCTATCGGTATGTTTGCCTCTTTTTTCACACCTAACGGCCGTTTTAGAAAACTGATGAAAAAGGGACGCGGATATGCTGATCAGCGTAACGGTGTGGCATCACTGCTTATGGCCCTGGCCTTGTTCACAGGGGTTCAAGATGCCAAGGCAGACGAGGTTAATCCGCTGATTAAAACGATTACCGCCTTTGATAAAGAGCATGCCAAGCTTTTTGGCCGCCTGATTACTCAGGACAGCTCAGGGCGAATGAAACCGCTGAATACCCTTAATGTGGAGATCATCAACAAGGTGCGCGGTTCAACGATCGCAGGCCTGAGTGCGGATCAGATGGTCATGGGGATGATGGTACGTCCTGAGGCATGGAGAGAGATCAATCTTATCAAGATCAAACATAAGGAGATCAATAAACTTATCGGACTTGACGAGGATAAGAAGTACGCAGCCTTTTCACAGTTTTTACACGAGCCTGAAAGTCTTCGCGGTTACAAACTGCAAGAGGCTGTCTCTATCGCAGCGCAAAAGGCACCGGCTGAACGTAATAAGCTGGATAAAGAGCTTTTGAAAGTCGATGAGCGTTTTAATATCGTTTATATGGTCTTTACCGGATCGATCTTTAAGCTTTTTGCCAAACCGGCTGATGAAAACAATAAATGGTTTGCGACAATCGAGTCGCTTCAGACCTTTCCTCAAGAAGACGCTGCACGGGTACGTCAGGTGGCCGTGAGCTATTTCATGGGGGTAGAGGAGTCATTGAAGACGGGTGACTGGTCATATGCCAACAAGGCAATCGACGAGATTGCCAAATACCAGAAGTTCTACGGGGCAGAGGTATATCCAAGCGAGACCAAGATCGAGGCGGAGCTCTTGTATAACCAATACAATATCTTTGAGAAGCTGATGCCGTATTATCTGTTGATGGGCTTCATTTTATTGGTACTTAGTTTTGTACAGATCATTCGACCGAAATTCAAGCTGGCATTTTTCTCCAAGACGGCTACGGTACTGCTGGTGATCTTTTTTGTCCTGCATACGGCAGGTCTGATCGTTCGCTGGTATATCTCCGGGCATGCGCCATGGTCTAATGGATATGAGTCCATGATCTATATCGCCTGGGCGACGGTTCTAGCCGGATTTATCTTTTCACGTAATTCAGTGATCACATTGGCAGCAACGGGAATTCTCGCGGGACTGATCCTCTTTGTCGCTCACCTGAACTGGATGGACCCTCAGGTCACCAATCTTGTGCCGGTACTTAAATCCTACTGGTTGTCCATTCACGTCTCCATGATCACGGCATCGTATGGTTTCTTGGCCCTGGGGGCACTGCTTGGGTTTATTGCCTTGGTGCTGTTTGCCCTTCGATCTGCATCCAATGCCAAACGTATCAACCTCTCTATTTTGGAGCTAAATACCATTAATGAGATGAGTTTGATGGTAGGGCTTGTCCTGCTGACAGTGGGGAACTTCCTCGGAGGTGTCTGGGCAAATGAGTCCTGGGGACGTTACTGGGGATGGGATCCAAAAGAGACCTGGGCCCTGGTGAGCATTCTATTGTATGCGGTTGTGGTGCACCTGCGGTTCATTAAGGCGGTCTATACACCTTTTGTATTCGCTGTTGCATCTTTACTGGTGTTCTCGTCGATCATCATGACCTATTTCGGGGTGAACTATTATCTTGCCGGTATGCATTCATACGCCAAAGGTGATCCGATTCCAGTGCCGGACTTTGTCCCATGGACCTATCTCATCATCGGTGTTCTGATTGCTGTTGCATCACGTAATCGCAAGATAGAGAAAATATAACCGTTTAGCCCATTTTGGGCTTAGGCAACGATTTTTTTACATATAAAAAGTATGATACTCCTTATAAAAATTATATGGAGTATTAATGCTTAAATTACCTAAACTTTTACTTGCCCTTGTAGCTACTACGCTACTTTCCAGTACAGTCTCTGCTCAAAGCGATGAGTGGAAATTCTTTCCGGCCTTTAACGATGACACCTGGGAAGCCAATTTTGAAGTTGCCGCTGTCGCCAACTATTATATATTTGAGCGTAACGAATTGAACAATGGTCTTGCTTATGGAGTTGAAGTCTCCTTTGATTGTCCAGTCTTTACCCCTCCTATCGAAAACCCTTTACGTCAGCAGTTAAGTGTTAACCGTTATGATAAAAATGGATTGCTAATAACAAGTATCGAAATGAATCCCTATTATTTCATTAACCTATCGGATGACCTTGTATTGGGATTTGGACCGGGGTTGGGTGCTATTGAAGCAAATCCCGATAATGCGAAGTCTCAATGGCTTTTTAGCCTTCAAGCCGGTGCCGGACTAAAATATTATGTGGATGATTTTTTGATCGGGGCAGATCTTCGCTATCAGTGGACAGCGGAAAAAGATCTGGGATCGGGTTCCAAGGTAGGATTGGACAACACACGTTTCCTACTTAAAGCAGGGTATCGTTTCTAAACATAGCTATTTTGCTCTCTTGAGCTAGTATTGGAATGAAATTTGTTTGTACTCTGGAAACAGAGTAAGGACAAATTATGAGTCGTAGTGTAGATGAGATCTATCTAAGTATCTCCCAAATGCTTGTCAAGGGGATAGAAACTCCTTTTTCCGAGGCTGTGCTTGAGGTCGAACTTCATGCATTGGCGATGAAACTTTCCGGCGGGTACTTACGTGGAGACGGAAGCGAACCCCGCGAATTCTCCTTTATAAAAGAGCATAAGAAGATTTTGATGAATGATATTGTCGAACTTCATCTTAAGACGGATCTTGATGATAAGAGCCGATGGAATATTCTTAATTACAGTCTTCATTCAGACGGACAGTATAAGGTAGAGTTTGAATGGGATCAGAAACTCGCCGATGAGATAGAATATATCCGAACCCAAATCGCCTAGTTTCTATAGCGTCATTACATCTTTTTACCCTTTTGGTATAATGCTTAGTATACACACAAAAGGGGCTGTAATGAAATTTCATTTATTTCTTTTTATTATATTTTATACCCTCTCAGTCTGGGCCCAGGACTCAAAAGAGATTGTTATAGCTACCGAGTCTTGGGAGAAGGCGACTAATCGTGACGGAACAGGCCTGTATTGGGATATTATTGATGCTGTCTACCGACCCTTAGGGTATACGATTATCAAAAAACACACCTCCTATACCAAAGCTACACAGATGGTGCAGCATGGCCAGGCTGACTTGTGGCTGGCTGCTTACAAAGATGAAAAAGATTTTGCCCTCTATCCCAAACACCACTTTGATCAGGATGTTGTTATTGCCCTGTACCGTTCAGAGACGATTGAAAAATGGCAGGGAGAGAAGAGTCTAAAAGGATTGAAGGTTGCTTGGATCAGAGGATATGACTATGATAAATACCTCACAGAAGATGTTGAAAAAGTGGAGGTTAACAGCAGGGAAAATGGACTCAAGTTACTCAAGAGTGAGCGTATAGGCGTTTTGTTGGATGATCGGCAGGATCTGGCTGAAACACTTAAAAACTATAAGGAGTTCAAAGCTCCAGATTATCTGACAAAAATCGTTATGCAGCTTAAATTATATCCCGCGTTTTCCAACAGCGACAAGGGACGTAAACTATCAAAGGAGTGGGATGAACGTATGCACCAACTTATCCAGACAGAGCCTTTTAAACGACTCTATTTCAGTTCGGAATACGCTCTTTTCCCTTATTGATGCAAAGCGGTATTGACAGACTTTTTTGGATGTGGAAGGGGCTTTCCTCTTGTCGGTTCTCAAGGCTATTGTTTTCCTATGCTATCCGATGGTTCAACCCTTATACGGGCCGTTTGGGCGCCGTGATAGAAGTCTGGAAAAAGGGCCATGCCGAACTTAGTTTGAAGGATAGAGGAGCTAATAGAAATCATCTCAATAGCATTCATGCCCTTGCTTTAAGTAATCTGGGAGAGTTCGCAAGCGGTCTAGCCCTCTTATCGGCGTTGGAAGGCAAGAGCAGGGGAATTGTGATTTCCCTCTGTTCAGAATTCATCAAAAAGGCACGGGGAGAACTTCGGGCCGTATGCAGATGTGCTCCCCCACAGGTTAGTGAGGCCTGTGAATATGAAGTGATGAGTGAGATTTATGATGCTCAAGATGAGCTGGTCTGCCGTGTCAGGGTAACGTGGAAGCTGGAGTCTCTGGTATGAATCAATTCTTAGATGATAGTTGCGTAAAATATCCCATTATTTGTGGACCGATGTACCCCTGCTCAAACCCTGAACTGGTTGCTGCGGTGAGTGAAGCAGGGGGATTAGGTGTTATTCAGCCTATCTCGTTGACCTATGTACACGGATATGATTTTGAAGAGGGGCTTATCTATATCAAGAGTCTGACGAATAAGCCTTTAGGAATGAATCTCCTCATAGAGAAGAGCTCGCTCAAATATAAAGAGCGAATGCAGGGATGGATAGCCATCGCGTTAAAGCATGGGGTGCGTTTTTTTATCACCTCATTGGGAAAACCTGATTGGGTGGTAGAAATGGTACATCCCTATGGAGGAAAGGTGTACCATGATGTCACCAATGCCCATTGGGCCAAAATTGCTATGGATTGTCATGTTGATGGGCTCATCTGTGTGAATGCATCAGCGGGTGGACATGCGGGTGAAATGCAAGCCAGGGAATTATATGAGCTCTTGAAAAATACACCGCTTCCGTTGGTATGTGCCGGTGGGATATCGGATCATCAGGGTTACAAGGAAGTAATGGAGATGGGATATTCGGCGGTACAGATGGGTACGGCATTTATTGCAACGGATGAATGCAAGGTCCCCCAGAGCTATAAGGAAGCTATCATCACCGCGCGTAAAGAGGATATTGTACGATCAACAAACCTGACAGGGGTGGAGGTAAGTGTAATCAATACCCCTTATATTAAGGCTATGGGGCTTCATCCCAAAGGGATTTTAGCATGGATGCTGAGACAACCCCGCTTGAAAAAAATTGCCCGTTTTGTATTGATGCTGCGCTCGCTTAAGAAGCTCAAAAAGATGCTTAAGGGTACATCCGAACATGAAGGCTTCTTTCAAGCGGGCAAAAGTGTGGAAGGGATCACAAAAATACGAAGTGTATCGGAAGTCATTAGGGAGCTTGTAGGCCCTTAGGCAATGCCCTTTT
>JBFEYO010000094.1:0-8321 GCA_041562075.1 Sulfurimonadaceae bacterium | reverse complement strand
TAAACCGCTTAGTGATAGTGGTATCTCAATGGTGGGAGCGCATACGGATAGTCCCTGTCTTAAATTAAAACCGAACACCGTCACCCATAAAAAGGGGTATATCCAGTTGGGAGTCGAGGTATACGGGGGAGCACTTTTAAATCCCTGGTTTGACAGGGACCTTTCCCTGGCAGGACGGGTAAGCGGTCTGAATGAGAAGGGTGAGCTAGTGCATCCCCTGGTTGACTTCAAGCGTCCTCTCGCCATCATTCCTTCTTTGGCCATTCATTTGGACAGGGAAGCCAATAGTGAGCGTTCTATTAATGCTCAAACGGATATCCCTCCTATTTTGATGCAGAGTGAGGAGATGATCTCCTTTGAGGAAATTTTGATCAAGGAGAGTGGTCTTACGGAGATACTGGATTTTGAACTCTTTTTCTATGATACCCAGGCTCCTGCCTTTATCGGACTCAATAATGAGTTCTTAGCCTCAGCACGTCTGGATAACCTGTTGTCGTGTTATGTAGGTCTGCAGGCGATCAAAGAGGCCTCATCTGAGAAAAGTGCATTGTTGATCTGTTCGGATCATGAAGAAGTCGGAAGCGAGTCTACTTCCGGTGCGGCGGGGCCATTTTTGGAGATGGTACTCAAACGGATCAATAGTGAGCATGAGTCCTATTCGCGTATGATTGATGCTTCGATGATGATCTCTGCGGACAATGCCCATGGGATTCATCCAAATTTTGCTTCCAAACATGATGAAAATCATGCGCCTTTATTAAATCACGGGCCGGTAATCAAAGTCAACGCCAACCAACGTTATGCCAGTAATTCTCAGAGCGTTTCGGCTTTTAAACTACTCTGTAAGGCGGTGGATGTTCCTTACCAGAGTTTTGTGACACGCACGGATATGGGATGTGGATCGACCATTGGGCCGATTACGGCTACGAAAATAGGGGTAAAAACCCTGGATGTTGGCCTTCCTACCTTTGCTATGCACTCCATTCGCGAGAGTGCGGGAGATAAAGATGCCTATATGCTGTACAAGGTTTTGAAAGCCTATTTCTCTTAATAAAGTCTATCACTAAGCCATCTTGGGCTCAGCCCGCTTCTAGACTCATTTCCGATAATGAAGGTCGGGTATCCTGTACCATGGTGCTTTTTCATAAGCTCACGGCCTTTGGAAGATTTTTCCGCATCATATTCGGTATAGGCAATGCCGTTTTTCCGTAGAAAGCGTTTTGCTTTTTTACATTGTCCACACCAGGTGGTTGTCAGTAGTATAAGGGGATTTTGACGTGCGTGATGGGAGCTGCTGCGTTCGCTTACAGCATGGGAGGATATGTCCGCTCCATAATGCTTTTCATAGGCTTTGTCGGTACGTATGCGTTTATCCAGATAAGCAGATTTCCCTTGCTGTTTATGGCTAAGATAGTATTGGAAAACGGAAGTCTCAAAGCTTTTTTGCTCATACAGGGCATCTATGCCTGCATTACAGATCGTAAGAAAACGTGGATAGTCATTTGTCTTGATGGCATTATGTAGTTCCCGCTTTAATACCCTTAGAATATTTTCATATTCCTTGTTCAATGAACGCAAGGCTTTGAAATAGACCTGTTTATTGCCACGTTCATGGATTTCAAGCGCCCTGTCTTGATTGATATGATAGGCCTTAATCAGCTGCGAATAGCTTGCATCTTCGGGCAGTTTTGCAAAGAGTCTGTCTGCTTTATAAAGAGGTGTCCCTAACTGGGAGAAGAGTTCAGGAAAAGAGGTGTTGGCATGCAGACAGAGTAGTGTTAAAAGAGTGGATATCAATAATTTCATGGACTTCCTTGTTAAGTAAGTCCGAATTCTATCATAAAATATATTTTAAATTGTTAAATAAGGTTTGGAATCTTCTTGTTGGTTTCGGAGAGCTTTTTGAATGAGTGCAGCTCGGCATTCATATGCTCTTCATAGCGCTGTTTCAAACGCTCGACCTCGGCTTGTGCTTTTTTGATCTCTTCAAGATGTGATGACTCAAGTTTGATGAGTTTTTCGACATAGGCATTGAAAAAACGGCGGTCGCGGGTAATCAGGACAATATCCTCTTTGGGTGCCCACTTACGTTTGACATTCGGT
The DNA here is from genome assembly GCA_041562075.1 of Sulfurimonadaceae bacterium. Taxonomy (GTDB): domain Bacteria; phylum Campylobacterota; class Campylobacteria; order Campylobacterales; family Sulfurimonadaceae. The sequence continues at coordinate 6,218 of JBFEYO010000094.1, read as the reverse complement.
TTTTCCCCAAACTCAAAGATGATATTGGTGTTTTTTTCAGAGAGTATATATTTTGGTACTTCATAAGAGGCAAAATATTTATTATCAACGCCGTGTATGATCTGAATGACGTAATACATTGAACCTCCCATGGGACTATTTTTTTAGGGTGATGGTAAATCGTGCACCATCTTTTGTATTTTGAGCACTTAACTGCCCCTGATGTTTCTGTGCGATCTGAGAACTCATATACAGACCGATACCGGTTCCTTCCTTGTTTCCTTTTGAGGTGACGTTTGGATGGAAGATATTATCTATAATATCGGCAGGAATCCCTCCCGCATTATCAACGACCTGGATAATGATGTGTTTTTCAGTTTCGGTATAGCCAATCGCGATAATGCGTTTTTGGATCTTATTGTCATTAAAGGCATCCTTTGCATTGTTGATCAGATTGAGAAGGAGGTGCTTGAACTCATTCTCATGTCCGTGGATATGGATGTCCTTTTGTTGATTACGCTGGATATGAATATTGTTTTTCATAATCTCGTCTTTGAGCAGTACCATGACCGAATCAATACATTTCTCCAGTGAAAAATCCTCTTTCTCCTTGTTGGGGCGGAAAAAGCTTCGAAATTCACTCATGGTCGTTGTCATATGTTCGATCTGATGATGGATAACGTCACTCATCTCATTGGCCTCAAGGCATCGGGGGCTAAGTTCTTCATTCTCTTGCTGCTCACAGCGTATCATATCTGCCGCCATTGAGATGGCATTCAGGGGCTGTTTCCATTGGTGGGCAATCGCATCGATCATCTCCCCCATAGAAGCAAGACGGGACTGTTCTTTCAGAAGATTCTCTTTCTCAGAGACATTGGCCATCTCCTCTTGGACACGTTTTTCCAAGCGGCTTTTGTATTGCTCAAGTTTCCAGTGGGCTTGTTCAAGTTCATTCTTACTCTTTTCCAGAGCAGAGGTACGTTCAGTGACCTTGTCTTCCAGGGTCGCTGTCAGTTTGGAAAGTTTCTGGGTCTCACGCTTGAGCCGAGCGCTTGAGAGTTTCATACTAAAGACAAAATAACCCAGGATCATTGTGATGACCGCTTCAATCAATAGCAGCTGGAAGGTCTCATAGGTAGTCAGGGTGAGTTTGGTTTGTGAAAACATCAAGGCCAGCAGTATTGCCGCTATAAATACGGCAATCCAAAACAGGGCGCGCTTAAAGGGGCGCAAGAGGATGGCGGGAATAGGGTATATCACCAAAAAGATGACCATCTCGAGTTTATTGTCCGTGGTTATAAAACCGGTGAGAAAAAAGGCGAGGGAAAAAATCAGGGTCGCATAGATCAAGATGATAAGCGGGACACTCTCACGAAGGAGCAGTACAAGGATCAAAAAGCTATACAGCGAGAGAATCAGTCCGGCTCCCGCTTCGAGTTGATGGTTGGTAATGAGCAGATTAAGACTACCAAGGATGATACCGGCAAAAAAACTGGTGATCATCAGAATCACGAGAATCTTGGATTCATCATTATGTGCATTGGAAAAAAAGGAATAAATGGTTTTTATCACTAAAAGCCTCAAAATATCTAAGTGTTGTATAGTTATATTTTAACTAAAAAGTATATGGCTTTGCTGAATAGCGTATAAGAAAAGCTTTTAAAGGGCGGGTGAGTAAAAATGAAATTATTACAAAATAGTGATAAATTTATTTAATTAAAAAATATTAAAAAACCGCTATACTTAGCTAAAAAAAGAGTGATATGAGTCAAAACAACGAAGAGATTTTAGGTCAGTTAGAGATGCTGATTGAGCAGACATATAAGGTCGAAGAGGAGTATAAGACCTTACGAAGTTCCTATAATCATCTGCAAGAGACCATAGAAAATCTCATCGAATTTTTGCCTAATGCCCTCTGGGTTCTTTTCGAAGACGGGAATATATTTACCCAAAACTCCCGTGCCAAAGAACTTTCCCACCTTTTAGAGATCATGGACTTGCATCGTAGTGATTATGAGCTGAGTATTGATGAATGTAGTTTTTTGATCAAAACGAATCATTATCAGGATAAGATTCTGATCTCTGCTACCGATATCACCGAGCAAAAGCGTAAAGAAAACCTCGCTACCATGGGACAAATGGCAGCACATCTTTCTCATGAGATACGAAATCCTATCGGCTCAATATCCCTGTTAACCTCGACCTTGATGAAGCGGGTGAAGCTGGAGAATAAGCCTATTGTGCTTGAAGTGCAAAAGTCAGTGTACCGTATTGAACGTATAATCAAAGCCACACTGATGTTCTCCAAGGGGGTGGTCGCGGTGAAGTCCCCCTTGTTGTGGAGTAGGCTGCGTGAGGATATTGACCTTTCTATAGGCTATTACTCTTTTAGTAAAGATATCCGTTTTGAGCTTCCCCAGGGAGAGTTTGAGATGAATGGCGATTTTGATCTGCTCTCCATGCTGTTTTCCAACTTCATCTTTAATGCTATTGATGCAATTGAGGAAGACGAAGAGGATGAAGGAGAGGTCATTGTAGAATATGCAGAGGATGATAATTTTCATATTTTCAAAGTCTATGACAGCGGGGTTCCCATTGTAGACAGGGCAGCACTCTTTGAGGCCTTTAAGAGTACAAAGGAGAAGGGAAATGGCCTGGGACTGGTTCTCTCCTCGCAGATAGCGGAGGCTCACAGCGGTGATGTCTCCTTGCTTGAGGGGGATACAAAGTGCTTTGAAATCAGATTGGGGAAGCTGTAGAGGTTCATGCCCTCACTTATCCATAGGTGTCCTCTTTAAACTGCTTTTGAACGTCGACTATTCTATCGATATTGTCAATGAGTGCATTGACACAATCAATATCGAGTGTCTCTCCCGCAAGTTCCTGGAGCATAGCAATCGCTTCATCATTGCTCCATGCTTTTTTGTAGCTGCGTTCACTTGTCAGGGCATCAAAGACGTCGGCAACAGCTACAATCCGTGCTTCTAAGGGGATTTCATTCCCCTGAATCCCCCGGGGATAGCCGGTTCCATTGACCGCTTCATGGTGACATTCGGCGATGTTTCGCAAGACATCGACATATTCAAAGTTCAAAAGCCCGAAATTGTGGAGTAGGTCATCGATCATCTCCCGTCCCTTTTGCGAATGGGTTTGCATAATATGGCGTTCTTTCTCATCCAGGGGGCCCGGTTTTAATAAAATATTGTCGGGGATGCCTATCTTTCCAATGTCATGCAGGGGTGCGAACATAAATACATGTTCGATGTAGGTGTCGTCTAGGTCATACTTATCGGCCAGAGCCTTGGCGATTATACGGCTGTATCGGGACATTCTATCCAGGTGTGAGCCGGTTTCAGGGTCTCTGAGGTGAGAGATGTTTCCTGTTGTCTTGATAGCAGCACTAAGGGTCTGGATAGAGGAAAACTCATTAATGATTAGCAGGGAGATAAGGTGTCCATAGATATCCAGTTGCTTGAGGACATTTTCATTAAAGACCTCTGGTTGATTGGAATTAAAGAACAAGAAGCCGATAAAAACCCCCTCACTGTATATGGGCATGGTGTAGCTGGCGGCATATCCAAACTCTTTGATCTTCATGGTGTGTTCATGTTCACCGGTCTCGTATTGATAGAGGTTGTTAATCACTCTCGGTGTTTTTTTCTTTAGGATCTCTTTAAGGGAAGGTGCATTATCCAATAGTTCCTGGTAGTGATCCAGAGGGTTGTCTTTGCCACTGCTGTGCAAAAAGGTCTTTAGGATTTGTGTTTTAGAGTCATAGATGGCGATGGCAATACGGACAATAAAAGGAAAACTCTCTTTGATAGAATCATGGGTTGCCGTCAATTTGTCACTCAGGGTACATTTTTCAGTGAGTTGATGCAGGCTGTCTTCATGGTAAAACATGCTATCCCCCTATAGATACGTGTGCATTTTGTATCATTGTATCATGTTTTATTATGATTAAATTTGAGATATAATAGTTCAACCAAGCTTTAAGGAATGATCATGTGGAAGTGGCTGGAGAAGACGAAAGGCATCAAGGCAGACCTGCTGCGTTTTAAGGATGAACCGCTTTCAGGTTTATCTATTGTCCTGCTGATTATTCTTGACATCTTTATCTTTACCAATGTGATGATCGGTGTGGAGGGGGAGACTGCCAAGGTTCCCCGTGTGAGTTACCATTTTCCTTCAGAATGTAGCAAACATTTCAAAAAGGTGCAAAGTGAGTATAAGGACTTTGGTGATTATCGTTATGGTCAATCAAAGGCTGCTCATCTCCGGCCTCATCTTAACAGCTATTGTCAGAAACTAGATCGCACAATTGAGGGCTTTACACTTCAGGAAGCATTTAAAATAAACCTTGAGCAGATCCGTGAGATCGATGCTAAGTTGTCCCAGAACAAACGGCGTCTGGAGGAGATCTCCAAACAGTATAACACCCGTTTGTTTGAACGGATCGCTCAGATGCAAAACAATACGGAGCTTCAACATGCGAAGCAGGAGTATGACACTATTGTTCTAGATAATCATGCCCTGCAAGAAGAGAAAGAATCCATTGCCAAGGTAAGCACTCTTGAGGGATATATCGACTATCAAAACTATGTCACGGATAACAAGGATGCTTTCTTTGAGGCGAAGTCTTCGTACCGTTTTTGGCAGCCGTTTAAGGCTTACGGACATATGCTGATCTTTATTGTGCCTCTGTTACTGTTCTTTGGCTATTTTTATCGAAGTGCCAAGAACAAGGCTTTGCAAAATGAGCCCTATAATCCTGTGGTCAAGATCATTTCAGCCCATATCTCCTTGATCCTGGCGATACCCCTGGTCTGGTACACCTTCGGTCTGATCTATCATGTCCTTCCCAAGACCCTGCTCAAACATCTGATCGAGTTTTTAGTGGAGATCGGGTTGATATCCTTGCTTAATTATGTGGCCATCTTGCTTGTAGTACTTCTGTTCGGCGGATTGATCTATTGGATACAAAAGCACACACTAAAGAAAAAACAGGCCATTGTCATCTCCAAGGACAGACAACGTCTGATCTCATGGTCACAATGTTTTGAATGTGAGTATAAGATCGATTATTCCAAACCCTTTTGTACGGTATGCGGGGTAAAACTCCATGAAGCCTGTTCTCATTGCGGTAAAGAGGGGGTTCTCCATGAGCGTTTTTGTGCCCATTGCGGAGAAAAGAAGGCACTGACTACTCACGAATAATATCGAAATCCTTGGGAACTTTTGGAGTAAAGAATTGATCGTCAATTGGACGGTTTTGACGCTGTTTGGAGAAAGTGATATGGATTTGATTTTCCAGTTCATCCTGGTACTCCAAAGAGATGATAACCCCGTTTTCCTCTTTTAGGATGAAGTTCATGTTTTGATACCGTGCTTTGTAATGGGTTTCATCGACTTTTTTAGCAGAGCTTAGTATCTTGAAAAAGTTCATCTCTCCCCTCAAGCTCTTTATCGTGGCCTGCTCCAGCAGGGGCTGTACGATCACCACACGTTTTTCATTGGCATAGATCTTTTTGGCTACCTGCTCGGGCTTTGTATAGTCCCAGAGGACATAACTGGGTCGTTTGGTATGGATATGGCCTTCGTAGGTAAGCACCTTTCCGGTCTCATCGGTAATAGTCTGTGTAAATTGGGCCTGGAAACTCTGAATACTTTCACCAAAAGCAAACAGAGATTGAAGAAAAACAAGAGACAAAAGTAACAATTTCATGGGTTATCCTTTCAGAGTAGAAGGGTAGCATCTTTACACTTTAAACTGTGTAATATAGGCAGTAAAAATCCATCTGCGTAAGGGATAAAGCCATTTTATAGATTTAAGATGATAAAATCAGCAAATTTTAAACTATATAATCAAGATAGTAACCCATTTTAAAGTAGGTATAGATGATTCAGCAGATGCTCGGCAAGGTGTTTGGAACCAAAAACGATCGCGAACTCAAAAAATATAAAAAACGTGTTAAAAAGATAAATGATCTGGAACCTCATTATGAGGGAATGGATGATGAGGCTCTAAAGGATGCCTTTAATGCTCTAAAGGTAGCTGTATTAGCTGAAGAGAAGAGCCTGGATGAAGTTTTGGTAGAATCCTTCGCCATTACCCGTGAAGCAGGGAAGCGTGTGCTTAACATGCGTCATTTTGACGTGCAGCTTATCGGTGGTATGGTTCTGCATGAAGGTCGTATCGCAGAGATGAAGACCGGTGAGGGTAAGACCCTGGTAGCGAC
>JBFEYO010000093.1:0-8408 GCA_041562075.1 Sulfurimonadaceae bacterium | reverse complement strand
CTTTACCTGGCACAGCCGCCACTGTACCGTTATAAGAAAGGGAAGACGGAGATCTACTTCAAAGATGATCGTGTGATGAATGACTTCCTGATCGAAAATGGTGCTGAATCACTTGGCATTGAAGACATCGGAAATGCCGATTTGGTAGAGTATCTGAAGGTAGTTGATCATTATCGTCTCTCTCTGGAGTCTCTGGAGCGCCGTTATGCGCTGATCGAGCTTATCCGTCACTTCATTGAGAACCCGGATATCGCGGGAATGACTCATGATAAACTGCTTGATGCGGTCAAGAGTTTCTTGGATGAGCGTAATTATAATATCCTCTCTTCCCAGTCTTCTGAAGAGTCACTACACCTGTTTGTACAGACCAATGACGGTATGGAAGAGCTGATGGTGGATGACTCACTCTTCTCTTCACCACACTATACGGAAGCACATTACATTTATGAAAAGCTTCGTGACTGGGGTATCAAAACCGATAAAGATCCATTGGAGATGTTGTCTGAAGCGATTGACTTCGCGAAGAAGGGATCATACATCCAGCGTTACAAAGGTCTTGGTGAGATGAACCCTGAGCAACTGTGGGAAACGACAATGACACCGGAAAACCGTATTCTTCTGCGTGTAACCATCGAAGATGCGGAGATCGCTTCGGATACCTTCAACCTCTTCATGGGTGATGAAGTGGAACCGCGCCGCCAATATATTGAAACCCATGCAAAAGATGTTAAACATCTAGATGTATAATCAGGAAAGGATATGACTATTAAATTAATTAATATTAATATCCTTTCAGATGCTCTTTTTGTAAAGTAGGCCCCATGCTATATCCTCATGAAAAAGAGCGTTCCCACCGTTTTTTATTAGCCCTTCGTACGGGTCTTCCCCTTTTTTTACTAGCAGGAATTTTGATCTTTTCACGTCTGAGTGATTATCTTAATGCGATGCCGATGAGTTTTTATATCACGGCCATCGCGATTCTGGCCATCTCCATCTATTTTATTTTTTATATGATTTATCGAGGTTTTGATGAGCAGATCACGGATCCCATAACCCACACCTTTACCCGTCAAAAGCTACTCTCTATTCTCAAAGAGGAGATAGACAAGGAAGAGCACTACAGTATTGTCCTTATCAGTATAGACAACCTTGAGGATATTAATGCCCGTTACGGTACGAGAGCAGGAGACAATGTTCTTTCTGTCGTGGCAAGGGAAGTCGGGAGATTCTTTGATGAGAAGGGATTTGACAAGTTTCCCATTGGCCATTTCAAAGGGGGTGATTTTCTGATCGGATTGAAAGGGAATTATAATGTCGTACGTCCCTTTTTGGAGATGATGTGTATCAAGTTTGATGAATTTATATTAAATGATATTGAAATCAAGGTGAAGGGTGCTATCGTCGATAAGAGCTTGAGTACGGATATTACTTCTTTGGTAGAACGATTATTTGAGTTTAAAGACAGTGAAATGGAAGATGGGGAACATATCAAAGCACCTACGGACGATGATCTGACGATTTTTGAACTTGAAGAGAATATTCGTCATGCCATAAGCCAAAGGGACCTTTCCTTGATGTATCAGCCTATACAAGCAGCAGAGAAGATTGCTCAGGTCAGCGTAAAGCTCAAAGGACGTGACGGAAACCTTATTCATCAGAAGGCTTTTATGCCGGTTATTAAACGTCTGGGCTATGAGAGAGAGTTTGATGAGATCTTTTTGGAGAAGGTAATTAGCATCTGCAATAAGGTCGAAGAGATCTCTTTTGCTTTCAATATTTCACCCAATGTACTGCGAAACCGGCGTTTTTTGGAACGTTTTAAGCAGATGGGCTTAAAGCAGGAACTTGATTTTTCAAGGTTGGTGATTATCCTCTCGGAGAATGAGGTCTATTCCAATATGAAGCGCTATAATGATCTGCTGCAGGAGTATAGAGCCTTAAATGTACGTTTTGTTTTAGATAACGTAGGATCGATCAATGCCTCGGTAGAGTATCTAAAGCGTCTGGAAGTGGATATAATTCGTTTTGATAAACCTTTTGCAAAATATAGTGACCTAAGCAGCTACGGTGCCCTGTTGCGTGCCTATGTTAGTTTATGCGAGCATATGCATATTAAATCATGGATCAAAATGGTTGATTCGGATGCATTAAGAGAACGCTTTGAAGCAATGCATATAGACTATATACAGGGAAATAACATTTCACGTATCATAAGCTTCGATAAACTAGAAGAAGAGATGGCTTAGGGTCAGTAAAAAGAGTAAGGAAAATAGATGAAGTATGGTGAAAAGATCGTTAATGAGTTTGATGTAGAGAAGGATCTGGAGATCTGGCCTAATGAGCATAAGAAGAATTATCTTATAAAGATGACTCTTCCGGAGTATTCATGCCTTTGTCCACGGTCGGGATATCCTGATTATGCGACGATCTATCTTGAGTATACCCCTGACGAGTATGTGGTAGAGCTTAAGGCGATCAAATTATATATCAACTCCTTCAGGGACAGACATATCTCCCATGAGAATACGGCCAATGAGATCTATGATGTGCTGGAGAGAAAGCTCAAACCAAAATATATGAAGATCACGGCAGATTTCAATCCCCGTGGAAATGTCCACACGGTTATCGAGATCGACAGCTCCAAGCTGTAGACGCCGTTTTAAAAAAGGGCTTAGTTGTCATAATGACAGACCCTGTTGCGTCCTTCCTGTTTGGCCTGATAAAGGGCCTTATCTGCATTTTTCAATAGAGCATCGGTGTCAAGATAGTCCTCCTGGGACGCAACGCCAAAACTTGCGGTTAGCTGGATAACTTTCTCATCATAGGGGATACGCAGTTGTTCGGCATTGTCTCTGATCTTCTCAGCAACGATCAAGGCGCCCTCCAGACTGGTATCGGGCAAGATAACGACAAACTCTTCTCCACCGAGCCGGGAAGAGAGATCGCTGGCTCTTGGGCAAGTCTGCAGCATCTGAGCAAAGGCTTTGAGGACTTCATCCCCGCCATCATGCCCATAACTATCATTAATTTTCTTGAAAAAATCGATATCGATGGCAATGGCGCTCATCGTTTTTTTATTACGAATCATGGAGGGAATGATCGCTCCAAGAAGGTAATCCAGGCCGCGGCGGTTGTTCATGTTTGTGAGGGGATCTTTCAGGGAGATGGAGAGTAGGTATTTGTGCTCGGTGATAAGGATGGATGAGAGCAGTCCGATGCCCAGTAATATGAAACCGATGGAAGCATTGCCTTTAGCGATAGCATAGGCGGTAGAGAGATCATTTAGATTGAGCAAATAGTAAAGCTGCACAGATGTCCCCAGGATAATAATCACAAAGCCAAGGGACATGATGATATGACCCACGTTATTGCTATGAAGGCTTTTTCTTATACCCAAATAGAGTAGATAAGCAGCACTCATCAGGGCATAAATAGAGATGGCTAGGAGGATGTCAAAGTTATTAGGAGAGAGGATGGAGACACTGCCTAGGATGAGCGATAGGGTGATGATAAAAATGGACCCTTTTGAATTGACAGGATCAGATGTAAAGGCCAGATAGAACAGAAAGGTTGCTAGGGCATAAGCTGGTGCAATGGGAACCAGGTCGATATGCTCGAAAAGAATTTCATAAACACCCAAAATACCCCAACCGAAGATGGTTGTTACGAAGTAGAGCTTATATAAACGGATAGAACGTGAACGTGCAATACTCTCTTTGAGGGAAAAAAGGACAAGAATAAAAGCGAAAATGCAAAGGAGGATCATGAGTAAGAGTGAAAGAGCAAGGGTATGTGAGGTAAGGGTGATCATCTGTAACCTTTGGCATTCATAGGGTCATTATAACAGAAGATAAAGAATGACGACACAATTTACACACAAAGAGTTTTTATACTTACAGGGTAAAGAGAAAGAAGACTCCTAACAAACCTTTCTCTTACATTCATTAATCTCCCTAAAACCAATTCATTGCTTACATCATCTTCCCTAACTGGTGTAAGCGTTTATATACTCCCTGCCTTGCATATTTCATTCAGAGTATAATAGATAAAAATGATTGAAGAGCGGAGTATCAAATGAGAGGGTTTATCATTGGTATTTCGTATTATGATGCAGGTTTTTCACACTTTCTTTACACATGTTGGTCTTATAATACCACTTAGAAAGCGAAGAGGTGTTACACCTTATCGTTTCTATTCATTCTCGGCAGAGATGCCGGTGCCCTTTTAAAAAAAGGTCCATTCTCCCTAAAAACCAATTCATTGTCTGCATCTATTCTCCCCTCGGGATGCAGGCGCTTTCGTATACTATCATGATATCGACAATTATGAACTTTAGTGGAAATTGCGTGATAAGCAAGGTAAATGGGTATAATTACACAAAAATACAAATAGTAGACATGATACGGAAAATTTTTAAGAAAAAGCGGTCCAACCCCAAACTCGATGCTATTATGAAAAAATACAAGATTCCCAAGGATCTCTTGAGCGTCAATCGCAAGATGATATCCCGGGCGATCCTGGTGGGTATGTTTATCGCTATGATTCCCATGCCTATGCAGATGCTGGCGGTGATCCTGGTGGCTCCGTTTTTCCGTTTTAATGTGCCACTTGGAGTCTCATTGGTGTGGATCACGAACCCGTTTACCATGCCCTTTATTTACTATATCGAGTATATTACCGGCAATTTTATCCTGATGCGTGAGGGTGTGTGTGATATTGAACTGACCATGGAATGGTTTACAGACAATATAGCCAATATTTTTGTTCCTCTTTATACCGGAACTCTTTTTTATTCCCTTCTTTTTTCAATAGGGGGATATTATCTGGTCAATTGGCTTTGGATTCTCTCGGTGCATGAGGATAAAAAACGTCGGGGACAAGAGAAGGATGATGCTTAGTTATTTAAGCTCCGAGCTGATCTTTCAGCCATGAAAGAGCGGAAGCTTCATCTGTGATGTTCCCTTCTAATTGCGCTTCATAAGCCTCTTGTAATATCTCTTTAAACTCCACTCCCGGGGTCATTCCTTCGGCGATAAGATGCCTTCCTAGTAAGATAGCTTCGGGTTTTTTTTTATCTACTTGAAGTTCTTCTGCCTTTTTTAAAAGCCAATCTCCCGCCGGATAGGACCTTTTGTTGGCTTCTTTGGTTGTCCGTCCGAAATGATCCGCCTTGGCCAGAAGGACAAGATCGTGAATATTTACACGGGTGGAGAGTCGGCGGATAGCACTATCTGTACTTTGTTGGTCATAAAGTTGCGATGGTATGAGATGTTCCTTGATCAGCGGAGTGATCTCTTCAAGCAGTGCTTTTTCTTCTGAAAGACGGGATATCAGCGTTTGGGTCGGTTTTAAAACCTGCTCATGTCCTATGGATCGAATCTTGCCATCCACCTCTTCAGTTACGTCAGCCTTTCCCAGATCATGGCAAAGGGCAGAGAGCATCAGGATCAGGTCTTTTTTATCATTGGATGTCCTGAGCGTTGCCATGGCATCGATGCTCATCATGGTATGGGTCCAGACATCCCCTTCGGGATGATACCGCTTGTCCTGAGGTATATTTTGAATGGCCTTGAGCTCAGGAGGAAGTGCTCCCATTTGATCCATGATCTCAAATCCCTGTGAGGGGGTGTTAGCCTTGAGAAGAAGTTTCTTGTACTCCTCAAATATGCGCTCCTTTGGGAGCTCATCCAGCATCTTGTTTTTTACCATGTTTTGACATAGTTTTAGTGTGTTATCATGCAGTTTGAAATTAAAACGGGCGGCAAACTGTACGGCTCTGAGGATACGCAGAGGGTCTTCTACGAAACTTTCGTCATGGATATGGCGTATGATGCCTTTTTCAATATCTTCACGTCCCCCGTGGGGATCCAGAAAGAAATCGGTCTTGATATCATAGCCGATGGCATTCATGGTGAAGTCCCGGCGTCTGGAAGCAGTGGTGAAATCCAGATGGCCGTTGGTCTGGATATGAAACCCTTTATGTCCCTTATCGGTTTTTACTTCGGTCCTTGGAAGGGCAATGTCGATATCATAGCCTTCTAAGGAGAGCTTGAGTACCCCAAAATTTTTGCCCACTTCGTGCACGGGTGCCAGGTTTTGCAAGGAGGTCTTGAGTTGTTCGAGGGAGGTGATACCATAGACCTCTATATCGATGTCCTTACTCTCGACTCCCAGAAAATGGTCCCGTACAAATCCGCCGACGATAAAGGGACGCGCTCCTTGCTCGAGCAGGGTATCGGAAAGTTTTATAATAGAGGAATTGAGTTTCATAGGAGTCTTTTAAGGGCCTCTTCAAAAAGCTCTTCGCTTTCATCAAAACTCTCATCGGAGTTGAAGATCTCGCTCATGCATCCATAGAGCTCTTCATTTTTAATGATCAGGTTAAAGGCTTCTTGTCTATCCTCCAGCCAGGATGCATTGTCTTCTTGGTAGGAGTGCAGTTTCATCTTCACATACTCCATGACATTCTCTACATCATCAGGATGTTCCATAATGCCTAGAAGGTAGTGTGAAGCACTCTCAAGTTCCTCTTCGTAGATCTTTTTGTTCATGTAGATAGCAACACTGATCAGCAAGGATAGCGCCTCGATCTTGCGACCGTAGTGGCGCGTTTTCCAGTGTATATAGCATTTCCCTAAAAAAGAGGTGGGCTGAAGAGTGGTTTCAGTCGGCAAGAGCAACCTTTATGCTGGAATATATCTATTTCCATAGTGTAGCATAAAAGAGTAAGAGAGACTATTTTACAGGCTTTGTAGTATACTTTCCAGATGAAATGGTTATGGGGATTATTGATAACGACTGTACTGTTTGCACAAACCCCTGAGGAGACAGCTCAGAAGGTTTATCTGGCTAACATCAATACCCTGTTGATCTTTACTTCCGAATCGGGCCTGAGCTCGGGCTTTTATCGTTTTACCAACGCTCAGTTCAAGATGCAGACCTATACCCTTCCTTTTACCCATCACTTTGATTCCGTTGCTGAGGATGTGAACTGGTTTATCAATGGCGGTGTCGGATACTCGATCACCCGGCTGGATACCCAGACGACCCAGAAGAGTGCAACGGGAGACATTGAACTGACCCATGATAATAAACTTCAGACCTATACGGCGGGTATAGGCGGAGGTTTGCGATACCAGAGTGAGAGCGGTATCGATTTTCTTGGAAGTTTTGGCATGATTTATTCAAGGGTAGGTACAAGCGTACGGCCCAAAGATGACATAGGCGGGGCCATAGAGGATTTTTTCGATCGGAACTATAATCACAATATCTCCTATAAATTGCTTGTGAGTGCAGAGTATGAGAAAACGATTCACGACTATAGGCTCTATACCAAGGCAGCATTTAAATCCTATGAGACCAAGGCGGATTTCAGCCTGGATGTACTCAGCGGTTTTAAAACCCAGTCCGATGTAAGCAGTGTGGCATTGGGGATTGAGACACCGGCACTGCTTTCGTATGAGCAGAACTATATGAGTCTGGAGACCTATCTCAAGGTAAATTATCTGCATGGGGATATTCAGGATGTCGTACGTTTGAACCGCTATATGAACCTGGGTGCTGTAGCCTACTGGTATACCCCGAACACCCCTTCATGGGCAAGACGGTTTTATGCGGAAGTGAGTACAGTAAGAGCTGAAGGTTTAGAAGGGTATAATTTCGGCATTGGTTTTAGTATGGAGTACTAAGCTTAGTTCATATAAGGAAGCTGTATGCAAAACATATCCGTCATTGATGCGATCAAAAAACGTTCATCCAAACGAAAGTTTTTAAACAAGCCGGTTGAGAAAGAGGTCCAGGAAAAGATCCTTGAGGCCGCGGCTATGACGCCATCGGGGGCAAATATGCAACCCTGGGTGGTATATGCTATCTCCAACAAAGAGGTGCTTGATAGAATCGGGGATGAGATCATCAAACATATCGATGCGGGAGGGGATGTGGATCAATTCATCCAGTATTATCCTCTAAAATGGAAAAACCCTTATAAGCTTCGCCGTATACAAACAGGTGTGGGGCTGTATGAGAAGATGGGGGTTGATCGTAAAGACAAGGAGCGTCGCCAGGAGCTTTGGTATGACAATTACCGCTGGTTCGGTGCGCAGACGGTCTTTTTTATCTGTACGGATCACTCCCTGATCGATGGGGCGCAGGGGGCTTTTATCGATTGTGGTGCTTATATGCAGAGTATTATGCTGGCTGCTCAGGCTTATGGGGTAGACTCTTGTCCTCAGGGCTCTACAACCGAGTATGGGCGTATCATCTCTAAAGTGCTTGATCTACCCGAAAACCTTGCGCTGCTTTATAGTGTGGTCTTGGGGTATGAGGACAGGTCTGCAGTTCAAAACACTTACCAGCCACAGAGGGTTGCTCTGGACGAAACGGTAACCTTTATAGATTGAGGTTCTCCG
>JBFEYO010000092.1:0-8439 GCA_041562075.1 Sulfurimonadaceae bacterium | reverse complement strand
CAGTAAAGAAGATGTGTGATGACTGTAAAATCATCAAACGTAAAGGTATTGTCAGAGTAATCTGCAAAACTAAAAAACATAAACAAAGACAAGGATAAGCATGGCGCGTATAGCTGGTGTTGACTTACCTAAAAAGAAACGCATGGAATATGCACTGACTTATATCTATGGTATAGGTTTACATAAATCTCGTCAGATTCTTGATGCTACGGGTGTTGATTACAACAAACGTGTACATGAATTAAGTGAAGACGAAGCGGCAACAATCGCAAAAGAGATCCAAGCTTCTCACATGGTGGAAGGTGATCTTCGTAAGCAAGTTGCAATGGATATTAAAGCTCTTATGGACCTTGGTTCATACCGTGGTTTACGTCACCGTCGTGGTCTTCCATGTCGTGGTCAAAAAACTAAGACAAACGCGCGTACTCGTAAAGGGCGCAAGAAAACTGTTGGTTCGGCGTAAGGATAGATAATGGCAAAAAGAAAAGTAGCTAGAAAAAAAGTTGTAAAAAAGAATATTGCTAAGGGTATCGTACATATCTCAGCTTCATTCAACAACACATTAGTAACTGTTACTGATGAAATGGGTAACATGATTGCATGGAGTTCAGCTGGTTCTCTTGGTTTCAAGGGTTCTAAAAAATCTACTCCGTTCGCTGCTCAAGCTGCAGTAGAAGATGCAATGGAAAAAGCAATGGTTCACGGTCTTAAAGAGGTCGGTATTAAAGTTCAGGGACCTGGTTCAGGTCGTGAAACAGCAGTTAAATCTGTAGGTGCAATCGAAGGTATTCGTGTTTCTTTCATGAAAGATGTAACACCACTTCCACACAATGGTTGTCGTGCACCAAAACGTCGTAGAGTGTAAGGGAGTTACTGATGGCAAGATATAGAGGTCCAGTAGAAAAAATCGAAAGAAGATTCGGTGTAAGTCTTAACCTTAAAGGTGAGCGTCGTCTAGCAGGTAAGTCTGCATTAGAAAAACGCCCATTTGCACCTGGTCAACATGGCCAACGTCGTAAAAAAGTTTCAGAGTATGGTCTGCAACTTAACGAAAAACAAAAAGCGAAATTCATGTATGGTGTTTCTGAGAAACAACTTCGTACACTTTTCGCTGAAGCAAAACGTCGTTCAGGTAATACAGGTACAAACCTTGTAATGCTTCTTGAGCAGCGTCTTGACAACGTAGTTTATAGAATGGGATTTGCATCGACTCGTCGTTTTGCTCGCCAATTCGTAAACCACGGTCACGTACTTGTTGACGGTAAACGCGTAGATATCCCATCTTACCGTGTTAAACCTGGTCAAAAAGTTGAAGTGCGTGAAGCAAGTAAACAAAATGTACAGGTTCAAAGAGCGATTGAACTAACTAACCAGACTGGACTAGCAGAGTGGGTTGATGTTGAAGCTGAAAAAGTATTCGGTATCTTTACTCGTCTTCCAGAACGTGAAGAGGTTGTTATCCCAGTTGAAGAACGTTTAATCGTTGAGCTATTCTCTAAATAATAAAAGGGCGTAAATGAAAAAGATCAAGACTTCACCGTTATTGCCACAAGAGTTTGTCGTTGAGAACATCAGCGACAACGAAGCAAACATTATTGCTTACCCGTTTGAGGTAGGTTATGCTGTTTCTCTTGCTCACCCACTTCGTAGATTTCTACTAAGCAGCTCTCAGGGGTATGCTCCGGTAGCGATCAAGGTTGAAGGTGCGAAACATGAGTTTGATAGCATCCGTGGTATGCTTGAAGATATCTCTGAGTTTATCATCAATCTGAAATCTATCCGTTTCAAATTGAAAAATGATGAGACAAGTGCTGAAGTTACTTACACCTTTACTGGTCCGAAAGAGATCACGGGTGCTGATCTTTCAAATGATCAAGTTGAAGTGGTAACGCCGGAAGCATTTTTGGCAACACTAAATGAAGATGCGACATTAACATTTACTCTAAAAATCTATCAAGGTATCGGATATGTTCCTAGTGAAGATGTTCGTGATGAACTTGATGAAGGATATATTCCTTTAGATGCGTACTTTACGCCTGTACGTAAAGCGACTTATGACATTGATAATGTTTTGGTTGAAGACAACCCGAACTTTGAAAAAGTGATCATGAACATTGTAACTGACGGTCAAATCGGACCGGTTGATGCATTCAAAAATGCTCTTGAAGTTATGTATGCTCAGATGGCTGTTTTCAACTCAGAAATCTCAGTGGCAGCACCAACTACGGTTGAGCGTGTGGATGAGACTCCAGAGATCAAAAAACTTATGGGTCGTATCGAAGACTTAGGTCTTAGCGCACGTAGTTTTAACTGTTTAGATCGTTCATCGGTGAAATTCATCGGTGAGATCGTAATGATGAGCGAAGCTGATCTTAAAAACGTTAAAAACCTTGGTAAAAAATCATACGAAGAGATCGTTGAAAAAGTTTCTGAGTATGGATTTTCAGTAGGTGCTGATCTTTCTGATGAAGTTATCAGTGCTGTCAAGAAAAAAATCGAAGCAGAATAAAAAGGGTATCGAATGAGACACCGTCATGGATATAGAAAATTAGGTAGAACGTCTTCTCACAGAGCGGCACTACTTAAGAACCTTACTATCTCTCTAATCGAGAATGGTAAGATCGAAACTACTGTTGCAAAGGCGAAAGAACTTCGCTCATATGCAGAAAAACTTGTAACTGTTGCACGTACAGGTGAAGCAAATGCTCACCGTGCGGTTTTCGCAGCACTACAAGACAAAGAAGCTACTAAGAAGCTTGTAAACGAAATCGCTCCTGAGTATAAAGAGCGTAACGGTGGATATACACGTATCACACGTACACGTATCCGTCGTGG
Source organism: Sulfurimonadaceae bacterium (assembly GCA_041562075.1). Lineage (GTDB taxonomy): Bacteria > Campylobacterota > Campylobacteria > Campylobacterales > Sulfurimonadaceae. The sequence goes on along the minus strand of JBFEYO010000092.1, from coordinate 5,604 downwards.
TGACGCTACTACTATGGCGTTTATCGAGTTCGTATAGTCTTAGACTATACACTCTTTGTAAGAGGTTTTCTCTTACATTTTTAATAAGATACTCAAAAGTCTTTTGATGAAGCTTTTTGAGCATATTATGGCTATTTCACTGCATTTTTTACCCAAGAACTTACTTTACTATTTGATGTATATAATGGACGACTTATGAATAAAAAACTAGCATTTGGAACCTATCGAACCGGTTTGGACGATCCTGAACATAAAGCGGCATTGACCCTGGCGATCAAAGAGGGTATTCGTTTGATCGACACCTCCACCAATTATATGAACGGAGATGCGGAGCGTTTAATTGCCTTGACCCTTGAGGAGGTCTATGGCGGACATAAACCCGATGATTTGGAGATCGTCTCCAAATGCGGATATATTCAGGGGGATCTTCTGGAAGCGGTAAAGAAAGAGGGGGAGGAGCTTATCAAAGAGCTTGATATCGTTCCCTTTGATGAAACATGCTATCACTCCATACATCCGGGTTTTATCAAGGCAGAGTTGACGAAGTCATTGGAACGCTTGAAGTTAGATCAGATCGATTGTTATTTGCTGCATAATCCTGAGTATTATCTGATGCATACCATTAAACAGGATGCGGATAGGGCTGAGGCACAGATGATAATGCTTGATCGTATTCTGGATGCCTTTATGCAGCTGGAGACAGAGGTGCAAGAAGGGCGTATCCTGTCATACGGAATCAGTTCAAATGCCTTGGCCTTAAGCGAGAATGCACGCTATTTTCTACCTTACTATGACCTGGTGGCTCTGGCTCAAAAAGCGGCATTGGAAACGGGCAATGCCCGTCATCATTTCACCACCCTTGAGATGCCGATCAATCTTTTGGAAAAAGAGGGGCTGAAATGTGCCCACTGGGCTCATCAAAACGGTCTTCGTGTCCTGGCTAACCGTCCTCTTAATGCCTCCAGGGATAATGTGATGTTTCGCCTTGCGAGCCATAAAGAACCTGGAGACTATTATGCGCATTTGAATGAGACGATGGGCTTTTTGGAAGAGGTGAAGGCTGATGCCATCTTCAACCTGATAGGTGAACTGGATAATTATAAACACCGTTTTGGGTGGATAGGGGAGTATCAGACCTTTTTGATGTCAAAGATTATTCCCCACATCCGTCAGGAATTGATGAAGATAGAAGATGACTATGTTCGGGAGAACATCTCAGCCCTGCTGATGGACTTTTTTGGGGTTTATGAACAGATGGTCCTGCATGAATGCTCAAAGCAGACAAAAAGCATGCTCGAACATGAGGGGATTGCGATCGAAAACACGATTGAAGAGACGGCCCTTAATGATTTGATCGCTTGTGCCGATATTGACTATATACTCGTAGGCATGAGAAAAGAAAAATATGTCTACTCGTTCCTTGATTTATAGGGATATATCCTAGCTTAAGCAATGAAACTAGTGAGGTGCTTTATCGCTTATTAAGTGGAAATTGTCTATTTTATCGTTATTATTTTAGATAGATTTCTCAAGGATAAACATGATCCCATTTACAGATGAAGAACTTATGGCTCCCGTAACAGGTGTGATCGACAAGGTACGTCCTTCCATCGCCCTGGATGGTGGTGACATCACCCTTGTAGCCGTAAAGAACGGTGCAGTATATGTACAACTGCATGGTGCTTGTGTCGGATGCGCAAGTAGCGGCAGTACATTGAAATATGGTGTTGAACGCCAATTGCGTCTTGATATCCACCCGGAGTTGACGGTCGTCAATGTTCCTATCGGTATGGAAAACAAAATAGACGAACTTTAAGATTGCTCAGGCTCTTCTTCTGTGCCTTGAAATGGCATAGAAGATACGAGTCATGGTAGCGTCGGCGTTTAATACCGCAGAAGGAAAAAAAATGAAAAATTTTAACTATTATAAAACCCTTCAAGCCGCTAATGAAGATTTTTCAAAACAAGAGTATGAAAAAGCGTTATTAGCATACGCGCTTGTACTTAAAGAAGACCCAACCAATAAAGAAGCCTATAATGGTGCTATTTTGGCCGAGATGGCGATGAGCGGCGAGGAAGCTGCCGCGGCACTATTTGATTATTATGCCGTATTACGTAAAGAAGATAATGAAGATGCCGATGAGATCATGAATGAGATCATTGCCAGTATGGATGGTACGATGGAGAGCCTAAGCGAATTGATTGCTGATCCGATCAAGGAAAAACTTGAAGGCGAGAACGGTATCTTATATCATGATTTTAAACTGCTTGTAGAACAAAACGGTGATTTCAAGCAGACCTTTGAGAACATCATGTTCTCCACCCGTGTGATCATTACTGCCAAGGATGACTTCATCGACTTTTTGGACAAACTGCTTCATAACGGATTTAAGGATATGGGCCTGTCTTACCTTGAGACAGCACTCAAAACTTATCCAAGCGATGAAAAACTCTCCAAGATCCTAGAAGACATCTCTTGAAAATACAATTACCCGATACCCCCTATAAATATGTGAGTGAAAACTCACAGGAGTGCGATAGCGAGACAGCTTTCGTACTGACGACCCAAAACGAGACATATCTGGATGATGCCAAAGCACGAGGTGCTCATTCGATCATTAAGGCCGAAGAGATTGCACCGGTCTTTGGGGTTAACCGTATTAAGATCATAGGCATTACCGGGACCAACGGCAAGACAACGACGGCTGCTGCTATTTACTCTATTTTACTGGACCTTGGTCATAAGGTCGCGATGCAGGGAACCCGCGGTTTTTATATGAATGACGAGATGGTAGAGGGTAAGAGCCTTACTACGCCGACGGTATTGAATACCTACAAGCATATCTATCAGGCAGCAGCTGCAGGCTGTGAATATTTTGTAATGGAAGTGAGCTCTCATGCTATCGTTCAAAAACGGATTGAGGGCATTCCCTTCGCTTTGAAAATCCTGACGAACATTACCCAGGATCATCTGGATTATCACAACAGTCTTGAAGAGTACATTGCGGTCAAGAACAGTTTTTTTGCCGATGAGAGCCTGAAGCTTATCAACAAGGACGAAAGCCGTGCGGAGTTTAATTTCAAAAATGCCAACTCCTATGGGATAGAGAATCCTGCAACCTACAGGATCATTGCCTATACGATGAATGACGGGATATCGGCAGTGATGCAGAACTTCCAGTCCATTGAGACCTTCAGCACCGACTTATACGGTTTTTTTAACCTCTATAACATGACGGCAGCGGTGGCGGCAGTACATCTTCTGACTGAACATACGATACCCGAAATCGCAGAGGTAACACCAAACTTTGCCGGCGTAAGCGGGCGTATGGAGAAGGTGAGTGAAGATCCTTTGGTCATCGTAGACTTTGCCCATACTCCGGACGGAATGCAGCAGATACTTAATTCGCTTAAAGAGAAGGAACTGCGTGTCGTCTTTGGAGCGGGGGGAGACAGAGACAAGAGCAAGCGTCCGATCATGGGACGTGTCGCTGCAAGTTACGCAAAAAAGGTCTATGTGACCAGTGATAATCCACGCAGTGAAGACCCTGATGCTATCATCTCGGATATTGTCAGCGGGATAGATGAGAAAGGCAAGGTGGTTGTAAACCCCAACCGAAAAGAGGCGATAGCACAGGCCCTCTCCGATAGGGAAGGGGATGAGGTCATACTGATCCTGGGGAAGGGCGATGAGACCTATCAGATCATCTATGATCAAAAATTCCCGTTTGACGACCGTGAGGTCGTTAGAGAGCTATTAAGTAAATAGCGTGTCGTCCAAAATCGCTTCGCGACCGCTTTTGCCTTCCTGAAGAAACTTTCCTCTTAGGAGGAATCACTTTTGTTAGTTTTGTGTGATGATAGAGAAGTCGTTCGAGAACTATTTCAACAAGAGTAGTACGGCTTCGCCTGAACACCCCTAGATGCAGTTACTGTTTTTTCGTATTGAGTTCATCGACGATCTTTGTCACGCACATATCCGAGGTGACATTGAGTGACGTACGGGCCATATCCAGTATTCTGTCAACCGCGACGATAAGTGCCAGGTATTCTATCGGTAATCCGATCTGCTGAAGGATAACGACCATCATGACAAGAGATGCCGAAGGCAGTGCAGCGACACCCACGCTCAAGGCCACAACCGTTATCCCCAATAAGAGTTGATCTCCTACACTTAATACGACTCCCGACAGGTTTGCGATATATAAGACGGCGATGCTGAGATACGCGGCTGTTCCGTCCATAGATACGGTTGCTCCCAGAGGCAGGACAAAGGCTGCGCTTTGCTGGGAGACTCCGCCTTTTTCCTGGGAGACCTTCATACTGACAGGAAGTGTTGCGGCACTGGATGCGGTTGAAAAAGCCATGAGCGGAACCTCTTTGATCTGTTGCAGATAGCGGTAGGGGTTTATCTTGGCGAAGAGTGCCAGAATCGCGGGCAGGGTAACAAGGCCGTGAAAAAGAAGTACAGCCAAGACCAGAAGAATGTACTTCCATAGACCGATAATGACCTCTATCCCCTGATCGGCGACAATATAGCTGATCAGTGAGAAGACCCCTAGGGGTGTCAGTGCGACGATCCACTCGGCGATCTTTAGCATCGCACTGCTGATGGCCGTAAAGAAGTTCAGCATCGAGTCCTGATGCTCCTGCTTGAGATAGAGACTGGCAATACTCAAAAAGATGGCAAAGACAATGACCTGCATCATATTGCCGCCGGAAAGTGCGTGAAAGATATTGGTCGGAATGAAGCTTAGCAGCATCGCCTGCAGGGAAAAAGGTGCGACTTCCTCTGCTTTGGTGTAGCTCAGCCCCTCTGATGAGAGGGTCTCACCGATAGGAAACAGGTTGATAGCGATAATGGCTAAAAAAACGGAAAGTGCTGTGGTCATGAGATAGAGTCCGATGGTCTTTAGACCGATCTTTTTAAGTTGATCCAAAGACCCCAATCCCGCTATGGCTACATAGATCGAAGCGAAGACCAGAGGTACCACCAGCATTTTGAGGAAATTGACGAAGGCCTTTCCTATCACTTCTTGTTTGAGGGCGTATTCAGGAGCATAGATACCAAAGAGGATACCCAGGAGAATTCCAAGGACAACGAGAGTATTGGTGGATAGATAGGTCTTGATCGGCATAAAAGGATTCCTCTAATGAAAAAAAAAGTATAGCACTCTTAACTTCAGGCGGGTTTATTTTAGCTTCTTCTTACATAAGTATAGGCAGAATACAGACTATGACAGCTGAGATACAAAAGATTGGATTGGCCCTTTTATTGGCGATAGCGGCCTTTGTTGCAATGATTACTTTTTTTACACCGACACAGTCTCTGCTGGTAGCTGTGATCACCCTGATGGTGACTCTGTGGACGAATGAAGGACTTCCGTTGGCGGTAGTTTCATTGCTTCCTATCGTGCTTTTTCCCGCCTTTGGAATTTTGACGACGAAAGAGGCGAGTGTACATTATGCCAATCCCATCATCTATCTCTTTTTGGGCGGATTTCTGATCGCCATTGCCGTGGAGAAGACGGGATTGCATAAGTGGATGGCGAACCGAATGCTTACGCTCTTCCCCCGAAGTGCACGGGGGATTATCTTTGCGCT
>JBFEYO010000091.1:0-8611 GCA_041562075.1 Sulfurimonadaceae bacterium | reverse complement strand
ATCCTTCGCCATTACCCGTGAAGCAGGGAAGCGTGTGCTTAACATGCGTCATTTTGACGTGCAGCTTATCGGTGGTATGGTTCTGCATGAAGGTCGTATCGCAGAGATGAAGACCGGTGAGGGTAAGACCCTGGTAGCGACGCTGGCAGTAGTGCTGAATGCGATGAACGGCAAGGGTGTGCATGTTGTGACGGTGAATGATTACCTGGCTTCACGGGATGCGGAAGAGATGAGCGCTCTGTACGGTTTCTTGGGATTTACGACGGGAACGATCCTCGAAGATGAGTATGATCCTGCCAAGAAACGCGAACAGTACGCCGCTGATATTACCTATGGAACCAATAATGAGTTTGGTTTTGATTATCTGCGGGATAATATGTCCTATTCCAAAGATCAGATGGTCCAGCGTTCCCATGCTTTTGTAATCGTGGATGAGGTGGACTCCATTTTGATCGATGAAGCCCGTACGCCGCTGATCATCTCCGGACCGACAAACCGTAAGGTCGAGAATTATGACAAATCCAACAGTGTCGCTCAGAAGATGACACGGGATGAGCATTTTACGGTGGATGAGAAAGACCGTGTTATCCTGATCACCGAAGAGGGGATCGCCAAGGCGGAAGAGCTGTTTGGAGTAGAGAACCTTTACAGCCCTCAAAATGCAGAACTTTCACACTTTCTGGATAATGCTCTTAAGGCGAATTATCTGTTTGAAGTGGATGTGGATTATGTGGTGCGTGAGGGTGAAGTCGTGATCGTTGATGAGTTTACCGGCCGTCTCTCTGAAGGTCGTCGTTACTCGGAGGGACTGCATCAGGCACTTGAAGCCAAAGAGAACGTTGATATCAAAGAAGAGACACAGACCCTTGCCGATATTACCTTCCAAAACTACTTTAGAATGTATGACAAACTGGCGGGTATGACCGGTACGGCGCAAACCGAAGCGACGGAGTTTGCTCAGATCTATAACCTGGATGTCGTCTCTATCCCTACGAATATCCCGATCGCCCGTAAAGATCTGAATGATCTTATCTATAAAACAGAAAAAGAGAAGTTCGATGCGGTAATCAAACAGGTCAAAGAGCTGCATGCCACGGGACAGCCGGTACTGATCGGTACGGCTTCTATTGAGAAGTCAGAGGCCTTGCACGGATTGCTTTCCAAAGCAAAGATCCCTCATACGGTACTTAATGCGAAGCAACATGAACAAGAGGGTGAGATCATCAAGAATGCCGGACATAAGGCGGCAGTGACCATTGCGACCAATATGGCGGGACGCGGTGTTGATATCAAGGTCAGTGACGAGATCAAGGAGCTTGGCGGACTTTATATCATCGGTACGGAACGTCATGAAAACCGTCGTATCGATAATCAGCTTCGCGGACGTTCAGGACGTCAGGGAGACCCGGGGGTGACTCAGTTCTATCTCTCCTTGGAAGACAATCTCCTGCGTATCTTCGGTTCTGACCGTATCAAGTCCATTATGGAGCGTCTGGGCGTCGAAGACGGTGAATATATTGAGTCCAAGATGGTCACCCGTGCCGTTGAAAAGGCGCAGAAAAAAGTCGAGACCATGCACTTTGAGGGACGTAAACAGATCGTTGAGTACGATGATGTGGCTAATGAACAGCGTAAGATCGTTTACAAGTTTAGAAATGATATCCTTGATCCGGAATATGATATTCACGCGAAGGTGGATGAGATCCGCTCGGAATATGTGATCACGACCCTGATGAACTGTGATATTTTCAACGGACAGAGTGAAGAGGATTTCAACCTGGAGAAACTGGTAGCTGTCTTCAAGGAAGAGATCAATCAGGAACTCGATATGGAAGAAATGAAAGGCAAGGATTACGAGACTCTTGAGGAGAGTGTCCTGAGCGAGATCAAGCAGGCCTATGACAGCAAGATGGCAGTCCTGGATGAGGGTATACATAGGGCAGTGGAACGTGAGATATTCCTCAAAACTCTCGATCAGACCTGGCGTGATCACCTCTATCAGATGGATACGATGAAAACGGGTATTCGTCTGCGTGCCTATAATCAAAAAGACCCTCTGGTTGAGTTTAAGAAAGAGTCCTACAATCTTTTCTCTGAACTGCGTGATGCGATCAAGTTTGAGACGATCAAAGTCCTTCAGGTGATCCAGTTTAAAGCAGCGGAGGAAGAGGCAGAAGCCCTTGTAGAACAGCGTGAAGTACAAAAACGCCAGGATGAGATGAATCGTCAGCTTTCCCATGATGAGAACGAGGTCGTAGAGAAAAAGATCGCCCGTAATGATCCATGCCCTTGTGGATCAGGTAAAAAATATAAAAGCTGCTGTGGAAAGAGCGGCCCTAAAAAAGGTGCCCTGGCTCAGGGAACCGCGTGAACAACACCCTCGTAAAATTTATGGTCAAACGCTATCTGCGTTTTGACCAGGATCAGCCCTTTATCTTCTTATCTGCTTTACTGGCCTTCTTAGGCATTCTGCTGGGCGTCATGGTACTGATTATCGCCATGTCGTTGATGAATGGGTTTGATGCGGAATTTCGCAAGAAACTGACGGTGATGAACTATCCGATGACGATACTTCCTAAGTTTTACGGCTCGGCGGACAAGGCCCTGGTAAGTGATCTGCGTCAGCAGTTTCCGGAACTGGCCTTTAGTCCCTATATCGCTTCTCCGGTTATTGTTCGTAGAGGACAGAGCATGGAAGGCGGATACCTTTTCGGCGTGGATATGCAGGCTGAGGCCAAGGCTAATCGGGTCATTTCAAAGGCTGTCGAGGGAAGAGAATATAAGAAGTTTGATGTTATTGTAGGAAAGACCCTCTTTAATGAACTCTATTTGAATGATCATGAACGCCTTATGTACATCTTCACCCAGGCTGAACCGGGAGGCTTGACCCTGGCTCCTACGATCAAACGCTTCAAGGTAAACGGCTCTTTTGATTCGGGGCTTTCGGCCTATGACAAGGCGTACCATTATACCTCTCTTGAGGCGATGCAGGTGATCTTGAATATGCCAAGGGATCAGTATGACGGAATCCATATCTTCTCCAAGGACCCCCATAAGGATATCAAGCGTATTGAAAAAGTATTGCCTCACGGTGTAAGGATCAAGGGGTGGTGGGAAGATAACGTCTCCTTCTTTGCCGCCCTTGAACTTGAAAAACATGCTCTTTTCATCGTGCTGATGCTGATCATCCTCATCGCGGCGGTCAATATCATCTCCTCCTTACTGATGACGGTGATGAACCGCAGGAGTGAGATCGCTCTGTTCATATCGCTTGGTGCATCCGAAGCAGAGGTGAAAAAGATCTTTATGCGACTGGGTATTGTGATCGGATTAGCGGGGATCTTTGCCGGAACGGTGTTGGGTCTTAGCGGTCTTTGGATCCTCTCCAGTTTCGATATCATCTCTATTCCCGAAGAGGTATACGGGACCTCCCATCTTCCTCTGGAGTTATCGATGGTCGATTTCTTTTCTATCATCATCGGTGCTTTTGTTATCGTGGTGCTTTCGGCCTGGTATCCGGCCAAAAAAGCAGCTCAGGTGGATGTACTGAATGTCTTGCGAAATGAGTAGGCTTGTTGCTTGAAAGTCGCTTGGTCGTATTGTCTTAGGTTGTTATAAGAGGGGAGTTTCGCGCCAATGTCTTTAGAAACACAGGAGATGATCAAACAAGACCTGAAGCAGCCAAAACTGTACAGGGTGTATATGTTGAATGATGATTATACGACCTGGGAGTTTTGTCTGCGTATCATCACCTCCGTCTTTCAAAAGACGCTTGAAGAGGCAGATGCTATTACTCAGGAAATCCATACAAAGGGAAAAGGACTCTGCGGTATTTATACCTATGAGATAGCCGAGACCAAAGCGGCTATCGTGCAGTATAAAGCCCGTGAAGAGGGTTTTCCTATGCGATGTCTTCTGGAAGAGGTTTAAATAGACTCAATCAGGCATCTTCTGCTATGATATGTCATGCGTACCTTTATTCTTAGCCTTTTATTACTCTTGAACGTCTCGTGTTTTGCCCTGGAATTTACTTCTGAGGAGAAGCAGTGGATTGAGGAGCATCCCCATATCACTTATGTAGGTGACCCTGCCTGGTTACCTTATGAGGGCTATGACAAGCAGGGAAAATATACAGGGATCGTTCCGGATGTATTGGCGCTGCTCTCGCAACGGCTTCCTTTTGATTTTAAACATATCCAGACCGCTACCTGGCAGGAATCACTGGATAAAGTAAGCAGTGGGAAGGTGATGATGATATCACAATCCCAGTACTCCAATGCCCAGACCGACCTTGAGTTTGTACAGACGTCTAAAAACCCGGTAGTTATTGTGATGCAAGAGGGAGAAGATTATGTTTCTTCCTTATATCAAATCTCCCATAAGCGTATCGGTCTGATCGATAATACGACGACAACACCTGTACTTCAGTCCAAGTATCCCCATATGCAGTTTATTACCTATAAAAGTGCCCATAAAGGTCTTGAAGCAGTATCTGTCGGTAAGATCGATGCTTTTTTATGCTCGCTTCCGAGGGCAAGTTACATCATCGCGCAAAACCGTTTGCTTAATCTTCGCATTGTCGGAAAGAGTGATGTAGATACAAGTCTGGGCTTTGGCATACATGCTGATTATCCGCTGCTTGTTTCTATTATGGGCAAGCTGGTTGCTAATACTTCTGAAGAGGATGTACATGTGGTATTGGCTAAGTGGTCACGGCAGGAGTATGTGGAGAAGGTGGATTATACCTTGCTCTATATCTCCTTGGGTGTTTTTACGACCATAATGTTAATGGGGCTTGGCTTTTACCTGCGTTTGAAATATGAGAGTCAGAAGCGTTTACGCCTGCAGGCTCAGATGCTTGAACAACAGGCCAAGATGGCCGCTATGGGTGAGATGCTGGATGCGGTTGCCCATCAGTGGAAACAGCCGTTGAATGCCCTAAGCATGTACGCGGACCTTTTGAAATCAGATTTTGATGAGGGAAGGGTAGACAGAAGCTATATCGATGAGATGCTGGAGGGAGTCAATACACAGATAGAGCATATGCTTGTAACGCTTCGGGAGTTTCGTGATTTTTTCCGTCCGAACCAGGAGGTATCAAGTTTTTTATTGTCTGAGGTCATTGATTCTGCCTGTCTACTGGTCAAAGATGAGTTTTTAAAGCATACCATTGAGATCGAGATAGACGTAGATGAAGACTTGAAACTTCATGGAAATGCCAATGAGTTCAAACATCTCATACTGAATATCATTAATAATGCAAAAGATGCTTTTAACGAGAAGCAGATCAAGGAGCGTCTGATTCGTATACATGCCACGATAAAAGGAAAAGTGGCATTTTTGAGTATTGAAGACAGTGCAGGGGGTATTGATCCCGAAGTCATTGAGAAAGTTTTTGAAGCCAATGTAACGACGAAAGAGAAGGGAAAAGGGACGGGAATAGGGCTCTATATGAGTGCTCAGATTGTTGAAAAACTAAAAGGAAGCATATCGGTACATAATACGGACACAGGAGCCTGTTTCGAGGTTGTCATCCCTCTGGATTAACATCAGGGTTGGGTGCTGTTGTCATCCTCAAAGAAAGGAAGCAGTGGAAGGGTGATGGTGCGCTTGATGATATTTAAAGGAGCTACCATGATATTCTTTGCCACAGAGTTTTCGACCTTTGGGTCTTTGAGATCTCCATAGACACGTACGGTGGTAGAGACACTGTCTTCGCCAAAGATGATATATCCGATGATCGGTATATCCTTGGCACTGCTTCCAATGTCTGTTTTGACCTGCATCAAAAGATCGATGGTCTCTTTTTTGAAGTCGGATTCTCCTTCTGCTGTGATGATAAGCTCTTTGGAGGTGATCTTGGTGTCTTTGATCTTCATTATATCCCCTTGCTTCTCAAAGGTACCGTACATCTGTTCAACCTCCAGTCCATCGCTCGAATAACCCGGAACGGAGAAGGTCAGTAGGGAGGGGATGGTATTGAAGAAGGCGAGGGTATTGTTCAGGACAGTATAGTCTTTGATAATCGTCTTATCGATCTGAATAATGCCTTTCATATCATCATAAGGCCCCTGCATACTAAAGGAGAGTTCCCCGCCTTTCATAGTGGAGAACTTAAAGAGTTTGTTCATAAACTGATCATTAAGCCCTCGTCCAAACACCGACAGATTGCCGTCTTCACTTTCAAAAAGAACACCCCCTTTGCCATGGATGAGTTGGGCTTGGATATGGGTGTTATTGATCTGCATATTGATGCTCTCAGAGAGGATTTTTCGGCCAGATTCACCCAGTAGGACGCCACAGTTCTTTGTTTTAACAATCAACTCCAGATCACTATCGCTCTCATTGGAATCGATTCTCTCAAGATAACGAAGAATAGGAAAAAGATTGAAGTCCACACCTTTGGCAGTGAGCTTACCCTTGTTATGGTAGATCAGGTCCAGGTTTTTATTTATTTGTAGATTGGTTGTCTTGTTAGCATAATCTCCCTTGATGGTGTAGGTCGTTACAGGCTTTTCATCGATACTTATAAGGGGGTGGAAGTTTTTGATGGTCATATCGATGCCGATACGGTCTTTGATGAAGGTGAGGTTGGCTGCACCGGCTTTGATATCATAATGCTTCATGATATTTGAGTAGCGACGAAGTTTTTTAAGATCATTAAGGTGCAGATCCATCTCGTTGTTCTGGTTGAGCGTTGCTTCAATATTGAACTTTTCAACTGCAATACGATCTGTCTCATGACCATAAGTGTAATTGAGTTTGAAAGGAGCCCTGATATTCAGCAAAGAGTGATAAAAATCTGTATTTTTGAGATCAAAGGTCAGCTGTTTGGAACCGAGTGAGTGATGCAGACTGACTTCCGTATCCAGTATCCCGTCAAAACTGAAGGGTGTCCGCTCCACGTCAATACGCTTGTCGTGCAGTTGCATCTGAGTGGGCATCAGTGAAAGGTTATGCTCATTAAGACGTATCTGAACAGGGGTTAAAAGAGCAAGTTCTGTAGAATTGTTTTCATGGTCTAGGTGAAAGTTGACAGGTAGTTTCGTAGAACTGACATTAAGTTCTTCATTGATTATATTCAAGCGGGTAAGATTGACATCCAGGGCAGCAGCCCCCTTGGGAATATCATAATGTCCATGTGCGTAAAGCTCTCCCATATTCTGTATGAGGAGTTGAAGATCTTTGAACTCTATAATAGAGGAAAACTTTTCACGCATCTGCAGGGTGTTTGCCTTACTTGTTAGATGATGCTCATCCAGCTTCCAATGTGCATCGGGAACGTGGAAGGACTGCGCCTCTTTATCCAGTCGCATCTCGATCGGCAGACGCTTATCGGATAAGGAGAGAATGTGTTCATCACCAAGACCTAATCTGATTTTTGTAGTGTCAAAGAAAAAGCTTCCCGTCAGGGGGACAAGATCCATTTCGGCATTTAAGCGAGCTGAGAAGATATCTTGGAAATGAATATCTGCCGTATCGATATACAAGAGGTTCTTATGTAAGCGTACGGAAGCATTGTTAACATGATATTTACTGCCGGTGAGATAAAGGTCTGAATCTTTGATAAAGAACTGACCGATGGCATAGGCGCTATCATCCTTTAGGTCAACGACGATCTTGAGATGTGCCTTGCTTTTTCCATTCTCCTGTTTTAGAGGAAGGGGGATCCCATAAGCCTGCAAGATATCGAGGATCTCTTGATCCAGTGTACTGATCGTCTGTAATTCGATATTTAACAGAGCATGTTCGCCATTAAAATCTATCTTGACATTTCCCGCGTCCAAGGCATGCTCATGGTACCGTGGTTTGGAGGGACGGATATGTAAAATCCCTTTTTTGAAGGAGACATCCACTCTAGGGGTGACGATGGGATAAAGGTCCTCATGGAAGGTGTAATCCAGGTCTTTCTCCACAGCATGCAAGGAGAGGGTGTCCAAAAGAGTGTTAATATCATTATAGGTGTGGATACCTTTAGCTTCGATCAGTTGATAGGAGGCGGCATTGTTTTTTCCTAGGATCCACTGGGTGATGCTAGGATCAAGATGAAAGAGTTGGATGATAGGTGCCAGGTCTTCAAAAGGGAATGACTCCGCCGAGAAAGCGAGTGCTTGACCATTCTCTTTGAGGTAAAGTTCCAAATCGGCACAGCGGGAGAGAGAAAGTCGTACTTTGGCGTAACCCATTTGCTCTTTAAATTGATATAGGAGGTTACCTGCAAGCAGAATGTCACTGGGCAGGTGCCTAAGGTCTTTGGTGTTGATATGAAGTTCATTGTCTATCAGTCTTAGATCGATGTTTCCCTGCAGTTGTGGCCCCTTGATCGAGATCCTGTTCCGGTCTGAAGCGGAGAGTGCCGTGTTGTAACTAACTGTAACATTATGTTCTTCGATATAGAGGGTGTCGATATGGATGCTTTCAATGGAAAGGAGCAGAAAGTTGAGCGATTTAGAAAGCTGCGGTATGTCCACTCCATCGTCTTCAGTATCACTTTTGATACCCTTGGTAACATTTATCTGCTCTGCATTGAGGATGAGTTTTTTATCGAGTTTTATGTATAATTGCTTCGCTTCGAAGCCGGGCAAAATTAGATGTGGGACGGTGATCCCGT
>JBFEYO010000090.1:0-8650 GCA_041562075.1 Sulfurimonadaceae bacterium | reverse complement strand
GAAGATGATTTGAAAGAGGTTTTTTTTCTGTTCTTCTGCGGAGAACTCGTGAGGCGTACCATTGACGATACGGTATTTTGGAACACAACTGTACACCGTTTGCCCTTCAAAGGCAAACAGCGTGAGCGAAAGAAAGAGAAGGACAACTATCTTCATCATTTCTCCTGCATGACTTATTTTACTTTTTCTAAGTACTCGCCATCAACCGTATTTACTTTGACAACATCGCCTGTAAGGATGTGATACGGTACCTGGATCACCGCACCCGTCTCAAGAGTCGCCGGTTTTTTCGAACCGCTGGCAGTATCTCCCTTATCCTTTGGTCCGGTCTCAGTGATCTCAAGCTCCATCGTAGCCGGAGCTTCTACACCGATCGCTTTACCGTTGTGGAAACTGATATCGACATTGATACCGTCTTTGAACCACTTGCTTGCTTCTTCACACTGCTCATAAGAAAGACCAAGCTGATCATAGGTCTCATTGTCCATGAACTGGTACATCTCACCATCATCATACAGATATTGCATTGTCTTTTGTTCCATATTCGGTACTTCAAACTTGTCACCTGCGTGGATCGTCTTCTCAACGACCTTGCCATTGATAAAACTTTTTACCTTACAACGTACAAATGCAGCACCCTTACCCGGCTTGACATGTTGAAACTCTACGACTTTATACGGTACACCTGAGATCTCTAAGCGTACACCTTTTTTAATATCACCCATTCCGATGGTTGCCATTGACTATCCTAAAAGATGTAGATTACATCTGAAATTTTTCGCCATTTTATCCAAATCAGGCTTGTTTTACAACTTAGTGCATCCCAGTCTGTGGAAGCTGATCTGTTTTTTCATCTAAATGAAGAAAATTGTTTAAAAGATGATAGAATAAACCATGCAAAAAACACCATTCATTCTTTTGATCTTTTTATCGACTGCACTGTTCGCATTTAATGGAGAGAAGATCTCTGAAAAGATCATGAAAAAAGCCGAGCGCAAGTATGGTGGAAAAGTCGTCAGCCGATTTTTAAAATATAACAAGCTTCTTACCCGCGCTGAACATATGCAAGAACGCAATAAACTCCAGATCGTCAACACCTTTTTTAATCAGGTCCCCTTTGTCAGTGACAAGACAAACTGGAAACAGGAAGACTACTGGGCGACACCCCTGGAGTTTCTCGCCCGGGCCAAGGGAGACTCCGAGGATTATGCCATCGCCAAATACTTTGCCCTCACCACCCTGGGAATAGATGCCAAAAAGCTCTATTTCACCTATGTCAGCTCCAACGCCTATAAAGGCTCGCATATGGTTCTTTCCTATTTTGAATCTCCTCAGGCAGAACCCTATATCCTGGATAACAGTACCACAGATATACTGAGTGCATCTGAGCGCACGGATCTGACACCTATCTACCAGTTCAACCCCGCCGGTGACAAAGCAGCTGATTCAAAAGAACTGCAGCAAAGCACTCATAAAAAATGGGAAAAACTATATAAACGCGTACAAAGGAATAAACTATGAGCCTATTCAAACAGATCACCCTGATCATGTCCCTCTTTTTGTTACTGGTTCTAAGCAGTGTCATCTTCTTCAACTTTCAGTCTGCCAAGAAGTATGCCCAGGAAGAGATGGCTAACAATGCACAAAATGCCGCGACCTATCTCAGCCTCTCCCTCGCAGGTTCACAGGGAAATGTCTCCAAGATGAAGACCATGATCGATGCGATCTTTGATAGCGGTTATTTCCAGGACATTACCCTTAATGACACCCAGGGAGGCACGCTACACCAACGTCAACAAGAGAGTGATCTCTCCGCCATCCCGGAGTGGTTTCTTTCACTCTATACGCTCGAGACACCTGTCGCCCAGGCAACGGTCTCTTCAGGATGGAACCCAATCGGCACCATTAGAGTCACCCCTGTTCAGGACAATGCGCATCTGCAGCTCTACACGAATTTCAAAGACCTGCTGCAAAGCTTTATCATCATCTCCCTTATTGCTTTTATCACGCTGTTCCTGTTACTGCGATTGATTCTCTCTTCCTTGAAACGAGTCACCGAGCAGGCGGAAGCGGTCATTGACAACACCTTCATCATCAATGAGGCCATTCCGAATACAACCGAATTTAAAGATGTTACTCTTGCCATGAACAAGATGGTAGCAAAGGTCAAAGAGATCTTTGAAAAAGAAGCTGCCTCCGTACAAGATTATCACAAGCTTCTCTACACTGACGAACTCACCGGACTGGGGAACAAACACTTCTTTGCACACCGTCTGAATGACCTTCTCTCTTCTCAGGAAGTAGATAGCAGCGGTATCGCTTTAACTCTCTACCTTGACGGTGCTGTCCAAGCTAATAAGAGTATCGGTCACGAAAAAGTAGATGCTCTGATCAATGAGCTGGCACAGATCGTCAAAAAAGCCTGCAGGCAAAAAGATCAGACCATCATCTCACGTATTGATGGGACCAAGATCTCCATGATTCTCCCCTCTTCCATTAACGATGAACTGGATGAACTAAGGGATACTATTCTATCCCGTTCTCTTATCAGCTTGGAAAAAGCCTCTCTTCTGGATTCCGAATGTGCTATCAAACTGATCCAGTTTACCTATACTCCACAGGATACGGTAGAAGGTATCTATGAGAAGATCCAGGATGAACTTCTCACAGCCCCTAAAAACACCTATACCGACATCAGTGGTGAGGAAGTGGTTGATGAGAGTATCACGCGAGAAGTACTCGAACACAGGATTAATGAGAACAGTATCGCCCTCGCCCTCCAGGATGTGTATGACACCCATAATGACATTCTTCATTCCGAAGCCTATGTCAGGCTCTACGACGAAGAGAAGAACCTCCATGAGGCAGGAAGCTTTATCCCATTGGTGCACAAGATGCGTCTGGATACAAAGCTGGATCAAAATGTCATCAATTATGCCCTTAAAGAGGAGAATCTTCAAAGCAGAGAGATCGCATTCAATCTCTCGTTACGTTTTTTACAGGATGCACAGTGCCTTAAATGGCTCAAAGAACGTCTCGCCAGTGTTCAGGGACGCAGCTTAAGCTTTGAGATCTCAAACTACAGTCTGCTCAATTCTTTGAACGAGGCACTAATCCTTTCAGATACCCTTCGCGAAGGGGGTCACTATTTTGGGATCGACCGTTTCAGTATTGAGGAAGGTACGAACTTGAATTACCTGCAGATGCTCAAACCCCACTACCTAAAGATAGACAGCGCTTACCTGCTAGAGCTTTTGCAGGGTGAAAAAGGCCAGACCAATCATGCCCTAAAGATCTTGATAGAGAGTCTTGAGATCAGGATCATCGCAAGCAACCTTGAACGTCAGGAAGTCAAAGACGCTTTGGAGAACATCGGAATCAGCTACTTCCAGGGAAGTCTCTTAAGCACTCCAAAGTTAGTATAACTTCTTTAGAAAACTTGTATAAGTTTCTTTAGTAAAACTTGTATAAGCTTCTTTGACGGAGCTTGGCGAAGTTTATAAACGTGTATGGATTTTCTAGAATATGAAAAAGAGGGAAGAACAACGCTCCAGGGGAAATGAAGCGTCATGGATCTTATAGACGTGCGTAACCTACGCTGATACAAGCATCCAAAGAAGCAAGTTCTTTCAATGTATCTTTGCAGACATCAGAGTCAGTGATGATGACCGCAAGAGCCTGGTCAGCATTTCTTCCCAGACGGAAGTCGGAGATGTTGACTTCATGTTTTGCCAATGTCGTACCGACTTGACCGATAACACCCGGAACATCCGTGTTTTTATAGATGATCATATTGCCCTTAGGCGCGATATCCAGGTCGAAACCATTGATATCTACGATACGTTGTACATCCTCATCAAAGATAGTAGACGAAATAGACGTCACGGCATCCTCAGTCGTCAGTTTGATAGTGATCTTGTTTTTATAGATACTCTTGTTTGCTTCCTCTTCGAAATCCAGGTTGATCCCGCGGTCTTTGGCAACAAACTCTGCATTCACATAGTTGATATTATCACCTAGAGACTCCGTCAGTGCACCGACTGTTACAAAGGTCATCAGTGACTTCAGGTAAGCAGCGATCTCACCCTCGGCAGAGACCTTGATAGACTTGATCGCAGACTTATTGATCTGTGCTGCCAGGAAGGCTGTCTTTTGAGAAAGCTCAAGGAATGGCTTCACAAAAGACGGGATCTTGGTCTCATCGATCGGAAGGTTGAAAGCATTTTTATACTCGATGCCCTTTGCCGCATTGAGAGCCTGAGCTGCAGCCTGTGTACCGATGTTGTACTGAGACTCGTAAGTGTTTGCACCAAGGTGTGGTGAGACCACGATATTATCAAGGTCTAAAAGCGGATGATCTGTTGCCGGTTCTTTGTTGAATACATCGATTCCCGCAAAACGGATCTTCCCTGATTTAAGATTGTTATAGAGTGCTTCTTCGTTGTACAGACCACCACGGGCACAGTTGATCAAGACTACCCCATCTTTCATCTTCGCCATCTCAGGCTCATCAAGCATGTTTAGCGTCTCTTGGTTCTTCGGTGTATGGATCGTGATAATATCACACGCCAGGATATCATCGAAGTTCTTTGTATACTCGATACCAAGGTCCGTTGCCTTGGAAGCTGAGATATACGGGTCATATGCTACAACATCCATCTCAAAAGCTTTGGCACGCACCGCTACACGGCTACCGATATTACCAAAACCGATCACACCAAGACGTTTGCCTTTCATCTCGTATCCATACCATTTCTCACGCTTCCAGATTCTCTGGTTTTTAAGGTGGTCATGAGAGTATGGGAACATACGCATACAAGAGAGCATATGCGCCATTGTAAGCTCAACCGCAGCTATGGTATTGGCTGTCGGAACATTCATCACAATGATCCCCTCTTTGGAACATCCATCGATATCTACGTTATCAACGCCGACACCTGCTCTAACAACAGCCTTCATCTTCTTAGCCGCTGCAATGAACTTATCATCTACATCCGTAGAACTACGGGTAATAGCGATATCTGCATCAGCAATGACATCTAATAATGCAGTCTTATCAATATCGGCTGCAAATACATATTCGACTTGATCATCGTTCTGAAGCATTTGCAAACCTGCTTCATGAATATGGTCACAAACAACTACTTTAGGCTTTGGCATGATATTTTCTCTCTTTATATCTATCTATTTTGTTATTTTAATTATGCGTGCATTTATAGCATAATTTTTTAATGTTTTCACTATATTTTTAAGTTGACTCAGATTTTCAGAATAAACAATAAGTTTTGTCTCTTCTTCATTCTGTTCAAACATATACTTGACCTTGTACTGTTTTAAGACCTCTTTGAGGCAAAACAGCTGATAGGGATCAAGCTCCCCTGCTTTAAGCTGATATATCGTTGTCTTTTTCGGAGGCTCTTTGAGATCCACTTCAACAACGATCTCTGTCACAGGATAAAAGTATCCTTCATCCTCATGCTCGGAAAGACGCTCGATCCATTTCTCTTTGCTTGGGATAGAAGGAAGGTGTTGGGCTTGGGGGATATCTGCCTTATCGGCATAGATGCTTGCATCGGTTTGATTGACTTGAATCAAGAACACAATCAAAAAAATGACCACCCCGACAAAAATTGCCGGAAAGAGCCATGATGCAAGCAGCTTGTGCATTTAACTTACTTTAGCTGATCTTTGATCAAATCGCCTAAAGAGTTACCTTCATCATTTTGAGCATTAACATCTGCTAGTACTTCTTGATCTTTAAGACGTTGAAGTTTTTTAACCGAAAGACGGATACGATCACGTTTTACATCGATCACAGCAATCGCCGCTTCGATCTCGTCACCGGCATTCAACTCTTCCGCTACTAATGGATCAAGATCTTCATTACGGATAAGTGCGTCCATATCACCCTCAAGGGAAACAAATACACCGAAGTCTTTGACATCACGTACTTTACCCTTAACAATCTCATTAACTTTATGCTCTTTAGCGAACTTGTCTACCGGAGACTCAAGAAGGGCCTTACGGTTAAGAGAGATCTTCTCTTCATCACGATTGATCTTAACGATCTTCACTTCTACCTCATCACCTACTTTATACAGGTCTTTGGCTTTAGTGTTTTTATCCCATGAACAGTCTTGGTTATGTAAAAGACCCTCAACTGAACCGATCTTGACGAAAGCACCGAAATCAGTCAATGTCGTTACGGTACCTGTAACGATATCACCCTCTTTTGATGTCTTAACAAACTCATCAAATGGTTTTGGAAGCAATGTTTTAAGGGAAACACGTAGTTTATGTTTCTTAGGATCGATCTCAATAACTTCAACATCGATCTCTTGTCCTACCTCAAGGTAATCTTTCGGAGATTTGATGTTTTTGTCCCAAGTAATCTCAGATACGTGAAGGAAACCTTCGATGTCATTTCCAAGATCAACGAACACACCATACGGCTCAACATTAGAAACCGTAACAGTAATCGTATCACCCTCATCCAGTTCAGATTCAACTTCTTCCCATGGATCAGACATTACCGCTTTGATAGATAGAGAAAGGTGACGTTTGTCTTTGTCGTAAGCAATCGCTTTACACTCTACCTTGTCACCCTCTTTATAATACTTAGACGGGTTAACCGGCCCTTTATAAGAGATCTCGTTATAGTGAACAAGACCGTCTACACCACCAACGTCTACAAACATACCGTATGAAGTAATCTTCTTGATCGTACCTTCAACGACTACGTCTTCTTCCATCAATGCATCAATAATCTGCTTGCGTTTTTTACGATCTTCGTTTAGAAGTTTACGACGGGAAAGAACGATTGAAGACTCTGCTTCGTCGATCTTGATAACGGCTGCTTTAACTTTACGGCCGATAACATTATCATCATCTTTAAGTGCTGCCAATGAACGAGGCATGAAGAAGGCAACACCGTCTAACTCAAGAACATAGCCACCACGGTTTTTCTTAGTCACCGTAGGTTCAACGATGAGATCCTCATAATCATCTTTATGCGCTTTGATAAACTCTAAGGTTTTAAGCTGCTCCATAACTTTCTTGTGAGAGATCTTAGGACGCTCATTGCGGTATCCTGTGATCATTACCTGGATCGTATCATTGACATTATATTTCAATGCGCCTGATTCGTCCTGAATCTCGTTAAGGTATAAGATACCTTCTAGTTTTTCACCCACATCAACGAGTGCTTTGTCTTCTTGGATCTCTACGATTACACCTTCAGCTATACGATTTGCTTCCTCAGAACGTTTTTCTGATGCTTCAAACATCGCTGCAAAGTTTTCTTCTTCCATTGGTTCGAGCTCTTGAGCCATACAAATATCCCTTGTAACGGGCAGCTCCGATCAGGAGCTACCCAAATAAAAATTTGCAAATTATAGCTAATTATTTCTTGTTCTATCTTTATAATCATGACAAATTATAAAAATAATCCGTTCACCTTCTTTTTCCATCCAAAGTTTTTAAAAATGGCCTTAGGCATATAATTAGTTTGTTTTATAAGCTTTAATTTTATCTTGGCAAGTTAACATTATCACTAACACTATTAAACACTTTATAATTTCGAGGCCGCTATGAGAACGATCAAGGATCTTCACAAATACTCTCAAAACCTCAACATATTATATGTTGAAGATGATATCAACCTGCGAGATGAGACTGAAGCACTTTTTAAGATGCTCTTCAATCATATCGATACGGCAAAAGACGGGCAAGACGGCCTAAATAAATATAATGACAACCAGTATGATCTCGTCATTTCTGATATCAATATGCCGATTATGAATGGAATCGAAATGTGTAAAAGGATCAAGGAGATCAATCCTGAACAGAAAATCTCTATTGTCTCCGCCCATGATGAATCTCACATCTTGATGGACCTAATCAAAGCAGGTGCTGACGGCTTTGTATTAAAACCGATGCATATGGATGAGATGGTATCCGCCTTGTATCCTGTCTGCAGAGATGCCTATACACAGATCATCAACATCGAACTGGTGAATGAACTCAATGAAAAGAACCGGCAGCTTGAACAGCAGATCAAAGAGTTGCGAAGTAAAAGCAATGCCATTGAGACCAAACACAATCAGCTTGACGAGCTCATACAGGAGAAACGCCGGTGCGAGCAACTTGTACTGGAAAAAGAAGATGAAGGTAAAAGTGCTCCTCCGGCAGATGTTGATAATAACCTGCTGGATGAATATTTTAAAGAAGATGAAGATGAAGGAGAGGAAAATGTCCTCTTCTTGAGTGACCACTGTGCCGATCTGACGGAAATCTTTACAGAAATACCTGAAATTATCTCTGCCTATGAAATCGATGCAGATCCGACAGCGTTGCAAACAATCAGTGCAAATCTTGCTAAAGCTTCTTCAGTATTAATGTACTATTCTCCCTATCTGGATCTACTTGCGAGTAACTTTTCCGAACTTTCCGTTGTATTGGAAAACAATATGGATGCATTCATAGAGATTTTAAATGTCGATCCGCAAAGTGTATTGATGCTGTTTGATGCTGTAAGTGCGGATATGGAACGCTATGTCGAACGTTTTTCAGTGGAGAGCCTGGCGATGAAGAACTCCCATCATATCCATGAACCGACCGCCTTGAGTATTCAGCAGATCATCACGATGAT
>JBFEYO010000089.1:0-8683 GCA_041562075.1 Sulfurimonadaceae bacterium | reverse complement strand
GCCCAGGAGACACTGGAGTTGAACAATCAGATCGATTGGCATAAGCCCTTGATTGTTTCCCAGGCAAAGAGTGTTCAAAAAGCACCTGTGAAAAAGAGAGAGGGTGCTCGCAGTGTAGGAACTAAATTTATAAGCTTTACAGCGGATGGGAAGAACTTGAAAATAGGTACGAAGGATAGATTGATACGACATTTTATGTTGACATCCCCCCACCGTATCGTTGTAGACTTTAGCAGGGATACGAGTTTCAGACCAAAAGAGTTTATGCTGAAGCGTCAACCTTATACCAAGATACGTATGGGTAATCATGATAAATATTATCGTGTTGTCATTGAATTAGACGGACAGTATCGATATAAGCTTCAAACCAATGCACAAGAACACACCCTTGTCTGCTACTAACATTATTCTCATAGGCTTTATGGGCTCGGGTAAGAGCTCTATAGGCCGAAAACTTGCCAAGCAAATAGATTATTACTTCCTGGATACGGATGTCATGATAGAGAGTGCTGAAGGCAAGTCTATCAAACAGATCTTTGAAGATGAGGGTGAAGCCTATTTTCGTGCCTTGGAGCAGAACACCGTGTCCTGGCTCAAAGACAATGTGAATGGGAGCGTTATATCAACCGGTGGCGGGATGCTGGTGTATTGCAATGGTCTAAAGGATATGGGGAAGGTGATCTATCTGAAAGTCCCTTTTGAGACTATTCTCTCTCGAATGAGTTCTGAGGAGCTTGAAAAAAGACCGCTCTTTAAAGACACTGCAAAAGCGAAAGCACTGTATGACGAGCGTCATAAGATATATACGCAAAAAGCTGATCTGATCATTAATGCGGATCAGGAGATGGAAGCGGTGTTTAAGAGTGTCCTCGACGCAGAAATCTAATCATTGCCTTGGGCGGCTGAACAATGGTTTTGATGGCCAGCATAACGACAATGACTTCAAAGAGACTTGCCAGGATGAAGGCGTAATAGTGAAACTTATCGATACTATGTTGATGATAGGCCAAGGTAGCAATCGCGATTAAAAGGGTCAGAGGCATTGAGTGTGATAGCGCCAGCAGAACAGAGTCTTTAAACGAGCCTGATTGATTAAAGACCATGGCAGAGAGTATTCGTATCCCGATCATCAATCCTGTCACTAGCAGGGCCATCTGAATAAGCCCGTCTACTTGAAGTGCTGCGAGATTAAATGAGGTGCCTACATGCACGAAAAAGATAGGGACAAGGAAGCCGAAGCCATAAGACTCGAGTTTATGGGGAAGTTCGTATTTATGCTCAAAAAAAGTTGGGATAAACATTCCTGCAATAAAGGCACCGAAGGCCAGCTCCAGGTCCAGATATAGCATCAGGGCGATAAAGGAGAAGAGAATTGCCATGGAGAGTCTGAAGTCCTGATCTCGGTTATCTAGGTGGGGCATTAAAAGGGGAGCCACTTCAGGATACCACCAAAACAGAAGTCTAAGTACATGAAAAAGCAGAATGATCAGACCGATAAAAAATATCAAGGTAAAGATCGTCTTGAGCAGGCCAAAACTTACCCCGGAGACAAAGGCTTCGGAGGCAACAGTCAAAACGGCAATGGAGACGATTTCCCCGACTGAGCCTACAATCATGGACATAGGCAGCCAGCTCGTGCCCTTGCCATACTCCTTTTTCAAAGTGGCAATGAGACCTACGGAGATAAGCGGCAGGATAACGATAAATACATTACTCAGATGTAGATAGATCGAGGAGATAAAAGAGAGGACATAGAGTAAGGAGAGATAGATCATGGCTCTGTTGAGCACACCTCTATCGATCTTAAGTATCTTTTTGATATTGATTTCAGTACCGGCAATAAACATTAGGTATAAAAATCCAAATTCGGCAACCAGTTCAAAAAGTTCGTGCTCATGCAATAAACCGGCAAAAGCGAGCAAAGAGCCTAGAATGATCTCAACGGGTGTGGTGGGGATTTTAAGGATTTTAGCGACAAAGGGTGAAAAAGCGATGATGGCACTTAGTGTCAAGACGAGACTGATGTTTTCACCCATATTCGCTCCTTTAGATGGTTCCCATTATACAGTTAATTTCATGAGATTGGGACCTGTTATATGAATAGATCCCTATTATTTGTCATCAGGACTTTTGGCCACTTGAAGTCCAAGGTTTGATAACATCTCAAGATCCTTGGATTTCTCCCTGCCTGAGGTGGTCAGGTAGTTACCGATAACGATGGCATTGGCTCCCGCTTCAAATATCTCTGATTGACGCTCTTTGAACATCATCTCCCGTCCGCCGGCGATCATAATACGATCGGCATCGGGAATCAGCTCTCTGGCAAGACGTACCAGATCCAGGGCCTCATCTGTGCTAAGATCATTCGGTTTTAGAGGCAAAGCAGGATTGTGGTGATAGAAGTTGATCGGTACCGAGGTCGGATTTAAAGAAGCCAGGGCTTTAAGCATAGAGATACGGTCTTCTTGATCCTCACCCATACCAAAGATTCCTCCGGTAATAAGGACAAGACCCGCCTTATTGACATTCTCACAGGTCTCATAACGTTCTTTCCACTCATGGGTGCTACAGATCTCTTTGTAATAACGCTCCGAGCTTTCAAGGTTATGATTATAGGCTGCTACACCGGCCTCTTTAAGGGTCAGTAGCTGATCCAAGGAAGCGGTACCGTTACAAGCGATCAGGCGTAGTCTGGGGACCTCCTGTTTGACGGCTCTGGCCACATCACAGACAAACTTCAGGGTCTTATCCGTTAGCCCTTTTTGTGCGGTTACCAGACAAAATCCAAGGGCACCTGAGGCTTCGGCAGCACGGGCTTCTTCCAGGATATTCTCTATAGGTTTTTGTTTATAGCGTTCGATGTCCGCACTGTATTTGACGCTTTGTGAACAGAACTTACAGTCTTCGTTACAGGTGCCGCTGTTGATATTACAGATAGAGCATAAAAATATTTTCTTAGCCATTTAGTTTCTTTCAAAATTGATATGTTGTATGTTCCATTCAGTGCTCTTTATAGCCCTGCTGAATGATTGGATTTTATAGTTCGCGTCCGTGATATCCAGAAGTAGACATTCACTGATAGGTTTATTACGGGCACAGGCCTCACCGGGGTTCAAAAAGAGGGTTTTGTTCTTAAAGTCGCATTCAAATGTGTGGGTGTGTCCAAAGATGACGATGTCACTATCGGGCGTCATGTAATAGGGTAAGTGCATGAGTTTGAAGGTCGTGTCATCGATTTTAAAGTGGTGGGGTTCTTGTACGAGATTGAATCGGCGATGGTGTTGCACCATATGGGCATCATTGTTCCCATAAACGGCAATATAGGGAAGTTTGCTCTGGACCATATATTCCAGTACTTCTACTTCACAGATGTCCCCGGCATGGACAAGGTACTCGGCACCGTTTTCAATTAAGAGGTCGATGACTTTTTTGGCCCGTCCTACCTTAGAGTGGGTGTCTGAGAGAATGCCTACCTTCATGCGGCTGTCCTATTCTTCTTCCCGAGGCGTACGGTTTTTACATTTGATACATTCGTAAACTTCATTATTTCGATAGGTGCGTTTTGCAAGGACACCGTCACAGCCGTCCTGCTCACATTTTTTTTCGCTTGGCTCAAACTTGGAGATAAACTTACACTCCGGATAGTTTTCGCATCCCCAGAATGCTCCACGGCGTGAGCGTCTGAATACGAGTTTACCGCCGCACTCAGGGCATGGTACATCCGAAGTCGGTGCATTGACGTCATCAAGAGGTTTGGTGTTCTTGCAATCAGGGTAGGCAGAACAAGCCAGGAATTTCCCATTTCGGCCATTTTTGATGACCATATCGGCACCACATTTGTCACACTTTTCGTCCGTTGTCTCGACCTCTGCCGGTGCGGCAGTTTCTCCATCCTCGCTGACTTGCTCAGTATATTTACATTTAGGAAAACCGCTACAGGCGATAAAGTTACCGTAACGTCCGCCGCGAAGGAGAAGTTCCTCACCACATTTCGGACAGTTTCTACCAAGAGGTTTGGCGAGTTTTTGGCTTTTTATCTTTTCCTTGCCTTCTGCTATTTTCTCCATGAAAGGAAAATAGAAGTCATGCAGGACTTTCTGCCAGTCTTTACCTTCATCGGCAATCTCATCAAGTACCTCTTCCATGTTGGAAGTGAACTCTGCATCGACGATATCGGTGAAGTGCTCTTCAAGCATCTCGGTCACTTTGAAGGCGACCTCCGTCGGGATGATCTGACGCTTTTCAATGTCAATATACATACGTGCCTGCAGGGTCGAGATCGTCGGTGCGTAGGTTGACGGACGCCCGATACCCTCCGCTTCAAGTTTTTTGATCAGACTGGCTTCAGAGTAGCGTGAAGGGGGCTCGGTAAAGTGCTGTTCTGTTTTAAGAGAAGTGAGTTCAGCCTTCTCGCCCTCTTTAAGCGTAGGCAGGAGCTTGTCTTTGTCGTCGGCTCCGATGACCTTGTAAAAACCGTCAAAGACCAGCTTGCGCCCGTTGGCTTTGAACTCGGCACTCTCTGATTTGAAGATGATGCTTTGTTGTTCGAACTGGGCATCAGTCATCTGGCAGGCGAGGAAACGGTTATAGATCAGACGGTAGAGTTTCAACTCGTCAGGCTTGAGGTATTTAGCCGCAATCTCAGGAGTAAATTCCAGCATGGTCGGACGAATAGCTTCGTGGGCTTCCTGCGCTCCCTTGGCTTTTTTCACATAAGACTTAGGTGATTTTGGAAGGTATTTGTCTCCATAGTTTTTGGCAATATGCTCACGGGCCGCCTCAACAGCTTCTGCTGCCATATTAAGGGAGTCTGTTCTCATATAGGTAATGACTCCGGAGGTCCCTTCTGGCGTTTTAACCCCTTCATAGAGTGTCTGAGCCAGCATCATCGTCTTTTTAGGAGATAAAGAGAGCTTGGATGAAGCCGTCTGTTGCAGGGTAGAGGTCATAAACGGCGGCGGTGTGGATGTCTTACGCTTTTTTGTCTCGATGGAAGCAACGGTGAAGGCTTCCGACTTTAAGGTCTCTACGATGGCTTTGGCATCTTTTTCATTTCCGATGGAGAGTTTGTCCATCTTCTCGTTTTTATAAGAGTGGAAGATGGAGTCGATATTGCCATTAAAGATGGAGTCGATAGACCAGTACTCTTGGGGAACAAAGGCCTTGATCTCACGCTCTTTATCCACGATGATCTTAAGGGTGGAAGATTGTACCCGTCCGCCGGAAAGTCCTTTTTGGATCTTGGAGCTTAATAATGGAGAGAGCTTGTATCCTACGATACGGTCCAGCAAACGGCGGGTCTGCTGGGCATTGACCATGTCCATATTGACGGTTCTGGCAGACTCCAATGCATGGGCGATGGCACTTTTGGTGATCTCATGAAAGACGATACGCGGTAGGGTCTCCGGATCCTTCTTCATCGCATGGGCGATATGCCAGCCGATCGCTTCTCCTTCGCGGTCCTCATCGGTCGCGATATAGACGGTATCTGCTTTTTTGGCCAACTCTTTGATCTTTTTGACCGTGGGCGCATTCTCTTTGGCAACGGAGTACTCGGGAGTGAGGACATTATCATCACCTACTTTAATGCCAAAACGGGATTTTGGGAGGTCGCGGATATGTCCTTTTGATGCGATAACCTCATAATCTTTTCCGAGAAAGTTTTTAATGGTTCTGGCTTTTGCCGGTGATTCCACAATGATTAAATTCAATCTTTACCTTTTGTTCTTACTATATATATGGAAAATGTAATTAATTGCGAAAGTGTAAC
Organism: Sulfurimonadaceae bacterium; assembly: GCA_041562075.1. Lineage (GTDB taxonomy): Bacteria > Campylobacterota > Campylobacteria > Campylobacterales > Sulfurimonadaceae. The sequence continues at coordinate 2,913 of JBFEYO010000089.1, read as the reverse complement.
AAAAAAAATATTGATTTATCTAAAAGTTTTGAATTAGCTTTTGATAAAAAATAAAAGGAAATGCGGGAAAGATGGATGATGAAATAAAAAAATATAAATCTGCTACATATTTTAAAAATAGTGTCGATATTAGTCTTAACAGCAAGGATGCTGAACAAAAAATAGAAGCACTCGCTTCGGATAAAAGGATTTATCATGGGTTTTAGAATTAACACGAACATTGCGGCTTTAAGTGCGCACAACAATGCAACGATGACGAACAGATCATTGGATAAGTCTCTTGGGGCTTTGTCTTCAGGTCTACGTATTAACTCGGCGGCAGATGACGCTTCTGGAATGGTTATTGCGGATTCTCTTCGTTCTCAGGCGAATTCACTAAGCCAGGCAATTAACAATGCAAATGATGCAATTGGTATTATCCAGACAGCTGATAAAGCGATGGATGAGCAGATCAAGATTCTTGACACGATCAAAACGAAAGCCATTCAAGCGGCATCTGATACGCAAAGTGCGGCTTCACGTGCAGCGATTCAAAATGACGTTGATCGTCTTATCGAACAACTTGATAATATTGCAAAAACGACTTCGTTTAATGGTCAACAGCTTCTTTCTGGTAACTACACTAACAAAGAGTATCAAATCGGTGCATTCTCAAATGAAACAGTATCGGCTTCTATCGGTAATACACAATCATTAGCGATTGGTAATACGAGTTCGAAAACGGATATTGCTCAATTAGGGAATACGAATACAGCTACATTGACACAAGCAATGAATGAAGGTTCAACGACTATCACATTAAGTGCTGGTTCATTGGCTGCTCAAGGACTTGCTTCTGGTGATACAATTCGTATTGACGGTGTAGGTGATTACACGATTACAAACATTGAAGGTAGTGTATCTGCCGGTAGTGGTTTCTCAGCTGCAGTTATCACTTTGGACCGTGCATTGGAAAAAACGTTGTCAGTAGGTTCTACACTAACAGTTTCTCACGTACAAACAGTTGCTGAAGATATGAGTACATTGAGTGGTACGGCTGCCGTTGGAACAGCAGCAGCTTTAACAGCGGCTATCGGTATTGATGACATTACAGGGATTGCTGTAGGTGATACTTTTACTTATACAAACTCGGTAGGACAAACAGATACATTGACAGTTGCAACGATTGATGGTTCATCTGCTGGATTGACTTCAGGAACAATCATCTTCTCAATTGCTGGTGGTTTGGCTACAACAAGTGTACTTTCTGATGCAATTGCCGGTGGCGGTGGTATCAAAATCAGTGATCGCGCTGGTATGGGTACAGATTTTTCATCTGCTGATTATGTTCAGTATACAGTTGAAGGTCTACAACTTGAGGGTGTTCAACTTACAGATGATTCTGGTAATGGTGTTGCTGAGACAGGACTTGGAAGAGTTGCTGACCTAATCAATGCTTCTACAGCGTCAACTGGTATTAAGGCGGTTGCAGATGTATCAGAAAACTCTAACATTCGTGTTCAGGGTGGAAATACAGCATCAGCAATTACTATCAATGGTGAAACTATTCTAGTAGCTGGTACAACAATCCAAACAGGTGATAGTGATAATACGCTGATCAATGCGATCAATGATAAAACATCACTTACAGGTGTAACAGCAACACTAGAAGCTGACGGTACATTGACCTTGGTTTCAGATGGTAGAGCGATGAATGTGCAAGGGCTAAGTGCTGTTGCAGGTATCAATGATGGTGTATATGCCGGTGATCTTCAATTTGTTAAAGTAGGTGGTGGTGATATGGATATCACTTCAGCTCACTATGCAAATGCAGGTCTAACGGATACGACAACTGTTGGTTCTACTCTGGATGAGATTGCTGAAAATAACGTGTTGAGTGATCTTAGATACGCTCAGGTTGATGATAATGGAGATGGTGTTATTGATTCAGACGATAAAGTTGGTCTATTAAGAACGCGTGAAGGTGCTACAAAAGCAATGGATATCGTTGAGTCTGCGATTGCAGGTCTTGATGCTGTACGTGCTGACCTTGGTTCGGTTCAAAATCAGCTTGTTGTTACGGTGAATAATATTTCTGTTACAGCGGTTAATGTTAAAGCTGCTGAATCTCAAATCCGTGATGTTGACTTTGCCGCTGAGTCTGCAAACTTCTCACGTCTGAACATTCTTGCTCAGTCTGGGTCTTATGCATTGTCTCAAGCGAATGCTGTTCAGCAAAATGTTCTAAGACTACTTCAGTAGTCTGATTAAGTAGCCTTTGGCTACGTAGGACATTTCTACAAAACGTTTTAAGACTTCTACAATAGTAGAAGCTTAATCGTTTCTTTAGAAAATGTGTTCGGGCGGCCTTGGCTGTCCGGGCTTTTTTACCCTATTCATTCCCCCTTTATAAACACACCACTTTCTTTAGTATCCATTTTTCAAGAGGGTATAATATTCCATCTAAATAATAAAAGAGCATAGATGTCCAATTATACACCCAGGGTTCAACAGGCTTTGCAAATGCATCAGCAAGGGGATTATAATAGTGCCAAGCTATTGTATGTAAAAGCTTTGGAAGAAAACCCATCTGATGCGCAGGCACTCCAACTGCTCGGGCTGATTTTATATACGGAAAAGGAATATCCTTCGGCAATCCAGTTAATACAAAATGCGATCAAGATCGATCCGACTATTTATGAGGCTCACAATAATCTAGGTTTGATTTATAAAGAAACACAGGAGTATGCTTTTGCTTTAGAGTGTTTTAAAAGGGCGATAGCATTGGCTCCTAACAAAGCATTGGCACATAATAATATTGCTACGGTGTATAAGCAGACAAATGATTATGAAGAGGCCATCAAGCATTGTGAATCAGCTATTGAGTGTGAACCCCAGAGGGATGAGTTCTATTTTAATTTGGCAAACGTCTAT
>JBFEYO010000088.1:0-8735 GCA_041562075.1 Sulfurimonadaceae bacterium | reverse complement strand
TGAAGCATCGTATCGGTCATGATTTTCTCTGTTTCTACGATACGATCAGCCATCTCACCGATCTTGTCCGCCATCACCAAAATACGATCGGCCATCTCGCCGATTCTATCCGCCATTGCTCCGATATCATCTGAAAGCTTAGACATCAATGCCAACATCTCGGAAGCGACATCCCCTGAAGTGTCGATCATATTGTTCGTGGTTTCTGTGGCACCATCGATCAGATTGTTGGTCGTTTCAGTCATCCCGTCGATCATCGAATCGAAAAAACCAGCTTGTGAGATCGTCGGAACGATCAACGTGAATACCAAACTCATGGCTACTATTTTTTGTTTTAACATTGTGTATGTTCTCCCTAATAAAATATACAGTGAAATTATAATTTTAATAAGTTTAATTTGTTATAAAATTTTATAATGTTTTTTATTATTAATAAATATACACCTTGTTCGTAACGACATTTTTAATAAAGCTCATGCTAAAATACGTCAGATATATACTAAGGCAAGTACAATGGCTATTTTTGCACTGCAGTCACCTGCAGGCGGTTTCCTGGATGAAGATCTTAAACATTTCAACAAGGAGTTTGATGACTGGTGCGTACAGTTTGAAAGCCTTCAAGATGCACAGCTTATTTCCCAGACTCTGGACAAGCACCAACAGGTAGAAATTGTCGAGATCACACCCCTGAGCTATCCCAAATACTTTTTTCCCACTCTCCAGGGGAATATCCACACCACCCGTCAGATCGAAGACAAGGTTATCTGTATCATCGAACCCTATATGGGATCAAGCTTTCGTATCGCCGTCTGTGATCTGAATACCAAAAAAGTCACCCTCACGACCAAGCGCTATAAGAGTGCCTTGATGGTGGAGGGAGCCTTTGCCAACTTTACGCTCTAAGACCTCGGTAAAGTCAGAGCTCTCCTTTTTACTACCTATTGGAGTATGGCAAAACACAGTATACGCTTCCAAAGACACCTCCCATCGTCAGAGCCTCGGCTGAGACTGGCTGGATCAAAACCGGCAGGCCTATGATAAAGCAATCAATACCTTTTTAGACAGCCAACCGCATTAATAGGTATCCTAACCCGGTAACATATAAGCTATTTCAAGCTCTTATTGGATAAAATGCCACAAATACAAGTCCATGATCAAGAGGGTTGATAAGAATGAGTGAACACAAAGACTTTTTGCGTACGATAGTCGAAGAGGATCTGAAATCAGGCAAATACAGTGAGATCGTCACACGATTCCCGCCTGAACCCAACGGCTTTCCTCACATCGGACATGCCAAATCTATCTGTATCAATTTCGGTATTGCCAATGACTACAACGGCAAATGTACTCTGCGCATGGATGACACCAACCCCACTACCGAGGACACCAAATACGTCGAAGCCCTTAAAGATGCCGTACAATGGCTGGGGTTTAAATGGGACGGAAATGTACGCTACACTTCGGACTATTTTGACAAACTCTATGATTATGCTCTTCAACTGGTCAAGATGGGCAAGGCCTATGTGGACAGCGTGGATGAAGAGACCATGCGCACCCTTCGCGGTACGGTAACTGAACCGGGGAAACGCAGCGAGTATGCCGAGCGTTCCGTAGAAGAGAACCTGGACCTGCTTGAACGCATGAAAAAGGGTGAGTTTGCTGACGGTACGCATGTCTTACGTGCAAAGATCGATATGAGCGCAGCCAATATGAAGATGCGTGATCCGCTGCTATATCGTATCCGTAATGCCCATCACTACCGTACGGGAGACAAATGGCATATCTATCCGATGTATGATTTTGCCCATGGTCTTTCTGACTACCTCGAAGGGATCTCCCACTCCATCTGTACCCTGGAGTTTGAGAACAACCGTGCTATCTACGACTGGATACTTGAGACATTGGGCCTTACAGGCAAGCGTCCCTTTCAGCATGAGTTTGCCCGCCTTGGCATCAACTACACGGTGATGAGCAAACGCAAGCTTTTGGAGCTGGTCGAGACCAAACGTGTCAATGGTTGGGATGACCCGCGTATGCCGACGATCGCCGGCCTACGCCGCCGCGGTTATACACCTGAATCTATCATCAACTTTTGTGAGCACATAGGGATTGCCAAGGCCAACTCCATGGTAGATGTTGCCCAACTGGAATTTGAGATCCGAAATGACCTGAACACCAAAGTACCCCGGGTACTATGTGTCGTCAATCCCCTCAAGGTCACCATCGAGAACTATGAAGGCGAAGAGGAACTTGAAGGCGCTTACTACCCTGAAGACGTACCCAAAGAAGGCACACGAAAGATTCCTTTCTCAAAACATATTTACATTGATCGCAACGATTTTGAAGAGAACCCGCCAAAGGGCTATTTCCGCCTAAGCCCAAATCAGGCCGTACGTCTGCGTCACGCCTACATCATCGAGGTCAAAGAGCTCATCAAAGATACCAATGGTGAAGTGACCGAGATCATTGCCACCTACCATGCCAACTCCAAAAGCGGAGAGGACAGCAGCGGTATCAAAGTTAAAAGTGCCATTCAATGGGTGGATGCCGCCACAGCGAAACCGGTAGAACTGCGCCTCTATGACCGTCTGTTTAAGGACGAAGCCCCTGAAGGCTTGGAAGACCTCAATCCAGACTCCCTCAAGGTCATTAAAAATGCCCTTATCGAACCTGCGGTACTTTCAGATGAAGTCGATGAACGTTTCCAATTTGAGCGTGAGGGCTATTTCTTCAAGGACCCGGTGGATTACAGCCATGAACACCCTGTCTTTAACAAGATCGTAGGACTCAAGGATTCCTGGGGTAAACAGAAGACGTCTGAAAATCGTAAACCTCGAGGTGAGCGCAAGCCACAACCTAAACCGGTACAGATCGACGGTGAGGTGGAAGCGATGAATGCCAATGAACAAGCCCGCTTTGATCACTATACCCAGCTAGGACTGAATACAGAAGTGGCAAATACGCTGGCCCGTGATACAAAACTTTCCACATTTTTTGAAAGGGCTTTACAGGCACATTCAAGCCCTACCCATCTTGCCAATCTTGTGGCGAATGAAGTGGCGCGTGAACTAAAAGAGCAGGAGATCGAAGCGCTCAAGTTTACACCGGAGCAACTGGCCGAACTGGCAAAAATGCTTGATGAGAAGACCATCTCCATGAAGATCGCAAAACAGGTCCTTGAAGAGATGATGAAGGGCGGAAAAGCACCTTCTGACATTGTTGAAGAAAAAGGGCTGGTGCAGATCAGTGACCCGGAGGTGATTGCCCCGATTATCGATGATATCATTGCCAAAAACCCTGACAATGTTGACAAGTTCAAAGGAGGAAACACCAAACTGCTGGGCTTCTTCGTTGGTCAGGTCCTCAAGGCTACCGGCGGTAAGGCCAACCCCCAGATCGTTAACCAACTCGTAGCCCAAAAGCTCGCATAAAGGGAGTCTAAAACCCTTAAGTTCCTTTGGAACTCCCCGGCGACCTCCTGTTGCCTTCAAAGCGAAAACTTCAGTGCGTAATGATACCCCCCTGTTGTATCAATCGTCATTTCACCCTTTAGCTGGGAGATCGAGAGCAGGTTGATCAAGGTCGTGCCCACTGAATCTGTTGCTTCTTCAAAACCTTTTCCGTTATCCTCATACCTAAAAACCACCTGCTTATTTTGGATAAAAGAGATCTTGATGCGTGGATGATCAATGCCTTCAAAGGCATGTTTGATAGAGTTGGTAATCAGCTCATTTAAGATCAATCCCAAGGGCGTCAGCTTGTCCATAGACAATAAAATATCATCACACTCCACCTCAAAGCTAATCTTTGGATGAAGCTGGCGGTAGCCCTCAATGAAGGTCTGAAGATAGGTTCTGATATTCAGGCTTCCCGGCAGGGAGGTCTTCTGAAGGGTCTTATGGATCAGGGAGATAGAACCGATACGACTGATCGTCTCTTCCAGATGCTCCCTAACAAGGGCATCCTGTGTTTGAGACTTTTGCAAGGTGAGAATACTAATGATCTGCTGCAGGTTGTTCTGAATGCGGTGGGAGAGCTCTTTAAATAGGATTTCCTTCTGACGCAGCTGGATCTCTGAATCCCTATGCTTCATCGCCACCGCAAAAGAGAGTCCCGTCGCTTCAACCAAAATGGCCGTTTCAAACCAGTAGGGCGTCAAACCATTAAGATCGATCACTCTAAAGAACTCGAGCACGACGCAGCCCACACTGATCAAAAGCAGTGAAAAGCTCAACAGGTACAAGCGGGCATAGGCTTGATCCTTCAGACTCAGCCAGGCCGAAATAAAGAGCAGAGAAATGACTTCGATCGAGATAAAGAAGATAATCAGCAGTTCCACCCCATCGTTATAGGGTATAAACTCAGATAGCCCCATAAACCCGAGATTGACCATGATCAGGGCATTAAGATATTTCTCATAATGAGGATAATACAGCTTCAGGTCCAGCATATCCCGGCTAAAGCCGATAAAGGCCGCCGCCGTTAAAAAAAAGACCATAACGGGAATATCATGGATATGGGTATCGAACCAATAAGTCTCGACAACCCCCGTATAAAAAAGCATGATGATAAACAGACCCGCATGGAATAGGAAATAGCTTGAATAAACAGGTGTCTTGAGCACCAGTAGATAGCCCCAATTGTATATCAGGATCATCCCGAAGGCACCAAAGAAGAAGTAACTCACCGAAACATCGATCTGCAGATCTTGCGCATGGACATTAGCAACCAGATAGACCAATAAAAAGAGTAGTCTTAGCATATGTTTTCCTTTATAACGAAACAGTCCATGAAGTATACTTGCCCAATGTGACAAAAAGTGTGACCTATTTGAAGATAGCGTATAATACCACATGAACATTATTATCGTGGAAGACGACGCACTCATAGCCTACCAGATCGAATCCTGCATCAAAAGCCTGGGGCATGCCCTTTTGGGCACATTCGACAATGCCCAATCGGCCCTTGAATCCATCACCGACAACAAACCCGACTTTGCCTTTATGGATATTGAAATCAACGGTCCCATTGACGGCATACAGTGTGCGACCCTGCTAAAAAACCGATTTGACATCCCCTCTATCTTCGTCACCTCCCACGATGGGTCGGAGATCATCGATGAGGCCACCCGTCTGGAGCCTCTAAACTTCTTACCCAAGCCCTTCACCGACAAAAACATCGAGGCGGCCGTCTCTCTCGCCAAAATCAAACTGGGCAAGCCCCCCTCCCCACAAGAGCGTTCTGTCATACAGCTGGGAAGCTATAGCTTCAACTTTGAGCATAACACCCTCAAATACAAGGACACCCTGTTCAAACTATCCCCTAAAGAGCTCAAACTCGTCGCTATGCTCTTTAAAAACCTGGGCAACACCCTCAGTAATGAAGCTATCCAACAGGAGATATGGGGAGACAAACCCGTCTCTTCCGCCGCTTGCAGAAAACTTATCAGCCGAACCAACGAAAACCTACAGGGGCTTGCGATCCGCTCAAGTAAGGGTGTAGGGTATTATCTCCAGGAAATATCTTGATAAGTTTTGCATATTCGTATTAATATGAGTATAATAAATATTAATTCAATGGCAGGGGGAATTTATGTTCATTCGTTTTACAGCAACATTAATGTCTTTGACACTGCTTCTAAGCTCTCCTCTGAATGCAGTAGAAGATCCCGAAACCGTCGGCCTATCCTCCCAACAGCTCAAGAACATTGACCGCATCATCGATGGACATATCCAAGAGAGAAAAATAGCCGGGGCGGTTGTTCTTGTTGCGCGAAAAGGTGAAATAGCCTACTTCAGAGCAGCCGGAAAGGCAGACGTAGACAGGGAGATGAAAAAGGACACGATCTTTCGCATCGTCTCCATGACGAAACCGCTGACGAGCGTCTGTATCATGAAACTTTATGAAGAAGGAAAACTGCTTCTTTCCGATCCCGTCTCCAAATATATCCCCGAGTTTAAAAACCAGAAAGTGATGGTCGAAGTACCCAGCAAATCCGGATTCAAATACAAACTCGTTCCGGTTAAACGTGAAGTCACCGTTAGAGACCTTCTCAGTCATACCGCAGGACTTCTGTATCTTTTTACGGCCAATTATTATTTTGATGACAAGCGTCAGGAGCTTATAAAACTGTATAAGGAAGCGGATATTACCGATGGTTATTGCCGCCCCGATGAAGAAATCGGGGACATGGTCAAACGACTTGCCCGACTTCCACTGTACTACCAGCCGGGAGAAAGTTGGGACTACAGTCTGGGCAGCGATACCCTGGGATATCTGGTAGAAGTTGTCTCCGGTATGAAGCTTGATGAATACATGCAACAAACGATCTTTGATCCTCTAAAGATGAAGGACAGCCATTTTTACATCCCTGACAACAAACGCGACAGACTTTCCAAGGTCTGGCTGAGTGACTGGAAAGGTTCTTTGAAACTTGCCGGAGACAAACCGCTTATCAACAACAACCTCGCACTTTGTCCCACTGATGCCGAATCCAAGGGAAAATACCTTGCAGGCGGTGCCAGTGTACTCTCTACGGCCTATGACTACTTTCGCTTTTCACAGATGCTGCTCAACGGCGGTGAACTAGACGGTGTCAGGATCCTTAGCAGAAAAACTGTTGAATTGATGACGGCGACCAATCATATCGGTGATTCCGAAGCCATCTTTTTACACAGTGAAGGATGGAAGTTCGGTCTTGGTTTTGCCATCCAGAAAGACAGGAGTCATGATGTCGACAGCGGCAGTGTCGGTACATTTGAATGGGCCGGTATCTACTCGACCCGTTTCAGCATTGATCCAAAAGAGGAAAAGATCACCATCTTTATGAGTCAGACATCCCCTTTTGGGATGCACTTTGGATTATGGGATAAAATATTAGTTCAGTCCAGTTCGGCTATCAATGATTAGGAGTATATCCATGAGACACACATTCAGACTTTTACTATTTTTGGGAATCTTTGTTTCCATTCCCTTAATGGCGACAGGTCCTCGTATCAGTCCCAGCCTTATATCTATCGAAAAGAATGAAATCCATGCACTTGACCTGCCCCCTTTTATATCAACGGAGATAGAGAATGAAGGTGTACTCAGCGAGCTTGTCATCAGCGCCTTCTCGGATCAAAACATCAATGTAGTCATTAACATCGTTCCGGTGCAGAGTATGCTCAAATATTATCTTGTTGAAGAGAATGCCATCGCTGTCATGGGACGCCATCTGGGTATTGAAAATAATGCAAAAAAGAGACTGCTGTCTGTCCCTCTCTTTGTCTCTTCGGAGCACTTTATATATTATAGACCGGCTCACCAAAACAGGGACTTCAAAGGTGAGCTTTCAAATCTCAAAGAGCTTACCTACGGGGCCTCAAAAGGGGAAGATGTCACTGCCTTCAAAAAGGCTTCCATCAAGGTCAAGAAAAGTCGGACACTCTCAATGTTCAAAAAGCTCAAACAAGGAAGTGTAGACTTCATCTCTCTGCCTCCGGAAAGTGTTGAGTGGTTTTTGAATCAGAAACATGCAGATGAGAAACATGATTTTGCTGTCATGCCGGGCAAAGCACATATGACCTCCATCGCCATACACTTTAATTTGGACAATCCAAAAGCCCGGGATCTAGCATCTGCTTTTCAACAAGGCTTGCGCAACATCATTAATAATGGAAAGTATGCCAAAATCTTGAAAAAACAGATCAAAGACCCTCTTGTCATCCGGTCTCAGTTAGACCATATCAATGATGCATTGAGATAAACCGGCAACATGTTAAAAGCACTCATTGGCATCTTTATTATCCTGGGAACACTCTATGCATCACCGATGCAAAGGACAACAGTCATCTTGGATGCAAATGAGGCACCTCCATTTTTCTCAAAAAGCATGCCCTATAACGGAATGTGCGGTGAAATCATTCATGAGATCTCCAAGGCATGTGATATTCAGACCGAGATCAGATTCAAACCACTGTCACGGATGATTCAAGATGATAGCAACAACGAGCTAGGCAACCCCGCATTCTTTATGAATAACCAGGACTTCGGATCTATCATACCCATCGCCATCTATCATATGGCCTTTTATCATTATGTCCCGGAACATGACTATAGTGATCATCACATCGTATCCCTGTCGGACATAAGGGATAGCAGGATCGGTATTATCAAGGGTTCTCTTCTTGAACCTCTTTTTTTTCAATCAAAGGGTATTCATTTCGAAACGAGCTATTCGCAGGAGTCACTCTTTAAAAAGCTTAAACTCCAACGACTTGATTATGTCATAGCCGTCGAACTTGTAGGGAACCACATTATCAGCAAACTGTTTGAATCCCATGAAGAAGACTTTCTCTCTTTTCGTATCAAGGAAAACGTAAATCCCATCGCTATCATGTTATCAACGGAACAGGATAATGTTGATATGATAACTGAAAAATACAAAAAAGGCTTGCGTGATATCATTGACAACGGCACCTACGACAAGATTCTGAGAAAATATTATCCTGAAAAGCACACACAACACATCCAGTGGTTTAAGGATTTGGAAAAGTTTGGTAGACTATACGGTACAGAGGATGAACAATGATAATTCTGGAACAGTGCAAAACAGACCTAAAGTATAGATTTATCCTTATGCTTATGCTGGGTAGTATGATCATCTCGCTCTCTTTCTTCGCCTACAACTACACACAAAACAGAGCATACCTTGAAGAAAAGACTAAGAACAATGCAGATAGTGTCATCCAACG
>JBFEYO010000087.1:0-8872 GCA_041562075.1 Sulfurimonadaceae bacterium | reverse complement strand
TGCCTTAAGCTTTTTGATGCGAATAACACTTGACCTCTTTGGTGACCTGGATCATAAGAACAAAATTGAGATGGAGATAAAAGAGGGAAAACTTCTGCTTAGGATGGAGCATGATTATCTTATCAAAGAGAAACTAAAGCAGCTTAAAAACACCCCTCTAGAGGTAGAGATACACTCCCTCTAATCCCAAGAAGAAAAGTTAAAAGCAAAACGGACAGTTCCTTATATATGCTTGATGAGTCCGGAAGTTTCCAAAGACTCTTTAAAATCGTTGACCGATAGTAAACTCGAACGTTGACGTCTCGTCTCTAGGTTTATTATCGATCGCTCTCGCAAAGATCAATTGTATCGGTCCCATCGGTGAAAACCACTCTATCGCCGCACCATAGGAAGAGCGTGAAATCGTCTGATCCTCATAGGGGGCAGTAATCAGGTAATCTCCAAGAAGTCCCTGGTTTTGAATATCTGTCAAACTTGTATCCGTTACGTACAGTTCCTGCCCCTTACCTTGTAATACCCCATAATCATAAAATGCGGTCAGACGCAGTTTTGCCTTGGGCACCAAAGGGAAGCTTGCTTCCAAAGAGTTGACAAACATCGTCTGTCCACCGATACGGCGTCCTTGTCCATCCCGTGGAGAAAGCGTATAAGATTCATATCCTCTGACCGATCCGACGCCTCCCATATAAAAACGTTCCGCTGTCGGCAGGTTGGTGCGTGCTTCGAGTGGATCGCTATCATCATAAAAAATATGAGATAAACGTGCTTTATAACGTAATACAAGGTCAAAGCCAACATAATCAGCAATACCCTTATAAGCTCTAAAACTATTGTTATTTTTGATAAACTCAGCCGTACCGCCTAAGCCTGCAAATTCAAAGCTTGTACTGGCAGAGATTCCGTTACGCGGGACATAGAAGTCATCCGTATCGTTATAGCGAAGGCCCACAGTAATAGCGGACTTCTCATAATCCTCAAACAACACCTGATCGATAGTCGTTAATTCTAAAAACTCTGAAGAGATATCACTATAGGCCGAGTTGGCATAGGTATAGTTCAATGAACCGCTTAAAAAACGCGTCAGACGACGTCCCAATCCAAGTCCGAGTCCATCCGTCTTAATCGTATAATCATCATAATCCGTAGTATTTGTATAGATCGACGCCGAACCGGAAAAGTCACTGTCATTTAAACGGGGATTGCTGACATTTAAACTAAAGCTTTCCGTACGCTGGGAGGTCTCTGCCGAGAATCCCATGTTGATCCCCGATCCAAAGATATTTCTATCCGAGATACTCGCTGACAGAAGTACCCCGCCGAAACTTCCGTATCCACCACCGATCTGGATATTACCGGTCTGAGTCTCTTTGACCTTGACAATCAAATCCATTGTCTGATCATCCACCCGTTTCTCCTCAATCGTAGTGGAGTCAAAATATCCCGTACGTTGCAAGGAGTTACGCGAATCCTTGATATCTGTCAGACTGTACAGATCTCCCGGTGCCAGGTAAATCTCTCGACGGGTCACCCTGTCAAGGGTTCGAGTATTACCTGAAATCAGTACATCACGAATATAGACTTTTTTCCCCGGTCTGATCTTATAGACCACATCAACGGTCTTAGCCTCTTTGTTCTTGCGCAGATCAGGTGAGACCTTTACATAGGCATATCCCAAATCGGCAATAATAGTCTTGATACGCTCGGAATCCTCTCTAAAGGTCTTGATATTAAAAGCCTCATTTAATTCCAGTTTAATGACCTCAAGGATTTCACCTTCATCAATAACGTTAGTCGACTGTTCTAGAATGATGTCACTGACCCTATATACATCCCCCTCATAAATCGTATAGGACATATCAGCGATATACTGAGAAAAGTCCACACGGACAAAAGGATCATCTACCTTCGCATCCAAATATCCATGTTGCATATACATATCACGAATACGCAGCGGGTCATACTGCAGTTCACCAAGCTTCATCTCTCCGTCATTGCGCCCCCAGAACCAGCCCATCCATTCGTGTTCTTTATTCGCTATGACATCATCAAAGTCATTTCCTTCAAAAGCCTGCATCCCTTCAAAAGAGAGCTGCTCGATAATAATATTCTCTCCCTTATTTACCCGAAAGGTTAACTCAACACTGCCATTCTCAAGTGTCTCCGTTTCAACCTCTACAATAGTATCAATGTAACCTTCCTGGGAAATTGCCTCGATCAGACGTTTTTTTGCCTTCTCAACCTTTTTCTTGTCATACAGAGCGCCCTTTTTGATCTGCAGGATTTGGGTATCTTCTTCCTCATCTCCCTGCCCATATCCTTCGATCTCGATATGTGAGATCACCGACTTCTCTTTAAAATAATAGGTCAGGACCCCATTGTCTTCAGTAACCCAAATATCCGTAAAGTATCCGTATTCATAAAAGCGTTTGATAGATTGATCGATCTTTTTTTCTGAGAATCGATCTCCTATATCAAAGCCGAGACTCTCTTTAGCCACCGGTTCGGAAAGGTGGATTAGACCATCAAACTGAATATCATTGACGGTCTTCGCATACAGGACACTTGAACACAGTAACAGTGCCAACAAGAAAAATCGCATTCATTTACCTTTGAAACAAAAAATAAGTTTTATTATAAAGTCTAAGATTCTATCGATTATGTGGTTAAAGGAGGGTAAAAAGGGGAGAAACTTCCCCTGTATCTAGGGGAAACAAAGATAGTGTCACTTAAAGAGACGTATGCAATAAAGAAATCACTCTTCCCAGATCCACTTAGTGCGTTCTGTCTTTTTCTTATTCTGATAGCCTACCGGATTTGTTTCATTCAATACAGGAGCCACATATTTATCATTCAAACAAGAATCACTACAGGTACTCATCCATTCGATGGCAAGATCTGCATCCACCCCTTTTGCTTCCAGGGAATCTGCCATCCAATATGCCGTATCCGTACAATCAAGCTTATCAACATGGTGCTTACGTACACAAAAGGTACCGATCTCCCTCCGTATGGTACTTTGATCGGAAGGGGACATCTTGTAAAAATCCTCTTTGGTATAGGCCATCTTGCTTAATTCTAATTTCAAATCATCCTTATGCTCGTACCAAAAGAAGATCTTCTCCCCAAAAAAGAAACTGACAATAAAAAAGCCTAAAATAATAGTGGTTAATTTTCCAAAATCAAGTTTTTCCATTTTTTCTCCATATATATGCTGATATTATCGACGAAAACTGAATATATTAAACGAAGTGTACTATGAAAAAGTAAATAAATACTTGTGAATTAAAAAGAGCGATTACAAAATAAAGGTAAACCGTTTAAGTCTGAGTCATCTTACCCAGACTTAAATTTGGCAGGCTATTTTTCCTTACCATTCCCGTAGTGTTTATAAAGATACTCAACCACATATTTTTCATCTTGTTCAGCGATATCCATACCAAAGGCCACACGCATCTTTTTCACCTTACCAGCCCAAAACGCTTTTGACTGCGGTCCCTGATTAATGATGTAACCAAAAGAGTGACACATCAAACATTGTGCCTGAATCACGTCAAAATGCTCACCCATCTTGATCTCATAAGGAATATAAGGGACTTGCATATCCTCTTTAACTTCCGCAGCGGCTATAGGAAGCACTGCCAACATTGCTACTAAAATATACTTTACCATTACACTACCTCAATCGTTACAGTATCAATACCGTTATATTTATAACCACCATGGTTCCAACCGATCTCTTCAGCTAAAGGCTGTACCTCACCCGCAAGGTTTGTCGCTTTTGCCATAATCGTCTGTGCTCCATATTTATCCGGGTTAAAGGTAAAACGGAAGCCTCTGAATGAGTAACGGCCATACTCTCCCTCATCAAGGATTGCAGATTCCCATGTTTTGCCGCCATCAAGGGAAATAGAGACATCTTTGATCCCTTTACCCTGATCAAAGGCCACACCACGTACGGTTACATGTGAGTTCAAATACACTTTGGTTCCATTTTCAGGGTACCCGATCATCGATTTAACGTTCATCGTCGTAATCGGCTTAGTTTTCACTTTTTTATGTGCATGTGGATCTTCTGACTCCGTAGCATTATCCGGAACACGATACGCGACATCCATAAAGAAGAGTTCTTTATATTTTTTGGTGACGGTCAGATTAGAAAGCATCTTTACCCATGAATCTGAATAATACCCAGGAATAATCAGACGTACCGGATAACCGTTTAGGTAAGGAAGTTCTTCTCCATTCATCTCATAGGCAACGATCACGTGGTGATCAAGTTCCGTATGATGCATCTCACGGATAAAGTTCGGTGTTTTGTAATACGCAGCCTTGTCAAGACCATAGAAACTGATCCAGAAGTCTTCATGCTTCAAGCCGGCACGATCAAGAATATCCTTAAGTCTCGCACCCTTCCATGTCGCATTACCGACGGCACCGTTCCCCCACTGGATACCACCTGCGATAGGAGAGAAAGCAGAACGACCGTTACCACCACACTGCAGTACCGCCGTTACTTCTACCGGCTCAAACTCAGACTTTAGTTGATCCAGGGTAAAGGAAAGCTCATGCTCAACTTCCCCGTCTACTTTCAGTCTGTAGTCTTTAAGATCCACATGTGTTGGGATCTCAGGCATATGCCAACGGACAAAGAATTGATCGTTTGGCGTGATAACCTGAGAGAACACGCTTTTTGGAGATTCCAATAAAGGTGGTCTGTCCGAATAGGTGATCATCGGACGTTTTTGAGGAAAGGCAACCTCCGAGATCTTCTGCCCTATTTTAGGTTGGGATGCCGCTTCGAGAGAACTTCCCACCGCCACAGCACCTGCTGCTACAAATGACTTTTTGAAAAAATCGCGTCTTTGCATAGTTTTCGCTTCCTTATGTTTTTAATACTGAAATGATAGCACACTCTGTACCTTCAAAAAAATTAAATAAAAATGATATAATATTCAAAAAAAGTTATCTGAAGGTTTTTCATGTTTTCTCTTCGTCAGATCGAGCTGTTTATCGCCGTATCCAAGTCTCGAACCTTGATCGAAGTAGCCACAGAATACAAGATGAGCCAATCGGCTATTTCCATGGCCCTTAAAGAGCTAGAAAACCATCTGGATGAGAAGCTTTTTGAACGTATCGGGAAGAAACTCGTTCTGAATGAGCGAGGACGCCTTTTTCTCAAAGAGGTACAGCCCCTCTATCTTGAGCTGAAAAACCTGCATCAGACCTTTACCCAAAACCATCTACGCGGAGAGATCAATGTTGGAGCCAGTCTTACAACGGCGCACTATCTGATGCCTCAGCTTATGACCTCTTATATGCAAGAGCGATCAGAGGTCTCTATCAACATGAAAATGGCCAATACGGAAGAGATCGTTGCCCTCATTGAGAATGGGGAGATTGACCTGGGGCTGATCGAAGGAAACGTACAGTCCTCCCACTTGCAACAGCAGATTATCGCCCCTGATGAACTGATCGTCGTTAGCTCCGACGACAGCCTTCAAGATCCACATTATATTGATCAACTGGCTGACAGAAAATGGATCCTCAGGGAAAAAGGTTCCGGAACCCGTTCGGTCTTTTTGAATCAGATCAAACCCGTTGACAAAGAGCTCAATATCATCTTAGAACTGGAACAGACCGAAGCGATTAAAAATTTTTTATTTCTGGACAAGCGATATATCAGCTGTCTCCCCTATATCTCGGTGTTTAATGAACTTCAGGAGCAAAAACTCTTTCATATTCCTATCAAAAACCACCGCTTTATGCGTGACTTCTCTTTGATCTATAACAAAAAGCGCACTCCGACACTGCTTATGGAAGACTTCCAGCAGCATATCACCGAATTTATGAAGGGCGTAGAACTCTAAAGAGGGCCTACAGTTTCACTAAAGAAACTAAAGTTTTACTAAAGAAGCTAAAGCTTTCCTTGCTTCACCTGAGCCAGAATAACTGCCAAGGTCACGCCATCATTTTCCGTCCCCTCTTCTATACAAGCCTCACACTTATTCCCCACAGGCTCGTCGGATTCCATCCACTCTTCTACGCTTTGAATATTATTTTCCTTGATGTAAGCAACCGCCTCACCAATGGTAATGTGATTACATGAACATAGGATCTTATCTTCTTTAAACAGATGGGCATATGACATAGACTATCCTCTATCAATTTTTTGCAATTATACCAACTTTGCTATAATGCGCTTAATTTAAATTACAAAGACAATATATGACAGCAGGAATTATCGGTCTAGGCCTTATGGGAGGCTCCTTAGCTATCGCGATTAAAAAGCTCTCCATGATCAGCAGCGTCATCGGATACGATCACAACAAAGAACATGAAAAAGAGGCCTTGCAGCTCAATCTTGTAGATGAGATTGCCAGTTTTGATACTATAAAAAAAGCGGATATCATCATTTTGGCCATTCCCGTTGACGGGATCATAGCCTGTTTGAAGGATTTGCAGGGTGTTGATGAAAAGACGACCATCATCGACCTGGGCTCTACCAAGGAAAAAATCGTCAAATCCATTCCCCAGAACCTACGTAAAAACGTGGTTGCCGCCCACCCTATGACCGGGACAGAAAAGTTTGGTCCATCGGCCGCTCTGGATGAGCTTTATCACGAGAAAGTCGTCGTACTTTGCGACCTGGAAAACTCCGGAGAGCATCAACAGGAGACTGCCGTTCGTCTGTTTTCACAGATCCATATGAAACTGGTCTATATGAAAGCCCATGAACATGACCTGCATGTCGCCTTTATCTCCCATATGCCCCACCTCATTTCCTACTCCCTGGCAAATGCCGTGCTACAGCATGAAGAACACGAGAATATTCTCAACCTTGCCGCCGGGGGATTTCGTTCAATGAGCCGTCTGGCCAAATCATCACCGAATATGTGGGGAGATATCTTCAGACAGAACAAAACCCACCTGCTAGACTCTTTGAGTTATTTTGAAAAAGAGCTGGAGGCCATGAAAAAAATGGTGCAAAACGAGGAATGGGAAAACCTGGATAGTAAGATGAAGGATGCCAATTCCCTTCACAATATCCTGCGATAAAAAGTACCTAACTACCGTATGCTTCAAGTCCCTGAACCTGGGCATTCAGTGTGGAAAATGTCTGTAAAGACCCACTCACCCCACGATCGGTCGAACTGACGGCCACATTCACTGAAGAGACAGACTGAAACTGATACTCTTGCGCTTTTTTAAGGGTATCATTACTCCCTTTCGAAAGAGCATCAACTGCTACATTCTGCTCCTCTTGAATCTGCGCCTGAGGATCAGGCCGGCCCACCTGTACCGCAGAGGGATAGGGTGATTGGAATACATAACTGGGTATTTCCATAACCTCTCCTTTTAAGGTACATCATAACAAACCTCTCTCAAAGATTTGCTTTGATTTTTGAATTAATTGACCTCTGTAATGAATGTACTAAACCTGCAAACGCTTTATAATCTCTTTTAGACGTTTCATATCAATGCTATGAGATGCTCCCTCATAAAGATTTTCGGAAAGCTCTTTGACCAAGCGCTCGATCTCCCTGTCCTCAGCCATATGAGCCATCAGTAACTGCAAGACCTCCTTGGACACCTTAGCAGGGACTTTTTTACCCTGGCCTTTTTTTGAAGTTCTAAGGCCTCTCCATGGTATCAATGCCAATACTACTCCCAGTAACATCCCTAAGAGTAAGATCAATGCTCCCTGCAATATACTCAATCCACTCTTCTGGGTGACAACTGCTTCAGGTGCCGCTTTTGGGCGTGAGATCTTGAGAGGCTCTTCTTTTTTAGCCGTAGTATTCAAGACACGGATAGGAATAGGTTTGGTTGAGATCGTCTTGACCGTATCACTTTCTACATCCATATAAGAAAGCGTGAATTCCGGGATAGTAAAATCATGCTCCGCTACCAAAGCAGATTTTTGCGAAAAGGTCCCAAAATAATGCTCCGATTCAAGATAATGATTGATCTTAGGCTCTTCATTAAAGGCCTGTGCCCCGTCTACATGTATCTCAAAAGGAGAAATATCTTCAACATTGGCCCGCCCCTTGAGGCTGATGGTCACATTCACCGCCTCACCGGCATTCACCTCTGTCTTATCTACCTGAGCTTCGATCTGCAGATCACCTACCAGAGTGATGCCATCAGGCAGGGGCTTGACCTCCATCTCTATCTCATTGGAGAAAACGGTATGGGTTTTCGAGCGTGCCAGCCATGTTCCCCAAATATCCCGTCCCTGCGAGCGTACCTTCAGGTCCCAGCGCAAGGGTCCAAGCGTCAGTTTTCCACTTTGCTGAGCACTCAGAGCATAACGATTGGTTCGGTTCTTGTAACGGTCTTTGATATGTCCTTGTCCCTTTTGCTCGCTCTTTATCCAGAGGTTTTTACTCTCGGGAAGGGAGATAGACTCAGCCAAGGCTTCTACATTTTGACGGGACTT
This sequence comes from Sulfurimonadaceae bacterium, assembly GCA_041562075.1. Classification (GTDB taxonomy): domain Bacteria; phylum Campylobacterota; class Campylobacteria; order Campylobacterales; family Sulfurimonadaceae. Next base: position 432 of record JBFEYO010000087.1, on the reverse strand, counting down.
GAGATCCACACGCATTTCAAAGGGCTCGCCAACATATACCGATGTCTTGGGTGTCATCAAGCCCACAATAAAAGGGTCATCCTTTTGAATGGAGATTTTAGAGACTTCTATGGGTATCGCCCTGGTCTGTTCTATCTTTCCATCCACCGTGACATCAAACGGCTCAATGACACAGGACTTCGAAGGCATAAAAGTATAATCCAAGGAGAGTTCCTGAAGTCGTTTACCGTTACTGATGACCGTCTTTTGGCTCTGCATCCGTCCTTCAATATCCACCCCGCAAAGACGTTCCACAGGAGGGATATCAACGGCATGTGTTCCCGCAACCCGCAGGGTAAAGGTTACTCGTTCACCCCGACTTACCTGATCCCTGTCCACGCTTACGTTCACCTCCGCGAAAAGGAGTGTGGCACTGTAAAAACATATCAAAAT